>CAITRH010000474.1 GCA_903894755.1 uncultured delta proteobacterium
CCACAAACCGAGCGAACGCATGGGGGTCAATCCCCACCGGCCGTCCCCGAGCTCGAAGCCCCTCGCGTGCAAGACGCTCTGTAAACAGTGCATGCAGGTCCTCAGGACGCTCCCGCAGGCGCGGCAGTACCACCGGCTCCGCTTCTCTCAACCGTGACGCCAGCCCCGCGTCGAGACGCCCCTGAACCACAAGGTCCACTGGAACCGTCGACCCCGTCAGCACCAACAGCACATCCAGCGGTGCGGGCTGCTCCCAAGGCGGACGTCGTTCCGCGAGCGCCCCTGCGATCAGCCGCTGCACGTCGAGGGGAAGCGCCGCACCATCGAGCAAGACCAGAGTCCCTTGATCGGCAAACCCCAGCGGCGAGCTCTCTTGCCTCTGCCACCTGGCAAGATCGTGCTGGCGGCTCGCGGTCCCGTCCACCACCACAAAAGGCTCGTTCCTGCGTGCGCATTCCATGTGGGCACGCGCCAACACGGCAACTGGATCCACCCCCACCGGGGCTACCAAGGCCACTGGTGCCCCTGCGGCCATCCTCCGCTCGAGCGCCCCTAGCGCAAAGTGCGACGACGCCGAATACGCCACCCGCGCTGACCCCGCCAACCACCACGCCGCGTTCCCACTGCGTCCAAAATGCGTTGCAAGCTCGTGTTGAAGACGTTCTACCTGATCTTCGACTTTCCCAAGATGTCCTCGCAGGACCCGCTCGCGCTCAAGCCCCGCTTCGTAGGCTCCCCTTGCGTGGCACACGGAGGCAAGATGATCGGCCAGCTCCTTCAACGCACTCGCCTCTTCCAGTGCCAGTGGCTCTGTACGCCTTCCTCGTGGCAAAACCAGAAGGCCTTCCGCTTGTCCCGCTCGCGTGACGACCACCGCAGCAAAAGCCTTGCGATCCGCCATCCAGCGGGCAAGAGGTCTCACCTCTGGGCGACGTACCACCAGCGCATCGAGGACCTCGCTCCGCAGCGTGGCCTCGGGCTGCTCCGATGCAACCCGGACCACGTCGAACGTCACGCCTGGTCCCTCGGCGGCTACGCGCACATGGAGATAGCCTGCAGCATCGACGGTGCGCACTTCGAGCGGGGCCAGGGTCCATAGTTCTGTCGCTGACGAGCCGGTGGGCTCTTGCAAGGTCTCGAGCACCAAGCGGATCGCTTCGTCAGGCTCGGCCCGGTCAAGCGCCCCGCGGGCCCGTGTGAACGCGTCGAGCCATTCGCCCCGCTCTTGACGCAGAGGAGCTTCGAGAAGTGGCGACGCAGCTCCGAGTGCGAGGGCCAGCACTCCTGTGACCAGCGTTGCCCAGACCGCCTCCCAAGGTTGTCCTGCGGTCCCCAGCGTTCCCATGAGAAAAAGAACGCTCCCCACGAGTCCAAGGACCACTAGACGTCGCGTGACCCTTGCGACCCTTACACCGTTGGCGTGCAATGAGACCCGTACGACCGCCCACGATGAAACCCCTACAGCGACCCGCCCCACTCAACTTAGACCGCTGGCGGGGCGACCATTTGAACGGTGGATCCTTGACCGCCGATCTCGATGGCCCCGTGAAGCCGTCGTTCGAGCATGAGCGCGCTTCAGGGTCTTCCCTCGTTTGGAG
>CAITRH010000475.1 GCA_903894755.1 uncultured delta proteobacterium
ACAAGTGGCTCTCCTCCCCCCTCGCTCGAAGACGATTTTACTTGCCCGCATGGGCAAGGAAAATGTCGAGGGAGAGGGGGGCTGGGGGGGTGAGGTCCGCGGCTCGGAACCTGCGGGTTTCGCGATGGGCGTGGTTTAGCAGCAGCGGTTCTTGACGCGAGTGTTCTATTCCGCTTCTTCCAGCCAGCGCTTCGCACGGGAAACCAGGTCCGTCATTCGGTCCGTGGTCCATATGGGGCCGAGGGGCAAGGACGGGACATCCCCCGTGTGGCGGTGGGTGCTCACCAGAAACGAGGCGAGCCCGATGGCTTTGGTGAACCGTTCCGGTCCCCTTTTGGCCACGCCCCAGAGCAGAGCCTCGGCCAGACGGGCCAAGACCTGCGGTTCGTTGCATTGCCACGCGCGTCGGCCCGCAAGCACGTCGACCGCACCACGGAAATCCCGAGCCTTGATGCGGGCGTCGGCCTGCCCCACAAGCCGACGCAAGTGATGCGCTAGGCACGTGTCGACTTCCGGGAGGGGCTCGACGACCCGCAGCCAGGGATCCAACTGGCACTTGCCCGGATGGTCGCGGGCCTTCAACAACTCCTGAAAGGCCGCATCCGTATCCCCCGCGTAGATCAAGGACCGCCCCAGCAAACAGTGAAAATGACGTCGGTTCACGTCTGGAAGTTCCCCTGGATCCGTGTCGACGAGAAGACTCCGAACGCGCGCCCAGTCATGGTCCAGCGAGGCGTCCTTGGCGGCGTAGAGACGCGACAGCGGATCCAGCTCCAACGCAGTCTTCTCGTTCGTATTCCACGATCGCCTTCGAGGAAGCACCAGGGCGGCCAGCGCGCTGTCGAGGTCTCGCCCGACAGCGTCATCCGATCGATTGGCCTGTTCCTCGGCAGCTTCGCGCAACTCCTCGGGGGTCATTGGCGCGTTGTCGCAACGAGTGCCGCCCGGGACGCGATGGTCCCAACTTCCTGTCACGTCTTGCCCCTCGCCCAGCTCGAACCCTGGCAGCGATTTTCCGACCTCGACCAGCTTGATGCCCCGCTCGCCCAGTCGGAGTGCAAACACGCGCTGCGCCCCCGCGTCTTGTACCAGGGTTGCATCCCTGGGAAAGCGCTCCCGCGCAAACTCCGCCAGCCCCGCAACGCCCCCCTGACAGGCCGCGATCCATTGCCGCGTCTCGAAGTCCTGGAACACGATGAAGATACGGGCAAAACGGCGCGAGGTGGCCATCGAGCAGATGAACTCCGTATCGGCATCGCGAATCCGCGTCGCCGTCCCCGCCCCCTGATGAGGCACGACCTGGGACACAACCTGGAGCTCGAGGGCCGAGTCGCCGGGGCTGTCATTCATGCCCAGTAGGGCGAGGGCCCCTTCGGGACTCGAACCGGCGGCCACGACCGACACCCCCGTGCGTAGCGCCACCGGCCAGGTCCCAGTCCCCCGGGGCTGCAGGACGTCGAACTCGGCCCTCTGCTGCCCCTCTCGCTTCGAGACCACGCAGGGGTCGTCGGTGCCATAAGCCTGGTAGGCCCAACGGGATACCCCTTGTTCGAGTATCTTGTTCGTATGAATGTCCAATACCCCCAGCCGGCTCGCCGCGAAATTCTGCTCGACGTGACGACGGGAGATCCAAAGGTAACGCCCTCCCGGCGCAAGAGAGATGCCCTCGACGACACGCGACTCGCCGAGCAGCGCCTCGATGGACACCCAGCGCTCGATGGTCCAGCGAACGATCGACATCTCCAGATAAGCGCGGGGCGAAATGATGTGCAGGCTCTCGCCGTCAACGTGGACCGTCGGATCGGTCAGCGTCATCGGCGTGTGGAGCACGACGCGCGTACGGACCTCGCCGGTCGAAGTATCGATTTGACGAATGAAGACCCACTGCTGTCGTATGGACAGGAGGAAAACCCACGCGCCATCCCGAGATAGGAGGCACTCGGTCTCGCCCGCGCCCTGCAAGTCGAGGTCGAGAAACGTGTCTTCCGGCGGAGCGGCCGCGCTCCCCCCATCTGTGACTACGTCGACGCTGATCCTCCATTGCAGTGCGACGGTCTTCTCCAGGTTGGTGCAGAGTTTTCCATCTCTCTCGGTGGGCCCGCCCAAGTCGATCAATTTGCGCCGCGCTTCGATGAGTCGTCCGCTGCGGATCAGTCCATCGAGTTCATCGTGGAAAGCTCGCCCCCTTGCCCTTGCATCTGCCTGGGCGAGCAGCTGTGTTGCCGAAGCGCGCTGAGCGCTCGTCATGCCTACGCGCGTTTCCGGATCGAGCAAGCGGGTGACGGACTCGAGGTTTCCGGCCTCCAGCGCCTCCGACGCGAGCCGCAGGCGTTCGTCGAGGGTCCGCTCCCTGTCTGCATGGAGGCAGTCGCGCGACAGAGCCAGCAGTGTCCGGGCCTGTTCGATGGGGTCGAGGTCGCGCTCGAAGGGCTCCAAAAGCGACACGAGCCCCACGCTCGGACCGCGATCGATGGCCCGAGCCAGCGCCCTGACGGCTTCGATGGCGCGTTTCGCCCCCGTTCCATGTGCCACCATCGACTCGAGCCAACCAAGGTGCACCCTGTCGCTGCGCTCGCGGACCGCAGCGCGCGCTTGGTCGTCCAGGCCCAGGTACAGCGCGAGCCCTTTGGGAAGGTCGCTGGTGAGCGCTGCTGTCGTCTCCGAGACCCGCGCCTCACGCTGCTGCGTGCGCTGCCGCTGCTCGATATCGTGCTTGAGAGAAAGGGCGTGCTCTCTGTCAGTTCCCTGCAGTCCGCCCCCGAGCGCGCGGACGAGAAGCCCCAGCGCCAGCGAGTCCTCACCACGCGACGCCAGCGCCGAGGCTTGCTCCACGAGCCCTGTGGCTTCTTTCACACGGCGCAACGCAGCCGCCTCCTCGAGCGTGCGCCTCGCCGGAAGGCTGTCGGGATGCTTCGCGAGGAATTCCTTTACTTGCCTTGTGGCCTCGTCGAAACGCCCCGTCTCGAGGCACGAGGCGACGTCCCCTTTTCGCGCTTCCCACTGCCGGTCGCGCAGCTGCGCGAGCCCCTCGTCCAGCCCTCGGAGCGCAGAGGGCGACGGGGTCCGCGAACGCAGCGCCAACAGAGCAGCCCGGGCCGTGTCCGCATCGTCGGCAGTCAATGCGGCGCGTGCGAGGTCGACGATCACATCTTCAGCGCGGGCGAGCCCCAGCGGTTCGACGGCGCGCAGGGCCTGCTGCCATTGGCCAAGCCGGACCCACGCGACCGCCGCCAGCACCACGACCTCCGGATCGTTGCGAGCTTGCGTCGCCAGTCGCAAATAGGCATCCGATGCATCCTGATCGAGTCCCAGCACATCGACGAGCAGGGACAGCAACGCGCCCGCACTGGCTGCGCTCCCGTCCCCTGCGACGGCCTTTTCGAACATGCGCCGCGCTTGCTCGAAATCATACTCTTGAAGCGCTCGATTCCCGAGGTGGAGCGCATCCTCGTCGACCGTCGCAGGCCCGCGCCCGGACCTCGGGCGCAATGCTTCCGGCGGCGACTCCGGGGCTGCCAGATCGAGCTGCAATCGGACCCACGACCGCGCGTCGTCGTCAAGCGTCTCGAGAACCGCATGGGTGGACGGGCCCGCGTCGTGGCGCGAGCGGATCAGCACCAGGTCGGGGCTCTCCGCAACGAGCTCGAGAGCGTCCTGGAACCGACGAAGAAGGAGGCTCTGCAACTTCGCTTTGAGCTGGTAGCGTCGGTCGCGCTCACGGGCCTCGAACACGTGCCCCGTCGGATTTACCCGCGCGATGGCCTCCAGGAGAAGGGGGACCGAGGGGCGCTTACGGCCGTCGAGGAGGTCGTTCGCAAGGGCGATGGGAGAGGGGCGGCGGTCTTCGTTTCGGCCTGACACAGCAGGAGCGTAGCGCGCAAACGCGGCACGGTGGAGGGAGTTCATCACATGTGGGGCCCCCCCCAGCCGAAAACAGCGACCCCGACGTCCCTCGGGGCAGTCGGTCTCCCCTGGGGGGAGACGGTCTCCCCTGTGGGGCAGAAGGTCTCCCCTGTGGGGCAGAAGGTCTCCCCTGTGGGGCAGACGGTCTTCGCTTCAGGGGAGACGGTCTCCCCTGTGGGGCAGACGGTCTTCGCTTCGGGGGAGACGGTCTCCCCTGTGGGGCAGAAGGTCTCCCCTGTGGGGCAGAAGGTCTCCCCTTTGGGGCAGGTTGAGTGGGGTCACCCCGGACGAGGCCGCGGTGCTGCGGCGGATTCAGTCCGTGGGGGCGGTTTTCTTTTTCCGACTCGCTGCTGCGGCCCGTCCGACGGCCTGGTAGAGGTCGAGGATCGGCCTCGCCAAGGTTGCAATCGCAACGTTGTTTTTCGCCTGCGGCTTGACAATAGCGTACATGGCCAGCAGCACCGGCTTGGTCAGGGTCGTGAGGTGGAGCACAGTGTCGCTCAGTGGCTTGGTGAGAGCCTCGGCCTCCTTGACCACGGGTCCTAGGATAATGGTCCGCTCGAGCCGGTCGCGGATCCCGTCCGGCTCGAACTTGGTGGGATCGCCCCCTCCGTCCTTGTCGGCTAGAACCTCGAAGAACGCTGGTTTCTCGTCGGCAATGTCGAGCAGTCCCTTGAGCGCCTCGGCCTCGCCGTCCCGGAAGCGGGACGCGTGCTGGCGTCCCTCGGTGGTCAGTTCGACCAACCCTGGAAGCAGCTCATCGATCTGAACGATCAGCACGAGGACCTGGGCCACGCGCTTACGGAGTTCATCGATGGGCATGGTGAAGACATCAGTTGTCATAGGCATGTTTTGATGAGAGCCCCTTCACGGGCCGAGGTCAAGCATTTTTCGGCATGTCCGACATGGAAGGAGGGGAAGCGGTCCTTGACACAGGCCTGGTGCGAGGGAATGCTCGCCGGCATGAACGTCGCCGCCAAGGTTTTTCCCTCGCCTTCAACGGTGGGGCTCGAACGGCCCGATGTGTCGGCAATCGTGACGGAGGACGACACCCCGGTGGACAACTTTGCCTCAGAAAAGCAGCAGCGTCTGCTGACGGAGCCCATTTACACAAGTTGGTCAGGGCCACCGCTCGACGCAGACGGACTGCCGCGGACCTTCGTGGCCGCTGCCAATGTTGGGATGTTCTCGACGCCGAAGGAGCCGCCGATTGTCCCCGATGTTTTCCTGAGCCTGGACGTGGCCCTTGCGGACGACCTGTGGGAAAAGGAGCATCGTACGTACTTTTTCTGGGAGATGGGCAAGCCTCCCGATGTTGTCATCGAGGTGATCTCGAACCGCGAGGGGGCGGAGCTGTCGAGCAAGAAGCAGCGTTATGCCCAGCTGAAGGTGAAACATTATGTCGTCTGGGATCCGCAGGGGCTCTATGGCGATCCGATGCTGCGGGTTTTCGAGCTGCGAGGGAACCGGTACGTGACGATGCAGCGTGCGTTCTTTCCGAGCGTGGGGCTCGGTGTGGCGCTCTGGGATGGGGTTTACGAGGGGTTCCGGGACGTGTGGCTACGTTGGACGCATCCCGATGGCTCGCTGGTAGCGACTGGGGTGGAGTGGGCGAAGCAGGAACGCGGGCGCGCTGAAGTGGAACGCGGGCGCGCTAAGGCGGCACTGGTGCGCGCTGAAGAGGAACGCGAGCGCGCTGAAGAGGAACGCGAGCGCGCTGAAGAGGAACGCGAGCGCGCTGACGTGGAACGCGGGCGAGCTGACGTGGAACGCAAGCGCGCTGACGTGGAACACGGGCGCGCTGAAGAGGAACGCGAGCGCACTAAGGCGGCACAGGCTCGAGCGGAACAGCTCGCGGCGATGCTGCGGGCCCTGGGCATCGACCCGAAGGCGGACTCCTAGCCACTACTCCAGCATCCCGACAGTCACCGCTTTGCGACCAGCTCCTCAACTTGCTCCCCAGTTGCCCACGTGATGTCCGCCTCGAACGCCCGCTCGAAAAAACCGACGCTTCTTCTTGCCAACTCCTCCACCGGCGGCACCTCCACCCCCAACGAAACGAGCGACGTCACCCCTTTGTCCGCAATCCCACACGGCACAATCCATCGATACCCCGACAGATCGGTCGACCCGTTGAACGCAAACCCGTGCATCGTCACCCATCGCGACAGCCGTACTCCAATCGCTCCAAGCTTGGCGAGCCGTGTCCCTGGACTCTCAGGCCACACCTGCGGACTGTCCAAGTCGACCCAAACCCCCACCAACTTCGAATCCAGGACTCCTGCCCCTACCCCAAATTCGCCCGCCAACCCCACCATCACACGCGCCAGGTCGGCAACATAACGACGTACATCGCATCGGTCGGGGGCAAGGTCGAAAATAGGATACGCCACAAGCTGTCCTGGCCCATGATAGGTGACATCCCCGCCTCGCCCCGTGTCATAAAGCTCGATCCCTAGGCGTGTCCGCTGCTCGGGCGAAATCATCACGTGCGACCGGTCCGCGCCCCGTCCCAGCGTGATCACCGGCTCGTGTTCCAGCAAAAGCAGCGTGTCGCCGATATCGCCTCGCATTCGCGCCTGCAACAACGTTTCTTGCAATGCGTGCGCGTCGCCGTAGCGCATTCGGCCCAGCCAAGCCGCGGTCACCAGACGCATGACCGCAATCAGCCTCGGTTGTAGTTGGGGGCTTCCTCTGTAATGATCACGTCGTGCACATGGCTCTCTCGGAGTCCTTGTGCAGTCACGCGTATGAACTTGGCCTTGGTGCGTAGCTCCTGGATACTAATGCACCCCGTGTATCCCATGCCGGCGCGAAGCCCGCCAACCATCTGGTACACAATCGATGCAAGCGAGCCGCGATGTGGAACCCGTCCCTCGATGCCCTCAGGTACCAGCTTCTCGTTGGCGGTCCCGCCTTGCGAGTAACGGTCTTTGGAGCCTTTTCTCATGGCACTAAGCGATCCCATGCCGCGGTATACCTTGTAGCTGCGTCCCTGGTAGAGCACAAGGTCGCCAGGAGCTTCATCGGTCCCGGCGAAGAGCGATCCAATCATCACTGTGCTGGCCCCCGCGGCAAGGGCCTTGGTGATGTCGCCCGAATGCTTCACCCCGCCGTCGGCCACTATGGGGATATCGAAGCGATCGGCCACCCGAGCGCAATCGGTGACCGCGGTGATCTGCGGGACTCCCACGCCGGCCACGACCCGCGTCGTGCAAATGCTTCCCGGGCCAATTCCGACCTTGACACCGTCGACGCCGGCATGGATCAGGGCTTCGGTCCCCTCGGCGGTGGCGACGTTACCTGCGATGACGACGACCCCTGGGAAATCGAGTTTGGTGGCCGTGACCGCGTCGAGCACTCCCTTGGAGTGGCCGTGGGCCGTGTCGATGACGAGCACGTCGACTCCTGCGGCGACGAGGGCGGCGGTTCGGTCGTGGCGGTCTGGCCCTGGCCCGATGGCGGCGCCGACGCGGAGACGTCGTTTGGAGTCTTTGACGGCGTTGGGAAAGCGGTCGGCTTGGAGGATGTCCTTGATGGTGATGAGTCCGACGAGCTTACCGTCCTCGACGACGAGGAGCTTTTCGATGCGGTGCTTGTGGAGGAGCTGTTTGGCGTGGTCGACGGAGACGCCTGGGGGGACCGTGACGAGCTCACGGGTCATCAGGGCGCTGACCGGCTGATCGAGTTTGGTCTCGAAGCGGATGTCGCGAGCGGTGAGGATTCCGACGAGGGTGAGGCCCTCGGTGACGGGGACCCCGGAGATGTTGTGCTCGCGCATGACTTCGAGGGCCGACCGGAGCGACTGGGTGGGGCGGACCGTGACGGGGTCGATGATCATGCCGCTCTCGGCGCGTTTGACCAGTTCGACCTCGCGGGCCTGTTCGGCGATGGGGAGGTTCTTGTGGAGGATCCCGATACCTCCTTCGCGGGCCATGCAGATGGCGGTGCGGGCCTCTGTGACGGAGTCCATGGCGGCGCTCACGAGGGGGATTTGGAGGTCGAGGCCGCGAGCGAGGCGGGTTCGCGGGTCGACATTTTGGGGGAGTATCTCGGTGTAGGCGGGGAGGAGGAGCACATCGTCGAAGGTGAGGCACTCGCGGAGACGGTCGTCGAGCATGGGGCTCTATAGCGTGAACTTGCGGGGCACGTCCTAGCCTGTGGAGGCCTGACCGGATTCGAGAGAACGCACGACGCGCAGGGCCTCCTCGACGTGGCGATTGAAGCGGAGCTGCGAGTCGAAGACGTAACGAATGATGCCGCCGCGGTCGATGACGAAGGTGACGCGTCCTGGGAGCAGTCCGAAGAGGGAGCGGACGCCGTACTTGGTCTGGACCTCACCGGACTCGTCGCTGAGGAGGGTCATGGGGAGCTTGTGTTTGTCGGCGAACTTTTGGTGCGACTTAGCGGAGTCGGAGCTGACACCGATGACTTCGGCGCCGGCCTCGGCGAACTCACCGTTGGCGTCACGGAACGCGCACGCTTCGGCGGTGCAGCCTGGGGACTCGTCTTTGGGGTAGAAAAATAGAACCACCGTGCGTTTGCCTCGGAAGTCCGCGAGGGAGACCGAGGTGCCGGTGGCCGATGGAAGGGAAAAGTCGGGGGCGTGTTCGCCTAGTTGAATAGCCATGGGCGCTCCGATGCTCCCAGCAGCCACGTCGTTTCCTAAACCAAACCCATCTGGAGACCCGCAGGTCCGAACCGCGGACCTCACCCCCCCCAGCCCCCCTCTCCCTCGACATCTTCCTTGCCCGTTCGGGCAAGGAAAATCGTCTTCG
>CAITRH010000476.1 GCA_903894755.1 uncultured delta proteobacterium
AACCGCTCAAAGAGGTGGGGCATGTCTTCTGGGGGGATTCCCAGTCCGGTATCGGTCACCTGTGCCACGACCCACGAGCCGCGACCCGCCTCCACAGCCTCCACAGCCTCCACCCGCAGCGTCACCCGACCGTTGGCTGGGGTGAACTTGACCGCATTGGTGAGCAGATGGAGCACGACTTGCCGCAGATAGTCCCTGTTGCCCAGCACGAGGGGCAGGTCGGGAGCCACGAAGGACGACAAGGTCATGTCCACCGGGACCCGCCCAATCTCGAACAAGCCCGCGTCCATGCGAGCGAAGACCAATAGATTCTCGACCAAGACACGTTGCCGCTCCAATTCCTCGTTGAGGATACGCCAGTACTCGGCCAACTCCATCGGCGTACCGCCCTCCTCTAGGATACCGGCCACGAGCCCGATGGTCGCCAGCGGTGTCCGGAGCTCGTGGCCAGCCCGGTTGATGAAGTCCGACTTGATCTGCTCGAGGCGCCTGCGCTCGACCAAGAGGCGCGCCACACCACCGCGAAGATCGCGGCCGTGGTGTCGCCCCAGCATTTTGCCGTGCCATCTGTACCCCGCGCGTGGTGCTCGCGCACTCCTGTGAGCCATGGCTAAAGATGCCCCATGGCTGAAGACGAGGGACCCCAGTGCCACTTCGTGTTCCATTTCCATCGCATGTACATCGAGAGACCTCCAGGCACGGGACATAGGGGGAGGCGGTGGGGGGTGTCTGTAGTAAAATTACTACAAGGAGTACGAGGTTTGCCTGCATGCCCCAAAGCTGTGAGATCGCGAAAGGCAACGGCTTTCCGTCGAAATCGCTCGGTTCGCGGAGGAAGCGTTACTGTTGGGAAAAGTGATGGCTCGCCCGCCACGGACCTGACCGTGCTACGCATCGAGCTCGATGGTATCCTCGGTCCCGCCCCCTGTTGCACTCGCGTTGATTGAGAAACTTCCCAAGACGGACCTACACGTTCATCTGGACGGGTCTCTGCGGATCGGGACGATCCTTGACTTGGCAGAACAACAAGGCATCGAGCTTCCCGCACGAGACCCGGATGGACTTCGGGCTGCCATGCACATCGGCGAGAGCTGTGGTTCGCTGGTCGACTACCTGAAAGCCTTCGACGTGACCTTGTCGGTGATGCAGACCGAGGAGGCGCTGAGACGCAGCGCCTACGAGCTCGGGGAGGACGCAGCGCGGGAGAGTGTGCGTTACATGGAAGTTCGCTACTCCCCAATGCTTCACACGCGTCGAGGCCTCAAGTTGACCAGTGTGGTCGAGGCGGTGCTGGACGGGCTCAAAGCGGCACATGACGGGTATGGCATCGAGTCGAACGTCATCATTTGCGGCATACGCAATGTGTCTGCCGAGAGCTCCCTTGAGATGGCGGAGCTGGCGGTGGCATACAAGAACCGAGGTGTTGTCGGGTTCGATCTGGCAGGTGCGGAGTACGATCACCCTGCCAAGCACCATCGGGCGGCGTTCCAGTTGGTGCGTGACAACAACATCAATGTGACCATCCATGCGGGCGAGGCGTACGGTCCGGAGTCGGTAGCGCAGGCGATCCATGTCTGCGGGGCACACCGCATTGGGCATGGCTGTCGATTGCGCGAGAACGGCGACCTGCTCCACTACGTAAACGACCACCGGATTGTGCTCGAGTGCTGTCCATCGTCCAACGTACAGACAGGCGCGATAAGGACGCTTGCGAGCCATCCATTGAAGCTTTACTTGGACCTCGGGCTGCGCGTGACGGTGAATACGGACAACCGGCTGATGACGGACACGACCGTATCCAAGGAGCTATGGCTTTGCCACACGCAGATGGGACTGTCATTGAAGGACTTGCATCAGATCATTTTGAGCGGTTTCAAGAGCGCGTTCTTGCCGTTTCACGAGAAGCAGCGGTATTTGCGGAAAGTGAGTGAGGAGCTTCGCTTGTTAGGCGAGGCTCCTCTTGCAACGACGGAGGCCTAGGGGAGCGGAAGAGGAGCGTGCCGCGGGGTAGGTCCGCGCGCATAGGCCTTCTGCACCAGGGCTTCGCAGAGCTCGTGAATGGGGAAGCCTGCGACGGCTGCGGCTTCGGGATACAAGCTGGTCGATGTGAATCCAGGGAGTGTGTTGACCTCGAGGAGCGTGATGCAGTCGAGGTCCTCGAGGTCCCCGATGACGAAGTCGACGCGGCTAAGGTCTCGGCAGCCGAGGGCGCGATGGGCAGCGACAGCGATATCGCGAACGCGCTTGGTGAGGGATTCCGAAAGAGCGGCAGGGCATTGGTGCTGGCTCCGTCCAGCGGCATAGCGCGCTCTATAGGTGTAGAAATCGTCGTGGGGGGCGACGATCTCGGTGGGAGAAAACGCCACGGGCTCGTCGAGGTCGAGCACTCCGCAGGTGATCTCTCGCCCTTTGGCAAAGTGTTCTACGAGTGCGATGGGGTCGAGGAGCCAGACGTCCTTCAGGGCTTCGGCGACTTCACGGAGCGGGGCGTCGGCTTCGATACGACGAACGCCGATGGCGGACCCATGCGACGACGGTTTCACGACAACTCCCTTGCCGATTTCGTCGCGCACGCGATGGGCAAGCGAGGTACTGTCACCGCGGGCAAGGGCGAGTCCTGGAGCGAGGGGAAGTCCCTCGCAGGCAAAGAGCTGCCTGGCCCTGCGTTTGTCCATGGCAAGGGCGCTCGCCAAGACTCCGGAGCCGACGTAGGGGATATCGAGAACCTCGAGAAGTCCCTGGAGGGCGCCGTCCTCACCAACGGCACCGTGGGCGATAGGAAAGACAACGTCGAAGGCGCCGGTGCGCAGTGTTTCTGCCAGGGTGGGGACCAGCTCGAGGCAGACGACGCGGTGGCCGGAGTGCAGGAGCGCCTGCGAGATCCCTTTGGCAGACGAGCGACTTACCTCGGCTTCGGTGGAGGGGCCCCCTTGAACGATCGCGACGGACAGGGTTTTCATGGGGCTTTCCTTTGCAGCAAGAAGGCCATGGCTGTCAAAAACCCTGCGTCACTTGGCGTGGTGCGAAAGAAACCGCGTTGACATGCCCAGCCCAGGATAGCGGGTGTCGTGAGTGTCCAAGGACT
>CAITRH010000477.1 GCA_903894755.1 uncultured delta proteobacterium
CCTGGGCTGATTTGATTCGCCCCTTCGGGGCTGCCAATCAACGCATGTCAAATCAGCCCAGGGTGGGTCGCGGGTGGCGCGGTTTGGACCCGGTTCAGAACTGCGGTTTTCAAGATGGGTTTGGTTTAGCAGGGTTATAGCGCGTCCCGCGACCACACTACCCGGGGTTACCCCGGGCTACCCTGTGACGCCGCAAAGTAGGGTGCTCTGGTCTCCGATCCACCCTGTGACGCCGCAAAATAGGGTGCTCTGGTCTCCGATCCACCCTGTGACGCCGCAAAATAGGGTGCTTTTTGTGCAGATCGATCCTGCGTCGCAACGAAGTAGGGTGCTTTTGGCGCAGATCCACCCTGCGACGCAACGAGGTAGGGTGCTCTTGTCTCCGATCCACCCTGTGGCGCAACGAGGTAGGGAGCTTTTGGCGCAGCTCCACCCTGTGGCGCAACGAGGTAGGGAGCTTTTGGCGCAGATCCACCCTGCGACGCAACGAGGTAGGGTGCTTTTGGCGTAGCTCCACCCTGCGACGCAACGAGGTAGGGAGCTTTTGGCGCAGCTCCCCACGATTTCGCACTCTTGCAACTTCCCCCTCCCCATCGATGCGATGTGCCGTCCCCCGGAGTTTCTTGTCCGATGGCGAGGACTACCGATCGAGGCGTAGGCGAATCTTCTCCTGGACGCTGTCGGGGAGACGGGCCCAAGCCCCCCCTTCATCTCCTGGGGTAACGCACTGCGCTCCACCATCGCGGCCGCTGCTGCGACATGGTCCGTGATGCCCCCGACGACGCGCTCGGCCGCCCGCGGTTCGAGCCAGCACCGTCGGGTGAGGTCATCGGGCTTGCCGCCCACCGGCAGCGCAAGCCGGTCCTCGGGCAGGACCAGGCGCGTGCAGAGTAGATCGTAAGCGGGCGAAAGACGGTGCAACCCATCGCCGCCTGTCAGCAGCGAGAAGTTCTTGAGGTGCATATCGCCGTTGCCAGTCCACCAAGCGAAAAGGAGCTGCCGATAGAGCCTCAGCACCTCGATGAGCGGTTCCGAGGCGTAACGCTTCGCAAGCCGAACACAAAGCTCCGCCGAACCCTGGTACTTCTCCTTGGGCGACCGCTCCGCGAGCTGGCAGAAGTCCTCCTGCCGCAGCTTGCCGCCCCCCGCGGGACGGTCGAACCGCACGCACACGTAGGCGACCGACCCATCGGCGAGGCGGATCAGGCCACAGGGAGGGATCTCAATCCCCACCAGAGCGGCGATGCGCATGGTGACGTGCTCGTTCTCTGGCAAATGCGGAAATGTATGGCTTGCGGGCTTCAGAAGGTAGCGTCCCCCCTCGATGGCGACCTGGAGCGTCGATCGGTCACTCGACAGGCCCACGGAGATCTTCCGCTGGACCCCTGAGATCGAGGTGTGCCCCACCATGGCGAGCCCCGCGGTGTGGAGCTTCGCGAGCCCGAGCTCGACGCTGGGCGCACGGGCCGAACCAAAGAGGGGGCGAAGGCACTTGGCGTGGTAGGACTCTTCCTCAGTAGTGAGGTTGCCAAGGCAGATCCAGCAGCTCGCGGTCACAAGTCGGCCTGCTCGGGCAGGACCTCGACGGCTCCCACGCAATCCGCGCAGGTTGCAAGCAGGAGCCCGAAGGCATCGTCCTTAGGAATCTTGAGCTTCGCAGTCGCAAGCTCCAGGAGCCAGCCCTCCGGCAGGAGATTCTCGAAGAACGGGAGAAGCCCTTTGGCCCTGTAGGGCTCCGGACGCAGCGGCATCGTCAGAGAGATCGGCACGGCATCGTTGCGCGCGAGCCATGCGGGATCGTAGGTGAAGCGACTGCCGCTTTCCGTCTCCTCGAGAATCCCTGAGTGCTGCCCGTCCAGGCGGACGATGCCCTTGCGCATCACTCCGTGATCTCCTCTCCCCGGTCCTTCGGCTCGCGTGTCGCGTCGACGATACCGAGCGCCTTGCCGAAGACAGCCAGCACGGCGTTGACCGAGTCCAGGCGCAGCGTCTTCTTTCCCCTCTCGAGCTCGGAGAGGAAACGCATGCCGACACCTGCGAGCTCGGCGAGATCGCGCTGGCTCATTCGGTTCGCTTTGCGTCGCACGCGCACAAACGCTCCGAGCGAAGTCGATTCAGAAAACGCCCGATCGGGAACCTCACGCTTCACGATGACGCTACACTGGCCTAGCTGCTGTCCATCGGCAAGTACCTGTGCCCGATCGGGACCGATGTTCCGATGTCGTCAGGAAGTAGGCCGCCGCGAGCCACCGACGTAGCCCCGAGTAGATTGCCGGCGCATGAGCCGTCCCGTCCAGTTCAGAAAGTGCATCCGATTACCGATCGGACGATGACCGCAGGCTGACCAGAACGTCAAGTGGCGTGCGACGCAACGAGGTAGGGATCCCGCGTCCGTACCCGAGCATGAACCGCATCGATAGGGGTACCCGAGCGTGCTACACGACCTCGTTTGGAGTTAGGAATACGTATCCCCACACCTCGCCGACCGTCGAGAAACGCCCATTAGGAGTCGCACACCATGCCGTCCGTATCCGAACTTTACCACCAGGATTATCACGCCTGGATGGACCGCCACGCGCAACTCCTACGTGAAGGTAGATTTGGAGAAATCGATCAAGAGCATCTCATTGAGGAACTGGAGTCCATGGGAAAGCGTGAGCGCAATGAACTCGTCAGCCGCCTTATCATCCTGATCGCCCATCTCCTAAAGTGGCAATATCAACCGGAACAACGTACCCGGAGCTGGCGAGGTTCCATCGTCGAGCAACGCGTTCAAGTACGGCGTGAGATGCGACTGAGCCCCAGTCTCAAGCCGTTCTTCCCCAGTGCGATCCTTGAGGCCTATCCTGACGCGCTCCACATTGCTGTCCAAGAAACCGAGCTCCATGAGCAGGTGTTTCCGAAGGAATGCCCGTACACCGACCAGATGATCTTGGATGAGGAGTATTGGCCTGTGCCATAAGGGACTCCTAAGGAAATACTTGCTCCACGACATCCTAAACCTACCGCGGACCTCCCTTCCCCTCCCCATCGATGCGATGTGCCGTCCCCCGGAGTTTCTTTTCCGATGGCGAGGACTACCGATCGAGGCGGTTGCGAATCTGCTCCTGGACGCTGTCGGGCAGACGGGCAAGCGCGGCTTCAAGCGGTCGTCCTGCCCATCGAGGGGGTCGAAGAATAGTTTGCCCGCCGCCACCTATCGGAGCGATACTCGGTCACCATGGCAGACGCGAAGCCGATCACGGAAGTCGAAAAGGACCTTCGAGCGCTAGTAGAACGCTTCGGTCCGGGTCTCGCGACCGACCTCGCTCGATGCCGAGCCATACTCAAAGATACCCTTCCAGCAAACAAACGAGAGCTGCGCGCCCTCTTGGCCGCCGCGGAAGAAGGGATTCCCGAACGCCTGCTGCGCTCGGCCCCGGGCCACGCCCTCGAAGCCGCCGTAGCGTCGTGCGCGAAAGGCCTGGCCGACGGCGCCCTGGACGAGAAAGCGGCGCGGTGGGCCGTGGAAGCGTGGGCCGTGGCCCTCGGACTCACCGTGACACGGCAAAGCGCAACGGCCGTCCCCATGCCTGCCCCACCGCCTCCCCCACCCCCACCGCCCGTTCCGCCTCGAACGGAGGTCTCGTACCAAACGGAGGCCCAACCAAGGGCGCCGATAGCAGCGCCCCCCATTCCCGTGGCACCCGTTGTCTCGCCTCCTGCGCCGTGGCCCGTGCAACCCCATGTCTCTCCCCCGCGCAACAACAAGACGCTTGCCTTGGTCGCGGGGGGTCTCGTGCTGTTCTTGGTCGTCGTCGTACTTGCGCGCATGGGGGGCATGTCGAAGAACCCCAGCGCTCCTGAGCAGGCTACGCAGGTAGCGAGTCCTTCTTCCGTCGTGTCAGAACAGGGTGTTACGTTCCGTGCTGCCGACCTGGAATGGCAGAAGCAGCCTGCCCCCAACGAGATGAACTGGGCGTCCGCCAAGTCCTATTGCCAGGGATTGGCCCTCGCTGGCGGCGGTTGGAGGCTCCCGTCGAAAGACGAGCTCCTCGCACTGTACGCCACCAAGGCGTCCGGTACCGCGTCGTTTCCTGGCATGGATGTCGGCTTCTATTGGTCTTCTTCTGCGGTGTCTGGCTCGTCCGGCTACGCGTGGATCGTCGGCTTCTTCGGCAGCTCCACCACCTCTTCGTGGGCGACCTCAACCGCGTTCGCTGTGTTCGCTGAGGACGGGCCTTTTCGACTGTTTGACAGTTTGACTTTTTGCTGGGTTCTCTTTACACCCGGAGTTCCTTTGGTCTCAGGTCAACGTTGCTTGGACCGGAGTCCGGAGGGAGCGCGCGAAGCGCGCTGAAAAATTTTTCATGTGTTCTATGTAGTGGAAGTGCAACGATCAGTCAAGCGGTTTCTGCAACAAAGCGGGCGTTTGTGCTGGCAGGTGCGGACCTTCAGGCAATTCAGGCTAGGCGTTGATTGGCAGCTACTACCTACCTCACCTACCACGACCCAGGGTTGCCCACCCTGGGCTGTTGTTCTGACTCGCCCCTTCGGGGCTGCCAATCA
>CAITRH010000478.1 GCA_903894755.1 uncultured delta proteobacterium
GGACTTGTGCTGTTGTCGATGATCGCCCTGCGTCTCATCACCTTGATTGAGTTCGTTGTGCGAAGGGGCCTGTTTGGCAACGACCAGGAGAGCCTCGCGGGTCTGTATCCGAGCAATCCGGGCAGGAAGACCAGCAGTCCCACAACGGAGAGACTTCTCGACGTGTTCGAGGGCGTGACGCTCCACCGCTTCGAGAACCATCGAGAGGTCTGGGTTCAGGTCACCCCACTGTCTCCACTGCAGAGGCGCATTGTGCAGCTCATGGAACTGCCAGAAGACGTCATCTTCTGCCGCAACGTGTTTATTTACCTTCGACCCGAGGCGATCCGGGCCATAACTGAGCGTTTCGAGCGGGCTCTAGCCCCCAGTGGGTTTCTGTTTCTGGGCCATGCTGAGACACTGTGGGGAGTGCCTACGCGCTTTGAGCTTCGCCAGGTCCAAGAGGCGTTTTTCTACCAGCTGGGCGCCGAGGATGGCGACCGGGTCGTTCAGTCCCGTTGATGTGCCGCGCGGGCGAGCACTTTGTTTCTTGTCGTCGGCCTGCAGGTCTGCTCTTTTTCTTTGCCATGCCAGCTGAGATAGAAGCCCCGATCGAGCACCTTCACGAGACCCTTCATGAGCACGCTCACGGGCACGGCGACTCGCCGCCACCCTGGATTTCCCATGTCGCCCTGACTGCTGCGGTGATCGCCGTCGCCGCTGCCATCGCCGCCCTGCAGGAGATCCTCACCGCGCTCGGCAAGGAGACGAAGATCGAGGAGGACCAGAAGAAAATCGCCCGCTACGAGAAAGAGCGGGAAGAGATCAAGGAGAAGGCCAAACACACGGAGCACGAGGCCGAGCAGCACATGCACTACCACGTGATCCTTGCGCGCTCGGTGACCATCTTCCAGGTTGCCATCGCACTTGCTGCCATCTCTGCGCTGACCCGCAAAAAGATCGTGTGGTATGGCAGCATGGTTGCTGGTATCGTCGCGGCTTTTTTCTTGATCCAGGTGATGTTCTAGCTCGCGGCGGAAGTCCTTGGAAACTCCCGACACCCGCTACCCTGGGCCCAGCCCCGGGCTGGGCCCAGGGTAGGGCGGGATCGCGGTCGAAGTTTGACGATGCCCCGTGACTTAGCGGGCCGTTGATTACGAGGCGCCAACGGAACGACCCCGAGCGCCTCCTTGGTGATCTCCCTTCCGAATAGCGCTGGCAAAGTTCCGTTTGATCGAACGCTCGATATCCGAGACGATGCCATCGACATCAGACTCCGTTGCTGTTTTTGCGCCCTCGGCGGTTGTTGCCATCTTGGCCAGATTCTGGCTCAGCACGGTCACGGCCTCGGAGCGGAACGAAAACAGTGCATGGAACGCTGACGTCGTGAGCTCACAAACGGTTGCCGAGGTTCGGGAGCGGAGCGTTGCTGGATGCGCATCCCCTAGCAAAGCCACCTCACCACCGAAACAATCCCTGGGACTCAGCATCACCAGTGGTTCAACAGCGCTGCCTCGTTTCCTAATGGCCGCCGTGAGCAGTCCTTCGATGAGCACACAGGCACTCGAGCCCGTCTCCCCGGCGTGAACGATCACCTGGTCCACCTGAATGGTGCGCATCTTGGACTTGGAGGCAAGCAACGTGAGGCATTCCGAATCCAGTCCCTCCAACAGAGCACTGGAAGCCAGCACATAGACCACATCTTTCTCCGACGGGAAAACGCTCTGCCAGGTGCAGTGCTCCGAAGCCGAGTGTTCTAGCCTCACCTGCAATATGAACCAGTACAAAGTCGGGGGCACGGTCACCGGCCTCGTTGGCTCCGGTCTGGTCCTGCAGAACAACGGCACGGACGACCTACCGATCAGCGCCAACGGCTCCTTCACCTTCACCACCACGGTGGCGAGCGGAAGCGCCTACAACGTGACCGTGTCCACCACGCCCACGAGCGTGGGCTGCGCGGTCTCCACCTCCACGGGCACGGTGACAGGGACCCCCATCACTAACGTGGCGGTCAGCTGCGGCGAAAATATGGTGGTGGTCCCCGGGGGAACGGTGACCAGCGATATCAGCGACAACCTGCCGTATTCCTCCACCGTGGCGACTTTCCTGATGGACCTCACGGAGGTGACGGTGAGCGCCTATAGCAGTTGTGTGAGCTTGATCGTCAACCCGTGTGCAATTCCGTATTACCCTGATATTGCACCTCGGTGGGCAAAAGGTTACCAACTGAGGAGGAATGGGAATACGCTGAGCGCTACGACGACAGTCGCGTCTACCCGTGGGGGGGGACCGCACCAGACTCGACGCGTGCAATCTACAGCCCTGGCGCCAGTGCCACGGCAGCCGTGGGTAGCTATCCTCTCGGTGCAAACAAGCTCGGCATTCAAGACCTGGCCGGGAACGTGTGGGAGCGGACAAACACATTGGTACTGCGGCACGCCGCCCTGTACGGTGACTGGCACCGATCGGGTGATGCGCGGGGGTTCCTGGCGCAGCAACCCCGGCGCAGTTCAACTGCGCGCGGCCGTTCACGCCGTCTGGAGCCCGGCCAGCAACGACATCGGGTTCCGGTGCGCGAGGACTCCGTGAAAGCGAAGCGACGCTGCTTTGGCCAAGTACGCCGAGGTCGTCGCCAAGTACAGAGGCACAGGTGCCGCGATGCCGGCGCGTCTTGGTCAAGCCGGCGTGCTTCTCGACAAACGCGACGCGGACGCGGCGTTGACGGCCTACCGCGACGTACGCAGCTCCCCTCTCGCGTGCGCCGACGGCGAGGTCCGAGGACGGGCTCTCGAGGGGATCGGACTTGTCTACGAGCTCAAAGCATTCAACTTAGGTATTCCCCGTGTCCCACAGAAAATGTCTTAAACTTAATTAATCGGGCCGAGATACTGTATGCGACTCCTCCATGAGCCAGAAGCGCGTATACCCAGCCGCTAGCATTCCGGACGCCGCAAAGACCGTACTTGCGCGCCTCTATCGAGAGCAGCACGCGACCGGAAAGGCC
>CAITRH010000479.1 GCA_903894755.1 uncultured delta proteobacterium
ATGGGCAAGGAGGATGTCGAGGGAGAGGGGGTTGGGGGTGAGGTCTGCGCGAAATTGGGGCGCGGAAGGGGTAGATCGGACCTGCGGTTTTCAAGATGGGTTTGACTTAGCGGCCCATTGCTAATTTTTGAACCGTTTTCTCTCGCTACCCGCGCAGTTCTGCGTACTATCGAGCCGTGCCGTTGCCCGTCCCCTGCCCCCACGGCGAGACACTTCCCGACCGCGATACCTCCGCACCAGAACCCGGCGCCGGCGTGCCCGCCGCCATTCGATGGCTCTTTCCCGCCGCCGATGGACGATGTACGCGCCTCTCCTCCTCCTCCGTGGTCCTCGGACGCGAAGGAACCACCGATGCTCGCCTCGAAGGTCCGTCCGTCTCCCGCCGCCACGCCGAAGTTCGCCGCGAGGGGCCTCTCGTCATCGTGCGCGACCTCGGAAGCACCAACGGCGTCTCGGTCAACGGCGCCCTCGTCGAGCTTGTCCCTCTCGCCGTGGGCGACCGACTGCGCCTTGGCGACTGGGTGGGGTTGGTCGTCGACGCCGCCTCTGCTGGTGACACCTGCACCTACCGCGAGTGGGCTCCAGGGTTGGCTGGAGGTCCGGTCCTCGCTCCTATCGTCGAGACGTTGCGAAAAGTGGCGCCCGAGCCTATCCCTGTCCTCTTGGAGGGCGAGACGGGCACTGGAAAAGAGTGCATCGCCAAGGCCCTGCACACATGGAGCGGACGCCGCGGTCCCTTTGTCGCGGTCAACTGCTCCGCTATCCCTGAGGCCCTTGCCGAAGGGCAGCTTTTTGGTTACCGCAAAGGGGCGTACAGCGGTGCTTCAAACGCGCACTTGGGTCCGTTCCGCGAAGCCAACGGCGGGACCTTGCTCCTCGATGAGGTGTCCGATCTTCCTTTGGCAATCCAAGGCAAGCTGCTGCGGGTGCTCGAAGAGAAACAGGTCCAAGGACTCAGCGAGCCTCAATCCACGCTCGTCGACCTGCGCATCATTGCGGCCACTCAGCTTTCTCTTGCCGACGCCGCTCGAGCGGGCACCTTTCGCCAGGACCTCTTCTTTCGCCTCCATGGTTTTCCACTCCGCCTTCCCCCCCTTCGGGAGCGCGTGGCCGAGATCCCCTACCTGTTCTTCTATTTCCTCCAACGGGAAAAGAAAGGGCAGCTTCCCACCCTCAAGGGGACCTTCCTCGAACAGCTTTGCCTCTACGACTGGCCTGGCAACGTACGCGAGCTTCTGCAACTTGTCCGAAGGCTTGTGATCCTCCACGCTGAGGAGCCGGTGTGGGGACGGGCCCAGTTGCCAAGAACGTTGGTGGCGCATCCAAGTGGGGCGGTGGATCCTGCGGCGCTCAACAAGGAGCATCTTGCGGAAGCGCTTCGCGGGGCACTTCGGCAAGCCGGTGGAAACCTCGCGCGAGCAGCCGAGAAGCTGGGCATCACCAGGCAGAGGGCGTACCGCCTCGTTGGCGAGTGGAACGACTTCGACCTCGAGGCGCTCCGTTCCGAACGCGGCAAAGTAGCTCCTGGGCGTGGGAAGTGACATGTCCGACATGAGCGCACCGTTCACCATCGACAAGGGGACCCTGCTCGGCGACAAGTACATTGTACTCGAGCCCATTGGCTTTGGAGGCATGGGAAGCGTCTACCTTGCCCGGCACAAGTCGCTCCAGCGACGTTTTGCCATCAAGTTCCTTCGCAGGGATAAATGCTCGGGAAAGCGTTTCGCCCGCGAGGCTCGCATCGCCGGCGCCCTCGAGCACGACAACATTGTCGCCGTGATCGACACTGGCATAGGACCGGAGCAGACTCCGTATCTGGTGATGGAGTACCTGGACGGGTTCGATCTGGGAGCGATCCTGAAGAAGGAGAAGACGCTCTCGGTCGAGAAGGCCGTCGAGCTTATGCTCCAAGCGTGTTATGGCCTCGACCATGCGCACGCGTTGGGCATCGTGCACCGTGATATGAAGCCGTCCAACCTGTACGTATGCCGACGCTCGGACGGTCGGGACCATGTGAAAGTGCTCGACTTCGGCATTGCCAAGTGGACCTGCGACGGGGAGGAGTCCTTTACCCGTACGGGTTCCACATTGGGTTCCCCCAACTACATGGCTCCTGAGCAAGCGCGTGGAGAGAAGGGGATCGACGCGCGAGCCGATGTGTTTGCCCTTGGGGCTATCTTGTACGAGGCGCTCTCTGGAAGCAAAGCGCACGATGGGGACAACTACCACGCCATCGTGTTCCATCTTCTTCACAAGGAGCCGGTGCCCCTGAGCGAGCGTCGTCCGGATCTTCCGCAGGCTTTGTGTGCGGCGGTGCATAGCGCGCTGAGCAAGGACCGCAGTGAGCGTCCATCCGACGTGCGGGCCTGGGTGGCGCTGCTGGCGTCTCATGGACGTGGGACAGCGACGTCGTTTTACCAGCCGTTGCCGTCGGTGCCCGAGCTTGCTACGTTGGCGTCGGAGTGCGAAGAAGACTTTTCCAAGCCCAGTGAAAGCGTCAGGGCTCCGGGCCGGAGGGCGTCCAGGTGGGGTCTGCTCGTGGTTGTTGGAGGGCTCATGCTGGCTGGACTCTTGGTGGCATTGCAAGGGAACTGGAGGTCGCCCGTGGCGCCGGTGACGAGTGGGTTGGCAGGGATCGAGGATGCCCCGGTGGAGTCGCCAAGGCCAACGCTGGAAGTGTCCGGCGAGCGTCCGGTCGGACGTCCGCTGGTGTCCGCGGTTCCGTCAGCGTCAGCGGCGTCTTCGGCAGCCGCGGTGCCGGCCGGCTCGGGGTTACGGCCTGCGGTGACGCCTCCTGGACGTGGCAAGCTCAATTGGGACACGACCAACCCGTATTGAAACAACCAGATCTTGAGAACCTCACCCCCCCCACCCCCCTCGCCCTCGACATCCTCCTTGCCCATTCGGGCAAGCAGGATCGTCTTCGAGCGAGG
>CAITRH010000480.1 GCA_903894755.1 uncultured delta proteobacterium
CCCTCGCTCGAAGACGATTTTCCTTGCCCGCATGGGCAAGGAAAATGTCGAGGGAGAGGGGGGCTGGGGGGGTGAGGTCCTCGGGATCGGCGACGAAGTTGCGGGTTTCAAAATGGACGTGGTTTACGACAGGATGGACACGATCACCTTACGCTCTGTCCGCGGCCCGTCGAAATCGCAGAAGAACACGTTTTGCCAGGGCCCTAAACAAAGCCTTCCTCCCTCGATCGGGATAGTCACCGACGGACCCACCATCGCGCTCTTGATGTGGGCCGCTGCGTTGTTGTCAATGCGGTCGTGTAGCCAAGCCGCATGCTCGACCACCAGCTTCTTGAGCGCTGTCAGAAAATCGAGGGCGATGTTCGGATCAGCGCTCTCGTTCACGGTGATCGCCGCTGTTGCGTGCGGCGTAAACACCGTACATTGGCCCATCGGTACAGCGGCCTCCTCCAGAGCCCGGTTGACCTCCGCGGTCACATTAATGAGCTCGTTGTGTTGCGAAGACTTCAGCAAAAAGGTTTTTTGAAAGTACGCCATGCCCCCTCCTTAGGGCGCACCGGCGCAAAAGACAGGAGGAGAACCGTTGCGAAGTTGAGGTGAGGCCGACTAGGGTCCTCCGCCATGATCGCTGGAGTTCGCGTCGTCGAAGGCAATCTCGTGGCTCCAGAAGGCGCCCGGTTCGGCATTGTCGCCAGTCGCTTCAACCACTTCATCGTCGATCGCCTCGTAGAAGGGGCCCTCGATGCCCTAATACGCCACGGAGCGCAGCCCGAAAACCTCACCCTGGTCCGCGTGCCAGGCGCCTGGGAGGTTCCCGTCACTGCGCTCCGACTCGCGCGCTCCAAGGCCTTCGACGCCCTGGTATGCGTCGGAGCCGTCATCCGGGGCTCCACCCCCCACTTCGACTACGTTGCCAGCGAGATCGCCAAGGGCCTCGCTGCCGCTTCAATGGACACCGGAGTCCCCATCGCCTTCGGAGTGCTCACCACCGACTCCATCGAGCAGGCGATCGAACGCGCCGGTACCAAAGCAGGCAACAAAGGCTGGGACGCGTCCCTCAGTGCCCTTGAAATGGTCTCTCTCGGCAGAACCCTCCTCTCGAGCGGCCTCTGATGGGAGCCCGCCACTCTGGACGCGAAGCCGCACTCCAAATGCTGTTTCAAATGGAGGTGTCCGGCGCCCCTGCCGACCAGGTCATCGTTCTCTACTGGAGGAACTTCGACGCCGACCCCGAAGGACGTCCCTACGCCGATGAAGCCGTCCGCGGTGTCGCCCTCGCCCTCGACCTCGACGCCCTCATCAGTGCCGCCTCGACACACTGGCGCCTGGAACGCATGGCCCGGGTCGACCGCAACATTCTCAGACTCGGCTCCTGGGAGCTCGGAGCACGACGCGATGTCCCACGGGCCGTGATCCTCGACGAAGCCGTGGAGCTTGCCAAGACCTATGGAACCGAAGAATCCAGTGCCTTCGTGAACGGCGTGCTCAACAAGATTGCCGATACGCTGGGACGACTCGACGCAGACCGCTGACAGCGCATGGAGCTGACGTTCGTGGAGCCGAACCTTCGCCGGCTCGACGAGGTGTCGAGCGAGGTGATCTCCTGCCACATCTGGCAAAACCGCCGTCCGTTCCAAGGCCTCGCCGGATTGCTCGACTGGCGCCTCGCGGGTCGTCTCAGCGAGCTGACGCGCTCGGGGTTTCTCGACGGAACGCTGGGGGAGGTCCTGCTGATGCCGCTTGGTCTCGAGCTTCCATTCGACAAGCTGCTGCTGTTCGGGCTGGGCATGCGCGAGGACTTTGCGGATGCCACCTGTCGGGTCGTGACAGAGAAACTGCTGCGCACCCTGGAGGGACTCAGGATTCGACGGGCCGTTGTGGAGCTTCCAGGACGCGCGAACGAGGCGATTTCTTCCGAGCGCGCCGCAGATCTGCTGCTTGGCGCGGTCGGCGAGTCCCCATATCACGAGAGCTGGCGCCTGGTGGAAAACGAGGCAGGACGGGACGCTATCCTGCGTCGCACGGACGAACAACGTAGGAGGGTCCGTCGGTTGTAGGAAGGCTCGAGCCTTGCGTTTTCCCCTCGGTGGAGCTCTAGGAAGGCTTGACGCTTCCGTTTTCAACTTCGCGGTGCCTCCCCCCGGACCGTCACCCCAACCCACTGCACTGCACTGCTTTGCACTGTGCGGATACTCGCGACCCTCCACCCCTGGCGGCCCTGAAGGGCGAAACCAAACACAAAACGTGGCGTCCCACGCCCAGCAACGGAATGGCGAAGGCTTGGTTGAGCCTTTTTCGGTTACCCATGAGCGGCTCCAGTGAGCCCCCGTGGGCGGCCCCCTTCCAGGGGCCTTCGTTGCCTGGCCCCTTCTTGGCTGGGGCCTTCGTTTACTCCCGGATTCCTCCTTCGCGTCCCCGACCACTGGTCGATTTCGCAAGGCGTTCCGGAGCACCAGGGTTTTCGTGGGCCATCGTCGTCATTTCCTTTCCTATTGACGTTGGCTTCCACTGCCCCGGGGACCGACTTTTTGCGGCATTTGATTACGCGGCTCCCTTCTTCAGAACCGGTCCTCAAAACTGCACTCCCGGAGACGGCGTCCTTACTTCACGCCACGCCTCCGTTCGCTCCCGCCGCGAACCCAAACCCGCCGAACCGTCAAAAAACCGGCCCGACGGGCC
>CAITRH010000481.1 GCA_903894755.1 uncultured delta proteobacterium
CCCTCGCTCGAAGACGATTTTACTTGCCCGCATGGGCAAGGAAAATGTCGAGGGAGAGGGGGGCTGGGGGGGTGAGGTCCGCGGCTCGGAACCTGCGGTTTTCAAGATGGGTTTGGTTTAAATCGCGTCCAGATCGAGACCCGCCATTTCTGCCAGACGAGGCTTTGGCCGAGGAGCCCGCGCAGCGTACTTAAAGTACGCGGGAACGGCGGGTTTCGAGATGGGCGTGGTTTATTCTCTCATCGTGCGCGACGCGATGGGACATCTACCTGGGGAGATTCTTCGTAGCGTCACCCGGTTCCGCTTGGAGCTCGATCGCCGCTTCGGTGCGCGCCTCCGTGCGGTCACGCTCTTCGGATCGCGCGCCCGGGGGGATGCGGAGCCCGAAAGCCTGCTCCTGGGATGTCCCGTGTTGCGTTCGTGCGCGGGGGACGAGGTGCGAAATACGTCGATAGGCATGTCGGCAGAGACATGTCAAGATGTCGATGGGACATGTCGAGATGTCGCAGGGACAAGCTGCAGCATCCGCTTGACAGGCACGAGCAGCGAGATCCGGAAGCGGGACACGGAGCGCTCCTCCCCCATGATGACATCGGTCAGGCCGATCCCCGCCGCCACCGGGGACGGAACAGCCCGCTGACCCCCGCCTCGAGCTCCTCCTTCACCCGATTCGCCCGCTCTCTCACCGCCCGTGCGTCGTCGAGCCGCCGCTGCTTCTCCAGGAGCCCGGCCAGGTTGACGAGCACCACGTGCACCGGATGCGAGATCTCGCCGTGGAGGCGTTCGGTCATGGCCAGCGAGCGCCGCAGGACAGCCTCCGCCTTGCCGATCTTCCCGGCGGCGCGGTACCCCTCGCCCAGCATGTTGAGGAGCGGCGCCAGGGCGTGCTCCTGCGGGGGATCCAGGCGCTCCAGCCTGGCCGCGAGCGGCTCCAGCCAGCGGACTAAGGTGTCGTGCTTCTTGATGTGGCGCAGGCTCAAGAACCCGACCCCCAAGGCCTTCTCGAAGGCGTCGACGTGGCTCGGGAGGCGGGTGACGATCGCCGCCGTCGCCCGCTGAGCGAGCTCCGAGGCGCGGCCGTGGTAGCCTCGCGCGGCGTACGTCTGGGCAGCGGTGAGGAGCATGGCTCCCGTATTGGGATGCAGGGGGCCGAAGGTGCGGGTCTCGGTGTCGATCATCCGGGTCAGCCAGACCTCGGCGGCGGGACCGCGGCCGGTAAGGGTCTCCACTACCGCCAGGCCGAGATAGATGACCGACGACCGCGGGTGCGCCGCCTGTCCGCACGCCTCCAGCATCCCCGCCGCCTCGACCAACATCGCCCGCCCCTCGGGGAGCCGCCTCGCCCGGAGCCTCGAGGTGGCGAGCCCCGTGAGCGCCATGGCCACGCGGAGCGAGGGGACGCCGATGACCTCGCGACGGATGGCGACGGCCCGCTCGTGGAGCTCGGTGGCGCGATTGGACTCCTTGCACTGCTCGAAGATGGTGGCGAGGTGGAGGCAAGCGTTGGCGAGCGTCATGGGGGGCACGGGATAGGCGGGCGCCGCCGCGATAACGGCCTCCAGGGCGGAGCGCGCCTCCACTCCACGCTCCAGCGCAGAGTAGGCGGCACCGAGCGAGATCCAGAGCTTCGCCTGCCCGGCCGCGTCCGCGGGACTCTCGGGGGCACGCCGGCCGACGCAGGCCGCGTCGAGATCACGGGCGGCATCCTCGGGGCGGTCCTCGCCAGCGAGGACGAGGGCGCGGATAGCGAGGCTGAGACGGGTGGCGTCGTCGGCGTCGCCGAGGGCCCGTCGGCGCAGGGCGATGGCCTCGTCGAGGTGTTCGAGGGCTGGGCCGTACGCGAGCATGTCGTAGTCGATCCCGCCGAGGAGGTGCTGGGCGCAGGCCTCGGAGGGGACGTCGCCGCACGCGCGGGCGGCCGCCAGGAGGGCCTCGGCGAGGGCGCGGGACTCGGGGTGGCCGCGATGGAAGGCGTCCTCGGCGGCGGCGCAAGCGGCGGTGATGTCGTCAGGGAGAGGGAGGGGGGCGGGGGTCACGGGGGGGATGATGCCATAATAGGTCGACCCCCTCACCACTAGCGGCGTCGGCGGGAGCGCGAGATCCGAAGCGCCGCACGAAACCCTGGTGGCAGTTCTGAAGGAGCAACCCGAGTTGCTTCACGTCCTGCTGGCCAAGTTTGGACACGACGGCCCGAAGCTTCCCGCGGTCATCGACTCGGCCGTCCGGTTCATCGAGCCCGCGGAGATTCGTCCCGATGCTCTTTTCGAAGGACCGGAGATCCCCTGGATGGGACTGGAGGTCCAGGGCGACAAGGACGAAGACAAACATCGGTCGGCCATCAGCGTGGGAGCCTTCAAGCTCTTTGGAGGCGGTTCCACAAAGCAGGGAGCCGGCATCGTGGTGGGGTCACTGGATATCGGAGGAGAAACGGCCCGAAGCGAGACCATGCTCCGGGAAGCGGGCAAAGTCGAGGGATGCAACAGCACCTCGGACCAGAGCCCGCATGCCGAAGAGCAGTGGGCCGACAAGGGCGTGCAAGTCGCTTTGGAGGCTCCCGAGGACACGGTCTCATGGAGTCTCCACGACAAGCAGGGAGCCTTCGTCTGCAAGCTTCCCTGCTCGCGTTGGCTGGGCCCGTCCAGCGAATACTTCGTGCGACGCAATGAAGTGAAAGCGTCTGGCTTCGAAGATATCCCTGTGCCGGAGCTGGCCTGCGGGGACCAGTGACTATGCGCCGCTCGCCGTTCTCGAACTCCAGTCGCAGGGTGTGATCGGGCTGGGGTTGCACGTTCACGATGTCCAGAAGCGGTTCCATGACAGCCACCTATCGAAGTGGGGTGATGTCTGTCTAGACCTGGACCATGCGTAGTTGTCGCGCCGGGAAGTCCCCTGCCAATACCCGACCGTCGTCGATGGACACCGAAGCCTTCATGCCCTGATAAACCGCGTTCAGATCGAGACCCGCCATTTCTGCCAGACGAGGCTTTGGCCGAGGAGCCCGCTTCGCCATGACGTTGCTGCCCTTGCCCTTGCGCTTCCTTCTGATGAACGAGGTGAGCTCGTCGAGTTGCTCTTGGCGAGCCTTGGGCCGGCGCCCGTACACACGATGGACGAAGTCGAGCGCCGGGCCGCCCGAGCGTTGTCGGGCGCAGACGAAGGAAGCGACGCAGAAGCCGTCTCCGCTCCGACCCGATGCAGTAGCCGCGGTAAAACACGATCGTTTCAAAGGCACATCAGGAAAAACCAATGGCAACCAATGAAGTAGCAGTTCTTTCCGAAGTCGAAAAAGGGACCGTGACGGACACACGTCGTTCGCCGCTCGTGGAGCCGCCGCATGCGCCGCCGGACACGGCCCACATGGGCGAGCTTTGGCAACGCTACCAAGACGCGACAGCGGCCTACAAGGTAGCCGAGCGCCTCGCGCAGCTCTCCGAAAAACTTCTGCAGATA
>CAITRH010000482.1 GCA_903894755.1 uncultured delta proteobacterium
CCCTCGCTCGAAGACGATCGTCCTTGCCCGCATGGGCAAGGAGGATGTCGAGGGAGAGGGGGTTGGGGGTGAGGTCTGCGCGAAATTGGGGCGCGGAAGCGGTGGATCGGACCTGCGGTTCTCAAGATGGGTTTGGTTTAATAGCTGATAGAAAAGACCGCATGTCCCATCGCGACGAGATCGTTCAGCTCGACAAAGCCCACATCTGGCACCCCTACACGGAAATGGGGGCCTACATCCGTCGCACCGACCCCATCGTGGTTGCACGCGCCCAGGGGGCGTGGCTCGAGGACATCGACGGACACCGCTACTTGGATGGCAACGGGTCGTGGTGGGTTGCGTCCCTCGGCCACGGCCACCCGCGTCTGGTGCGCGCACTGAAACAGCAGGTCGATACGCTGGCTCATTGCTCCCTTGGCGGCATGACCCACGAACCTGCCGCGCGTCTTGCCGCCGAGCTCTGCGCGATCGCCCCTCAAGGCACCGAAGCGCGCGACCGACTTACCCGCGTGTTCTTTACCGACAACGGTTCGACCTCCATCGAGGTTGCCGTGAAGATGGCTGTGCAGTTCTGGCAACAGCAGGGGGCGCCGCAAAAGAAAAGGTTCTTGGCACTGGATGGCGCTTTCCATGGCGAGACGCTCGGCGCCACAAGCCTGGGAGGCGTCGAGCTCTTTCGACGTCCCTTCGCAAGTCTGGTGTTCGACTGTATCCATGTGCCCGTTCCAGACCGCTACGACCTCGCCTTCGAGGCGCTGTCGACGCTTGTCGAAAAAGAGGCCGACGGACTCGCCGCCGTGGTGCTCGAACCCATCGTGCAGGGGGCTGTCGGCATGCGCATGGTTCCGCCTGCGTACCTCGCCCAGATGCGAGCCCTCTGTACGCGCCATGATGTGCTCTTGGTTGCCGATGAAGTCTTCACGGGCTATGGACGGACCGGTCCCATGTGGGCTTGTGAGCATGCCGGCATAGTCCCTGACATGCTTTGCCTTGGGAAAGCGTTTGCCTCGTTTGTCCCCATGGGAGCCACGTTGGTGACCGAGCGCATTTTCTCTGCGTTCACGGGGAGTCGGAGCCGTTCCTTGCTTTATGGACACACCTTCTGTGGCAATCCACTGGGGGCGGCGCTCGCTCGGGAGGTGCTTGCCATATACCGGGAGGAACACGTGCTCGAGCAAGGGGAAGCACGTGCTCCCACGGTGGCGCGAGCCTTCGAGGAACTGGGAAAAGTCGACGGCGTGCTGAGAACCCGCGCCCTTGGCATGGTGGGCGCTGCCGACCTTGCGGTGCCGCTTGAAAACGAGCGGGGATACTTGAGTGAGCTTGGCTGGAAGGTGTCGGACGAGGCGAGAAAGCGTGGTGCTTACCTTCGTCCGCTGGGAAGCACCGTGTATGTGTGTCCGCCGCTGAACATTGCGATGCCCGACCTCGAACAGCTATTGGCGATCTTGCACGAGAGCGTGGTGGCGGCTCTTGCCTCCGAGGGGCTTTGACGTGGGTTGACGTCTGACCTCGACCGACGACCCCTACTTCGCGTCCGGGTCCGCAAGCCAGGCCGCCAGAACGGGCGCGTCCAGGTCGATCACGACGTTACCCAAGCGGTCGGGACCATGCGTGTCGAGGCGACGCACGAGGGTGGCCCGTTCCTCGGTCGACAGGGGGCGGTCAAGTTTGCGCTGAAACAAACAGACCAACGGCGCGAGCCCCTTCTTGAGTCCCTTCTTGCGCCCCTTCTTGATCCCTTCTTTACGTGCGCGTCGCTGGGTGTTTTCGTAGACTTGCTGCATTTCTTGGTATGTCATGGCCACCTCCTCATCATCGATGGTGTGCGTTTGCCCTTCGAGCGGCGTGAGCGGCACGAACGCGAACACAGGCAAAAGGACCTTCCGCTCCCAAGCATCGTCGGGCAACGCCTTGAATTCCTTCCAGGCCGCCCGAAGGACCTGGCCCAACCCCATCATCCGCACCAGCAACGTCTCGCGCGTTTGGGGAAGCTCCGGCACTACCACGAAATGCAAGCATGCTCCGGGGGCAGCTTCGTAGCAGCCTTGTGGCCAGTGCAGCATCGGCTCCGCTTTCCACTGTCGCAACACGGTGTTCATGGGCTCCGCCACCACGAACCAAAGCTGCGCCCGAGGCGGATCCCTCTCACCGACGCGTTCGGCCGTACGGCGCAGGTCCGCATGTTTGAGGGTCCGCTTCGCGTAGCACTCGTCGATGGCGAGAAGACTTGGGCGATTGTGAAACGCCTCGATGGACGACAGCTCCGCGCACATGCGCCCGAGAAGCCCCGCACGTGCCCGCTCGGTAGCCCGCTTCGGATCCGGTGTGACCCACGCGTCTATCTCCATGACCTCGGAAGCTATCCGCTCCGAGGTTTCCACTTTGCAGGAAGACGACAGCGCGGATTCGGCGACCAGCTTGGCAAAGTAGTCGAACAGCGTGCGCATCGGACGGGCAAGGTATCCCAGGAACCCCGGCGGGGCAAACCTCAGACACCCCCGTCGTCGCCTTGGGCGCAGCACCGCGTGCTCCAGGCGGAAATCGAAGCCGTCAAAAGCCAAAGCCCGTGTTGGAAACGTGCGCGGGCCTCCTTACGGCAGAGGTACACACGTACAAAAGTGCGCGCGGGCTCCCGACGTCCCCTGGGCCACACGTACAAAAGTGCGCGCGGCTCCCGACGGTCCTCGGTGTACGCGTGCATCGGTGCGTGCGGGGGCCCGCAGCTCTTGGCCTACGGTGTGGGGCAGGGGCGTCGG
>CAITRH010000483.1 GCA_903894755.1 uncultured delta proteobacterium
ATGGGCAAGGAGGATGTCGAGGGAGAGGGGGTTGGGGGTGAGGTCTGCGCGAAATTGGGGCGCGGAAGCGGTGGATCGGACCTGCGGTTCTCAAGATGGGTTTGGTTTAGGTCACGGGTTTTTGTGGCTAGGTCACGGGTTTCAGTGGCTAGGACGGCGGTTGCTGCGCCTAGGACGGCGGTTGCCGCGCCTAGGACGGCGGTTGCCGTGGCTAGGACGGCGGTTGCCGTGGCTAGGACGGCGGTTGCCGCGCCTAGGACGGCGGTTGCCGCGCCTAGGACGGCGGTTGCCGCGCCTAGGACGGCGGTTGCTGCGCCTAGGACGGCGGTTTCTGCGGCTGGGACGGCGGTTACCGTGGCTGGGACGGCGGTTGCCGTGGCTGGGACAGCGGTTTCCCTTAGGGAGCGGGGCTCGCGGTCGGCCCTCGGAGTTACAGGAGGCTTAGTTGCCGGATTCCTCGAACTCGGCGTCGATCACACCGCTGTCCTTCTTCTTTCCGTCGCCTGCGGGACCTGCACCGCCGGGACCTGCGCCTGGTGGCGGAGCTCCGGGTCCGCCCGCTGCGCCGTACATGATGCCCGCCATGCGATGGGCTTCTTTTTCGAGACGTTCGGTGACGCTTTTCACTAGGACGTCGTCCTGCTTCTCGACCGCCGCGCGTCCCTCTTTGATGAGCCCCTCGAGCGTCGCCAGGTCGTTGGCTTGGAGCTTCTCCTTGTTTTCGTTGATCGTGCGCTCGAGCGTGTAGCAGAGGTTGTCGAGCTTGTTGCGTTGCTCGATCTTCTCGCGTCGGGTCTTGTCTTCGGCCTCGTGCTCGGCCGCCTCGTCGACCATCTTCTTGATATCGGACTCGTTGAGGCCGGAATGTGCCGTGATCGTGATCTTCTGGTCGCGCCCAGTGGCCAGGTCCTTGGCGTGAACCGAAAGGATCCCGTTGGCGTCGATGTCGAACGTGACCTCGACTTTGGGCACCCCTCGAGGGGCAGGCATGATCCCTTCAAGGTGGAATCGCCCAAGGGTCCGATTGTACCGGGCCTCGGTGCGCTCCCCCTGGAGCACATGGATCTCTACGCTCGGTTGATTGTCCGCGGCCGTCGAGAAGATCTCTTTCTTCTGCGTCGGAATGGTCGTGTTGCGCTGGATCATCGCCGTCATGACCCCCCCGAGCGTCTCGACGCCAAGCGACAGCGGCGTCACGTCGAGAAGCACCATGTCTTTGACTTCGCCCGAGAGCACGCCGGCCTGCACCGCCGCACCAATGGCCACCACTTCGTCGGGATTCACCCCCTGGTGCGGATCCTTTCCGAAGTACTTCTTGACCGTCTCCTTGACCAGAGGAACGCGGGTCGAGCCCCCGACGAGAACCACTTCGTGGATATCCTTGGGCGCCTTTTTCGCGTCGGAGAGGGCCTTGCGCACCGACTCCATGGCGCGCTCGATGAGCGGCATGATCATCTGCTCGAACTTGGCGCGCGAAAGGCGCATGTCGAGATGCACCGGACCGCCTGACCCCACCGTGATGTAGGGGAGGTTGAGGCTGGTCTCTTGCACGCTCGAAAGCTCGATCTTGGCCTTCTCGGCCGACTCTTTCAGACGCTGCAGCGCCATCTTGTCTTTGGTGAGATCGATGCCGTTGCTCTTTCGAAACTCCGCAACCATCCAGTCGATAATCAGGTTGTCGAAGTCGTCACCGCCAAGATGCGTGTCGCCGTTGGTCGAGATGACCTGCACGACATTGTCGCCGACCTCGAGGATCGAGATATCGAAGGTGCCGCCGCCGAAGTCGTAGACCGCGATGACTTCGTCTTTCTTCTTGTCGAGGCCGTAGGCGAGGGCGGCTGCTGTGGGCTCGTTGACAATGCGTTTGACCTCGAGCCCGGCGATGCGTCCCGCGTCTTTCGTGGCCTGGCGCTGGGCGTCGTTGAAGTAGGCGGGGACTGTGATGACCGCCTCGCTGATCTTCTCGCCAAGGTAGTCTTCGGCAGCTTTCTTGAGCTTCTGAAGGATCTTGGCGCTCACCTCGGGAGGCGACATGGGCCGTCCCCGGATATCGAACGCGCTGTCGCCGTTGCTGATGCGGGTGACCTTGTAGGGGACCCGTTTGGTCTCTTCCGAGACCTCTTCAAAACGCCTCCCGATGAAACGCTTGGCGCTGAAGATCGTGTTCTCTGGGTTGGTGACAGCCTGACGCTTCGCGATCTGGCCTACGAGCACCTCCCCCTTTTCGTCCCACGCCACCACGCTCGGTGTGGTGCGTGAACCCTCTTCGTTAACAATCACTTTGGGCTCGCGCCCTTCCATGATCGCGACCACGCTGTTGGTCGTACCGAGGTCGATGCCAATGATTTTCGCCATATTCCGTGCCTCCGAAGAACAGTGAACCCCCGCAACGCGAGGAACCTAATCACCACGCCCAATGCGTCAACCGGCCGGCACGAAACATGCGAGGCGCCAACCGGGCAAAAAGAAAGCCTTGGAACGATCCTTTGCACAACGCCAAAGGCGCTGATAAGGTCCCACAGCGGCGGCGCTAGAGCCGCCCATCTTTCATGCCTCCCGACCACGAATTCCCAGCCCCCCCAGACCTCCCCTCCTACACGTTGGGGGATCCTGAAATCCCCGCACGCGGCCCCCGTCACGCCCACACCGGCCTCGCGAGACATAGCGTTGCGCTCGATGAAAAGACCATCGATGCAGACGCTGCTCGGGTCGTCCGTCGGCTCGATCGAGCGGGCTACCAGGCCTATCTGGTCGGCGGATGTGTCCGCGACCTGCTGCTTGGAGGAAAACCAAAAGACTTCGACATCGCCACCAGCGCTCGTCCCGAACAAGTGCGCGCGCTTTTCCGCAACTGCCGCATCATCGGACGTCGCTTTCGGCTCGCTCACGTGTTTTTCCCAGGACAGAAGATCCTCGAGGTCGCCACCTTCCGTCGAAACCCCGTCGAGCCCTCCGATGACGACAGCGACGCTTTCGATGACCTCTTGATCCGCAGCGACAACGTATTCGGCGAAGCGCACGAGGACGCGATCCGACGTGACTTCACCATCAACGCCCTTTTCTACGACATCGATCATCGCGAGGTCCTCGACTGGTGCGGAGGCATGGACGACATCGAGCGTCGCACGCTCCAAACCATCGGCGACCCCTGGGTGCGTTTTCGCGAAGACCCCATTCGAATCCTTCGCGCCATCAAGTTCGCGGCGCGTCTCGACATCGGCATCGAGCCGCTGGTTCTCGACGCCATGATGAGCTGCCGCGACGATCTGTCGCGCGCGGCCCGTCCTCGACTCTGCGAGGAGCTGCTGCGTCTCATGCGCGGGGGCGCCTTGCACCGATCGATGTGGATGCTCTGGGAGACGGGGGCCATGTCCGTAGTGCTCCCCGAGCTGGCGGCGTTCCTCGACGACGACGAAGGGACCGCAGGAGGGACCGAACGCTTCTGGAAACGCATGGACGCCGTCGATGCGCTCACGAGACGGCGCGGGGCGCTGGACGACATTGCATTGTGGTGTGTGCTTCTGCACGAGCCGCTTGAAGAGGCCTTGATAGGAGAGCGGGAGCGGCTCGACGCGACATCAGAATTCCTAGAGCCGATCATCGCCCGCATTGCGCTTCCCCGGCGCATGGCGGATGGAATCCGTCGCATCGTGGCCATTGCACCTCGCATCGCGGCGGGTCAGGGGGCGCGTTTTGCCCGGAGCGAGCTGCTGGGACAGACGCTGGATGTTGTGGAAGTTGACTTACTGGCCCGTGGCGAGAGTCTTGCGGTTCTCGAGCCTTTGCGGGGGGCTCGTGGTTCGTGGAATGCGTCGCGCACTCGGGTGCGTCCTGCGATGCCGCGGGGCGCTCCGCGCTGACGCTCGAGGGGGAGCTTGGCGACAGCATTCGACAGCCTTCTTCGAATGCTATACGGTCCTGGCGATGGCTACAAAAAAGCACAATGGGCATGATTCTGGCGCCACGCGGATGATCGAGGTTCTCGAGCGGATCGAGAAAGAGCTGTCCGGCCTGCGCGAAGAAGTACAAGGGTTCCGCACGGAGACGCGTGACGAGCTACTCGATCTGCACGCGGAGCAGTGCGAGCAGCGCACGGAGCTTGAGAGCTCGATTGAGGTGCGCCTCGCCAAGCTCGAAGCCGTGGTCTTCCGCGCCGCGGGTACGTAACGGCCATCGGGGAAGCGTCTGGCCCGCGTTCTCCTTGTCACCGCCTCACGCGCCTGTATAAGCGGCCGCTATGGACCTTTTTCGAACCTATGCCCCCCCGCTTCTAGCCGCCAGTGCCCTCATCCTCCTCGCGGGATGCAAAGACGAGCCCCCAAGCTCCACCCCCGCGTCGACCTCCCGTGCTGCGTCTAGCGCCCAACCCGCGCAAACTGCGCAAACTGCTGTTGCACCCCCAGTCAACCCCGCGCTTCTCGACCCGTCCCGCGCCACCGAGCGGGCGCCGGAGGTCTACAACGCAAAGTTCGTCACCAACCGCGGCGAGTTCACCATCGAGGTCCACCGCGACTGGGCGCCCGTCGGCGCCGACCGGTTCTTCAACCTCGTAAAGCTCGGGTACTACGACGACACACGGTTCTTCCGCATCGTCGACGGCTTCATGGTCCAGTGGGGTATCCACGGCGACCCCGCGGTAAGCGCTCGGTGGCGCGACGCTCGCGTGAGCGATGACCCCGTGAAACAGCAGAACAAACGTGGGTTCGTCACCTTCGCGACCTCAGGAAAAGACTCCCGCACCACGCAGATCTTCATCAACTACGTCGACGACAACGTGCGCCTCGACGGCATGGGATTCGCCCCCTTTGGCAAGGTCATCGAAGGCATGAACGTGGTCGACGGGTTCAACAAAGCGTACGGCGAGCGCCCCAACCAGGGACGGATTCAGGGCGAGGGCAATGCCTACCTTCAGCAGGCCTTTCCCGAAATGGACTGGGTCAAGTCCGCGCGCATCGTGACGAAGTAGTCCGCGGCGGTGCTACGGTTTGGGCATGGCCGACGACAACGTTCTATCCCTACTGCCCGCGCTACTTCGTGAGATCCGAGACGAAATCCGTAGCACCAACGACTCCACACGTGCCGAGCTTCGCGAGGTCCGCGATGAGATCTCTGGGATGCGAGCCGATCTTTCTAGCACCAACACGCGGCTCGACAGCGCGATGCGCGAGCGCCTTCGCCAAGGGACCGCCATCGCCGAGCTGCAGCTCGCCATGAACCAAAACACCCAAGCGCTCCGCGTCATGATCGAGGAACTGAAACGTCAGGGCGAGCGCATCGACAAACAAGGCGAGCGCATCGACAATGTGCTCCTCGGTGTGCCGGGACAGACGCTGCGGGATATGCAACGGCGGCTTTCCCTGGTAGAGCAGACGCTCGGCCTCACCGGGTGAGCCATCACCGCCCCATCAACGTCCCGGAGCAACCTCCACAACACAAACCGTTCGACTAAGTCGCCGATCGTCCCCGTCGAACCCGTAGCGCTCCGTGCTCCAAAGCGCCCCTCGCGCCCGTCCCAACGCTTCCCGCGCTATCCGCTTTCGCTCCGCCATCGCCCCAGCTTCGTTGGTCGCGTCCGTCGGAAGCGTCAACAGCGCCTTGCGCGCTAGCACCGCTGCATCACGCCCCACCGCAGCCCACCAGTCAAGATGCGGCCCAAACGCCCCAACGTAACGACCTAGCTCGCCCCCGTGCTTGTCCCCTCGCAGCGGTACCAGCCCCGCTGCCGCAGTCTTCACCCGCAGCCTCGTCCCATGCTTCGGAAACGACGCGGCTCCAAGCAGAATCCCCACCACCCCTTCGCGTTCGCCAAGCTCCCCGAGAAGCGTTGAGACACATCCCGACCCGCCAAGCACCACCCAGGCCCGCGTGTGCTCCCGGGCCCAAACAGCCAGTGGAAACCGAGGCGCCCCCGCTATCGAGCCAACGCCATCAGCTGCCGTGCACGCGACAGCCGTTCGCGGCGCAAGCGACAACGGGATCGCCACGTCATCGGCCACTGCAACAGCATCGGAAACTCCAGCAGCTTCGAGAGCCGCGCCCCCTTCGTCCTCCGCAGCGCCGAGCACGAACGCGTGACTGCTTTGGACCACCCCGCGAGGAGCACCAAGAAGCAGCGTTGCAACCTTCCGCTTCTCGCTCCATGCCGCCACGACCGATGCTGCGCTGTCTCGAGTGGCCACAAGGAGCACCGACGCCCCCTCGCCCGCTAGCTCTTCGAGTGCAAGCTCGATGGAGCTGTCGGCTTGCCGTGTCACCAGTCGGATTCGATCCGAAGCGCTGGGAGCGTCGTAGGGAACCGCGCCCGCTGGACGAGGTGCGCACCAAGGCAAAGGCTCCGGAGCGTCCGGCGGCTTGGGGAGCCCGTCGCGTGCTCGTCGAGGAAGTCCCAGGGCCCAAGACACGCCTCGCTGCACATCGGCAGCCGCCTCCCTTGGAAACGTTCGATCGATCACGAGCCCCACGGTCCTGCCTTCCACCACTTCGATGCCCCGACGGCTCTCGGACAGCGCAAGAAGCGCGGCACCTATTGGGCCGCCCGCCATGGACGCTGCCCCTTCGGGCTCGAGCAGCATGCGGGCAAGCTTCGGATCGCCCTCCTGCACAGCCAATGCAGCAAGCCTCTGGCCCAGCAACCCCACGATCTCCTTGCTGTAGCCAAGAGCCGCTCGGTCGCGACGGGTCCCGACAAACGCCGCCTCGAGCACCGACCGATCCATCGTTGCAAGCACGACGATCACCTGCGTCCGCACCACCTCGCGATCGTCTTCCGTCGTCTCCCGCATCCACGCGTCCAGATACGTGATGACTTCAAGGTTCAAGTGCCGCGCAAGCGTGGTCATCACCAGCTCCTGGTGAAACAACATGCGCGCCACCGGATCAACGTTCTTTCCAATGGTTGGCTGCAGGAGCAAAAAGCCCTCCTCGGACTGTCCATGAAGACGTAGCCAGCGCGCTCGAGCCGTCACCTGAAGATCCCGGGTGGTCCCAGGGGCAGGAACCCCAACCCGTTGCAACTCAATGTCCGCCCGAGGCCAGTCGTGCGGGTCTTCCATGTAGTGGAACGCCAGGTAGAGCCGAGCGACCGTGGCCAGTGGGTCCTTCGGGTACTCCGCAAGAAAACGCTCGTAGAGAGCCTGCTGCTCCGTGGGCGTGCGCCGTCCAGGCTTCAGCAAGCTCTCGCGCAACGGAATGAACGCCACGCCGCTCTCGGTCGATACCCCCAGGCTGGCCACGGGACGATCCGAGGGGGCGACGCACGCCACCCCCGCACCACTCCCGACGGCAACGGCAACGGCCAGTCCAACAGCCCGCGAGAGTCGTGCGGCTCGATCCCTCATTAGCGCACCGCGCGTTGCATAAGTGAATCAGACACGCTGGTCAAGAGCGTCGCAAGGGAAAAAAGCGGAGGTAGCGCGGCTGGAGACCCGTGGGGCTCATCAGGGACTTTGGGTAAGGGTGGATGGAGACCCGCGGGGCTCATCTGGGACTTTGGGTAAGCGCGGCTGGAGACCCGCGGGGCATGTTTGGGCTCTCGGGCAAGCGCGGCTGGAGGCCAGCGGGGCTTGTTTCGGATCTTGGGTAAGGGTGGATGGAGGCCAGCGGGGCTTGTTTCAGATCTTGGGTAGGCGCGGATGGAGGCCAGCGGGGCTTGTTTGGGCTCTCGGGCAAGCGCGGCTGGAGACCCGCGGGGCATGTTTGGGATCCTGGGCAAGCGCGGCTGGAGACCCGCGGGGCATATTGGGGCTCTCGGGCAAGCGCGGATGGAGACCCGCGGGGCTCGTCTGGGATCGCGACGCCACACCACGCGGCTGTCGTGCAGGTCCTCCCCTCCTGGGAAACGCGATGGTGCGCTGCGGCACGTCGTGTGCTAACTGCGTGCTTCACCTCAGGAGGGTAACGCATGAATGTTCGCAATAGATGGAGCCTGCTCGTAGGTCTCGGCCTGGCGCTCACCGCCAGTTCGTGCTCCACGAACAGCACCGCAAACGCAAGCAACGCCGACAGCGGCACCGACAGCGGCATTTCGGACCCCGCGGTCGCGACCGTGGTCGAGCAGGCTAAGACGGAACGAACGGCCCTGTCCGACGCCTTAAAAGGAGGCGAGTTCGCGTCCATCGATGGCGACGCCAGCGCTCCCGTACTGTACAGCGACAAGGAGAACCATCCCTTGGCCTTTACCTTCGACCAATTTATGGATGACGCGGTGAGCCGCTGGAGCACCTGCCTCGGACTTGCCGTACGCTGCGCCGATACCCCGGACACCGCTGATCGCTGCGCCGCCAATCTTCCTGTTTGCAATGAGGGCCAGGGGGGGCTCTGTTGTCCCGCCGCGTGCGTCACCCAGTACAAGGACCTTCGAGCTGCCGGCAACTCGGTCAAGGACGCGATCAGAGGAAGCTACCTAGAGGGGTCTTGTGTCCCCTCGTTTTCGGACATGCGCAATCAGGCCCTGGGAGGTCAACCATGAGAATTCGTTCCTTTCTGCTCCTCTCTGCGGCCACCACCTGCTCTCTGGTCCCCGAGGCTGCTGCGTTCGAGTCCATTTGTGTTCGTCAAGACCGGGTCAAGAATGCCTCTCAGCCCAACGGAACGTTCCCGCAGACCGCGCAGGGGATGATGGAGTCGTCCTGCGGCGCGGGGGAAGATGCAACGTCGGTTTGCGACGAGTTCACGGCTCCGCGGGGCGCTCAGCTTTCCGAGCACACCTGGATGGCGCATCAGGCGATGGCCCTTGCCGGCTTGGGGGCGTTTGTGGACGATGCCGACAAGGAGGGGACAGGGTTCTCCTATATGGCGTCAGGCATGCCCGCGCTGTTTTCCTCCGATGGCAAGAAGCTTGCGCCGAGCGTCGAGCCGCTGGTCCCTTGGGCGATGGCGGGACACACTCCTGTGCCCGTCAGTCCGATGTCCGGGACACGTCTTCGGACGCCCAATACGATCCCTGAGTTTGCGGAGCTGGGCGACTGGAGCTTCAGTCTGTCTGACTATATCCTTGGCAACGAGCACTGCTTTGCCGACAACGCCATCATCGCACCGAACAAGAGCTGGCGTGACAGTGAGGAAGGGGTACGCGACTGCCATTCTTTCAGCACGCACATGGGGGCGGTCAACTCGACGCATTTCCCGACGCAAGGGAAAGAGGTGTACCGTCTTTACCACAACCTAGCGTTGAAGACAGCCGCGGATTGCAAGGTGTTCGCGTCGAAGTTTTCCGGGGATCAAGCGGTACGGGTGGCGGCCAATGTACGGGCCTGCGAGCGTGAGGCACTGATCTTCGAGGCGGTGGGGTCGCACTTCAGTGGAGACGCGTGGTCGTCGGGGCACATGTGGGATCGGTGGGGGACGCCGGTGTTTCAAAGCGACGCGTCCGGACAGGTGCGAGCGCTCAGTGTAGCGATGATGTCCGGGTTGATCCACGGCTGGCGAGCGATTTCCCGCGGCATCCCGTATGTCAGGGCGTTCCAGAACGATCAGATGTGCATGCCGGGGAGCTACTATGTGTACACCCCTTCGACCGCTGCAACGGAGGCCTCGTTTGCCAACGACATGGTGTTCTGGAGCTACGCGAACGCTGGGCTGCGCCCTACTGGGGGGGCCACGCGCTGGCTAGGTGGCGGGGACGACTACATGTTTTTGTGTCCTAAGAACCTGGATCAGGGGGACCATATGCGTTCGGCGGGGCCGCTCCATGTCAATCCGCGGTTCCAGCTGTCCGGGGCCGACTCGGAGACGGGGGCGCTTCCACCGGCGTCTCTCGACTGGCCGCTGCGTCCGCAGTTCCAGCGGGCGATAACGTGTCTAACAAAGGGATTTGCAAGTGTCTACGAGGCGGGGCCGAAGACCGCGGGGGCGAACACTACGTCGTATCTGGATCCGGACGTGACCGACTCTCTTGAAGACCGATGTTGGCAGCAGCGGGTGACCAACCATGCCTTTCGACTGGGCTGGAAGGTGGGGGTACCGCAGCTTGCGGACCTTGCGGACCCTGGGATCATTGGAAACATCGTGCTCGTGGCCCTCCCCTTTATAAGCCAGTTGAAGGGATACCTGAAGCCCACGGCCTGGGATGTCATCTGGTTTCGCATCAACGCGGCAGTTCTTGCAGCGGATGTGCGTCTGCGGGATCAGGCGGAGCCAGACGGCACCGATTTGGCGACTATGGAGGGCTCGTCGCTCGTGGGGTTCACACGTGGGGCCGACTACGCGTCGCTCATCACGCAGGGGAAGGTGACCTATCTGGAGCAGAGCTCCAAGGACAGTTGGTCTGTGACTTCGGGCAATCAGTATTGCTTCAACGGCGACGCGGACTGCGACGCACGAAGCTACTGTGCGGGCATGGCATGGACAGAGACGGTCGACGCCAACAAGAAGCCGATACGGGTGCGGGCCGCTGCGGGCAAGTGTTTACCGCATGAAGCTGCGGTGTTGTATGCGTTTCGCGAGGCCGAGGTTCCGCGGTTTTGCCGTCTCGAGTCGCTCTATGAGCTTCAACAGGGGGCGACAGCCTGCGCAGCCTCGGGCAATTCGGCATCGGGGTCCTGCGATCTCTGTGTCCAGATGGCCCGTCCCCACGTGCGATCGGTGCTCAACGGAGGCGCGGCAACCGACTCGCTTTGCGACGCGATCCTTGGCAGCGCCGAAGTGGACAAGCTAGGCAATGCCATCGCGTGGGGGACGTCAGCCGACGGCGACGAAGCCGCACGTGCGCGCTTGTGGTGCAGCCGCTGACAACAACTTGGGGGTGTCCGCTCGCCTTTGCCACCGGGCTGGTCTAGTGTCCGCTCCCATCATGCCGCATCTTCGCTGGATTACCGGGGGCGAGTCCCACGGACCTCGTCTCACCGCCATTGTCGACGGGATCCCCGCCGGCCTTCCACTGCTCGCCACGGACATCGACGTAGACCTCGCGCGACGTCAGCGGGGCTACGGACGCGGCGGGCGGATGAAGATCGAGACCGACCAGGTGGAATTCACCGGTGGGGTGCGCAACGGAGAGACGCTCGGGGCACCCATTGTCCTTCAGATTCAAAATCGCGACTACGCAAGTTGGACCGACCGCATGGCTCCCGAGCCCTTACCAAGCGCGCCCGAGCCGCTCACCAGGCCTCGTCCAGGCCACGCGGACCTCGCAGGAGGTCTCAAGTTCGATCGACGGGATCTACGCGACATCCTCGAACGTGCAAGCGCCCGCGAAACCGCATCCCGCACGGCCGTAGGGGCTGTGTGCCGCAAGCTTTTGGCCGCTGTGGGCATCGACGTGTTCGCCTATGTTCGTTCCATTGGCTCGGTGGAGGCGCCGGAGCCCAGGTGGCCATTCGACGAGCTTCGCGCCAGGGCCCGCGCCTCGGACCTCGCCTGTCCTGACCCAGACGCCGAAGCACGGATGAAGCAAGCGATCAAGGACGCGTCCCATGCAGGCGACACCTTGGGGGGGGTCTTCGAGGTTGTGGCCCTTGGGGTCCCGCCGGGGCTTGGGAGCCACACCCAATGGGACAGGAAGCTCGATGGGAGGCTTGCGCAAGCACTGATGTGTATCCAGGCCATCAAGGCTGTCGAGATCGGCGACGGGATGAGGGCCGCGAAGATCCCAGGCTCGCAGGTCCACGACCCCATTGCGTACGATGCCGAGAGACGCGAGTTTCAACGTGGCAGCAACCGAGCCGGGGGCCTTGAAGGCGGGATCACCAACGGTCAGCCGGTGATCGTACGGGGCGCGATGAAACCTATTGCAACGCTCCGAAAGGCCCTCGACAGTGTGGACGTAGCCACGAAGGAGCCTTATGCGGCGGCGTTCGAGCGGAGCGACATATGCGCAGTGGCTGCGGCTTCCGTGGTGGGAGAGGCCATGGTTTGCATAACCCTTGCGGACGCGCTGCTCGAGAAGTTCGGGGGCGACAGTGTTCGGGAGGTCCGGCGCAATGTCGACGGCTACCGCAACCAGATCGCGGAGTATTGAACCCATATTTTTGCAGTCGCGAAAGGCGTCCGCGTGGGCATCGACCATGACGCTCTGTCGAACCGGGGGTGTCCACGGTAGACTGCCGCGCATTCCGTGCTTTGCCCTCCTTCCCTTTGGCCCCATTCATGACGGCCCCATCCATGACGGCCCCATCTATGACGGACTGTGACCTCGTCGAGTTGGCCCGGGCCGGTGACCGCGGAGCCTTCGGACAGATCGTCCGGCGCCACCAACCACGCCTATTGCCTTGCGGTCCATCTCCTTGGCGACAAGAACGACGCCGAGGAGATCACCCAGGAGGCTTTCGTGCGCGCGTTCCGAGCTCTCGACCGCTTCGATGGACAAAGCGAAGTCTTCACCTGGATGTACCGAATCACCGTGAACCTAGCCCTCAGCCGGATCCGTTCCCGGAAAACCGCTCTCCCTGTGCTGCCCACCAAAGACGCGCGCTTGGAAGCCTTTGCCGATCCCAAGCCATCAAGCGACCCCGCAGGCCGCGCCCAGCAAAAGGAAATCTACATCGCCCTCTGCCAAGGCATCGACTCCCTTCCCCACCCGCTTCGCACGACCTTGATCCTCGTGTGCGTCGACGGCTGCACCCACGAAGAGGCCTCCCAGGTGCTCGGTGCCCCCACCGGGACCATCGCCTGGCGGGTCTATAAAGCCCGTCAACATCTGCGCGCTTACCTCGAAAAACGGGGCTTCGACCCCGAAGGATCCACTCCATGACCACCCCGCAGGACCCGCTCGATTTGCTGCTGCGCGCCTGGCCGCTCCCGGACCAAAGCGCCCAAGCCCTGGAACGTACCGCGGCTGCCGTCCACGAGCGCCTCGAGACGCAGGGCGACGAAACCGCCGACACGCTGCTGGCGCCTCCGCTCGCCGAGACTCCCGAAGAGACGCAGGCGCGTCCTCGTGACCGTCATCAGCACCGCCAGGCACTGAAAGAGCTCGCAAAGCTCGCCGAGGCCGAACGACACGAAAGCCGTATCGACGACTCCGGGGTCTTTCGCATTCCAGCCGAGATCGCCGAGTTGCGCACCGAGCCCAAGCCCACGCCCAAGCCCACGCCCCGGGCGGAAACTCCCGTGGCGCCCGTGGTCCCCGTTGCGCCCGTCGCTTCAGCGAAGTTCGTAGCTGCCACGCCCGCCGCGGAGCAAAAGAGGCTCTCGACGGTGGTCGTGGCCCTGAGCGCTGCGGTCGCCATCGGTGCGGCTGCAGCCAGCATCGCGTTCATGCTGCGGAGTACGACGCCGCTCGTTGTGCGTCCCGAGACCCCCGTGCTCTCCGCGCTCCCCGTGGCGAGTCCGGCCCCAGTGGCGACCTCGGCTCCTGCAGCCACCGCATCGGTGGTCCCAAGTGAGACGCCACCGCGTTTGCCTGTTGTTGCAACGGTATCAGCGTCGCGTGTGGTGGTGGCTGTCCCAAAGCCGACGGCAAGCGCGGTGGTCGTGTCGACGGCGCCGACTGCGCTGCCCGAGCCCGAGCCTCCCGCACCGCCGCGTGCTTCGGGCCCCGCCGAGGTTCCCGAGGAGGTGCCCAGTGTCCCCAATCGCCCCTCGCAGGCGACGATCCAAGGGGCGCTCGGCGTGGTGCTGCCTACCGCACGGGCGTGTCTTGGTCCCGACGACCCCATCGTGCGGGCGACCGTCGTGTTTGCCTCGAGCGGCGCCGCCCTGACCGTGACGCTATCGGGGGGGACCGCCGCCATGGCCGCAGAGGGATGCATTCGCGCGGCGCTTATGCGGGCCAAGGTCCCTCGTTTTGGCGAACCTACCTTCACCACCACGGTGACGGTCCGAGGCCAGTGAAACATGGCGACCTCCCACGATACGGTCTCCCTTCCGGTGGGGGGGATGACCTGTGCAGCGTGTCAGGCCAATGTCCAGCGGGCGCTCGAACGGACCGCGGGTGTGAAGTCCGCGTCGGTGAGCCTGATGATGCATCGAGCGTCCATCGAGTTCGACCCATGTGTCACGTCGGCCGAGGCGCTGGTCGAGGCGATCGAGAACACGGGTTATGAGGCGTCGCTCCCCGCGCCCCACGAGAGCGCGCTGGAGGAACAAGAGGCACATGACCAGGAGCAACGACGTGAGTTTGTCGCGCTCAAACGCAAGGCCCTAGGGAGCCTACTGGCCGGTGTCGTGGCCATGGCGGTGTCGATGCCACTGATGGGGGTCCACACGGCGCACACCACGATCGATCCCCTGATGCACGGGGCCATGGCGCTCCTGTCGCCTCCATTGAGGCGGGGGATTCCGTGGCTGTTTGCTGTGGACCCTGTGGTGCTGTCGTATGGTCTGTTGGCCCTTACGCTGGTTGTGATGGGAGCGGCGGGGAGGCACTTTTACGTACGCGCCTGGTTGTCAGCTCGGCACGGGACGACCGACATGAACACGCTCATCGCAGTGGGGACTGGGGCGTCGTTTGCGTACTCGTTTGCGGCCACGGTAGCACCAGGGTTTTTCCTAGCGCGTGGAGTGGCCCCGGATGCGTACTACGAGGCGGTGGTGTTCATCATTGCGCTGGTGCTGACAGGCAATGCGCTCGAAGCGCGGGCAAAGGTAGAAACGACGTCGGCACTCCGAGCCTTGGTGGGGTTGCAACCTAAGACCGCGGGTCTTGTTCGCGGTGACGAAGTTGTGGAGGTTCCGCTGGGAAGTCTTCGAAAGGGGGACTGCGTACGGGTACGTCCTGGCGAGCGGGTTCCAGTGGATGGCGAGGTGGTCGATGGACGGAGTCAGGTCGACGAGTCCATGTTGACAGGGGAACCTCTATCTATTGCCAAGGGACCTGGAGACAGGGTGATCGGCGCGACGCTCAATGGGACCGGGAGCCTGACGGTACGAGCGATGGGTTTAGGCGAGGCGAGTGTACTTGCGGGCATTGTGCGACTGATGCGAGAAGCGCAGTCGTCGAGGGCACCGGTGCAACGTCTAGCCGATCGGGTGAGCGCCTTATTTGTCCCAGCGGTGGTGTTCTTGTCGGTGGTGACCTTTGCGGTGTGGTGGGCGACATCTGGTTCTGCAGTGCGAGCGTTTTCTGCGGCCATAGCGGTTCTGATCATTGCGTGTCCATGCGCCATGGGGCTGGCGGTTCCGACGGCGGTGATGGTGGCGACGGGCAAGGGGGCGGAGCTTGGAATCCTGATCAAGGGAGGGGAGGCTCTCGAGCGATTGGCGTCCATCGACACTGTGGTGTTCGACAAGACGGGAACCGTAACGGAGGGACATCCGACGGTGACCGAAGTGCAGATTGTACGGGGCGAGGAAGGGGTCTTGTTAGCAAAGGTGGCGTCAGTGGAGAGCTGTTCGGAGCATCCACTTGGGGCAGCTTTAGTGGCTGCAGCAAGGGCGAGGGGGTTGACTCTCGAGGCGGTGACAGGGTTTGAAGCAAGACCAGGCCTGGGGGTAGTCGGTCAAGTGGGGAGCAAGTCTGTTGTGGTGGGCAATGCGGAGCTTATGAAAAGTGTAGGGGTACAGGCGGTACCGTCTGGTGGGGGGGCCAAGACCTGGGTGTGGGTGGCGATCGAAGGACAGCTTGCGGGGGCGTTAGCGATTGCGGATCCCCTGCGTGCGGAGGCCAAGGAGGCTGTGGAGGCACTGGGAGCGCTGGGGGTATCGGTTCACATGTTGTCTGGGGATGCGCCCGAGACGGCGCTAGCGGTAGCGGCGGAGGCAGGGATTCACAATGTTCGAGCGGGGGTACTTCCCGAGGGGAAGGTCCGCGAGATCGAGCGTCTCAAGGCGGAGGGGCGTCATGTCGCGATGGTGGGCGACGGGATCAACGATGCTCCGGCGTTGGCGCGTGCCGACATTGGGATCGCGATGGGGACTGGGACAGATATTGCGATGGAGGCGAGCGACGTAGCGCTGCTGCGGTCTGACTTACGGGCGGTGGCGACTGCGCTCCGGCTTGCGCGCAAGACGATGCAGGTGACGCGGCAGAACCTTTTTTGGGCGTTTGCCTACAATGTGGTGAGCATTCCGGTGGCGGCGGGGGTGCTGTATCCGTTTGCGGGGGTGCTACTCAGTCCGGTGCTAGCGAGTGCGGCGATGGCACTGAGCTCGGTGAGTGTGGTGTCGAACAGTCTGCGGCTACGTCGGTTTGGGGCCTAAAGCAAACCCATCTTGAAAACCGCAGGTCCGAACCGCGACACCCGCTACCCAGGGTTACCCAACCTGGGCTGTTTTGATTCGCCCCTTCAGGGCTGCCAATCAACGCGTGGGGGGCCGTTCCATCGAAGGGAAAAACTTGGGCTTCTCGGGCAACGGTTCCGGGCCCCTTTGCCTCCGCAACGGGACCTGCCGCCGCAACCGCCGACTCGGACCTCACGTACACCGTCAACTATGCGAACGGTGGGACCACGGATGTCTGGGGCGCCCATGTCGACATGACCACTCCCCCCAACACCACGTTCCAGTCGGTGAACGGCGCCCCCGGCACCTGCACGACCCCCCCGCCTCGCAAACAGCGAGCGCCCCTGTTGCGACTGCGGGAGGCACCATCACCTACACCACGGTGATCTGCCCACCCTCGGCGCGACCGGCGGCAAGGTGACGTACACCATCGTGGCAACCGTGGACGGGTCAGCGAGCGGCACCCTCGTTTCCACGGTCACCAGAAGCGTGATCGACGGCGCCATCACGGACCCGAACGTGGGGAGCAACACGGCTACCCTCGCGATCCCCATTGGAACGGGGTCGCTCCTTACAGTGAGCATCCCGAACAGTTCCTACGGGACCGTGCTCTCCGTCCCGCCCGGTCCTCAGTCTCTTTGTCGGATATGTGCCCAGCTCCAAGACCATCAAACAGGCTGCGCTGGGCTTGGGAAGTTTGGCGTTTCAGTGGTTCGAATTGACTCCCATTTCACCAGGCGATGGCCTAGTGCTTGTCGTGTTGTTCGACTCCAAGGGGATTCCGACTGCTACGGACCGAGAGCTGAAGAAGCGACGAG
>CAITRH010000484.1 GCA_903894755.1 uncultured delta proteobacterium
CCCTCGCTCGAAGACGATCGTCCTTGCCCGCATGGGCAAGGAGGATGTCGAGGGAGAGGGGGTTGGGGGTGAGGTCTGCGCGAAATTGGGGCGCGGAAGCGGTGGATCGGACCTGCGGTTCTCAAGATGGGTTTGGTTTAAGCGCGCTTTTCGAGACCGAGAGCGAAGCGGATGGCGTCGAACGCGTCATCCAGATTGCCGAGGGTCTTGGCAACCGAGAGCTCGTAGAAGGTATCGAGCGTGCGCTCAGAATCCCCTGGGTCTGTCACCGACGAAATAGTGGATGTTGCTTCGGTAAACCCGGTGTCGAGGGCGGGAGCGGCGAGACGACGAGCGCGTTCGAAGAGCTGGGGGTCGTCGTCGTGGGGGAAGTGGGCGCGCTGTGCGCTGAACACGATGAGGACTTCAAAAGGGGGCCCTCCGCGTAGGCGAACGCCGGAGTCCATGATGAGGTTTTCTCTTGGGCGTTCGGCGAGGACTACTTCGTTGCCGCGGGTTCGGAAGACCTCGAAGCCTGCGTCGCGGAGCGTGCGTTTCAGAACGGCGGCAGCCATGGGGTAGGGGTCAAGGTCTCCCTCGAAGGCGGTGGCGTCAAGGGAAACGGAGTGGTCATTGGAAAAGCTACTGCGCGCGCGAGGTCCTCCCCTTTGGGGCAGACGGTCTCCCCTTTGGGGCAGACGGTTGGCAGCCCCGAAGGGGCGATACAATTCAGCCCAGTACTACGGTCCTGGGTCGCGGTTCGGACCTGCGGTTTTCAAGATGGGTTTGGCTTAGGAACACTGTGGCCCGATTGCTTGCTTGCACCGCATCAAGCTTTGGGCCTCCCTCCACCCATGCATCCAATCCTTGGGGGGCATAGCAGACGCCGCCCCAGTGGCGACGCGGTCTCGCATTCGCACACAAGGTGCGATGTAACGATCGACACGCAACGCCGCGTCTCGCATGCATGGTATCTGCGAAGGCGTGGTTTCATCACGAAGACACCGCCCGGCCGCTCCATTCCGAACGCTCGCAGCATTCGCCGCATTGACTGCCGCCTTTCTCACCCTCGTATCTCCGGCCCCCGCTGCCCATAGTGCTCGAATACGGACGCGGTTTTGCGCACCGCCTCGAGGTCTTCGACAGCGTCGACGGCCAGCTTCTTTCGCACACCCAGGCGGGACTCCACGTGCCCATCGAGCAATGGGATCTGCAGGCACGACACCCCGCGTTTCGGCTTGAGCCCCGGGTTCATCGCGACCTCTACGTGCGCTTGACCGGGCCCACCTCCCACGAGCTGCCGCTGCGGCTCTTCGACCTTCCCGTCTACGAGACCCACGTTCGGCGCGACCTCGTTTGGCAAAGCCTGTTCTTCGGCGCGTTGCTCGTCATCGTCGCCCACAACTTCCTCTTCGGCCTCGCCACCCGCCGCCGTGCCCTCGCCTATTACGGCGGGTTCCTCGTCTCCTCGGCCTTCTTTTGGATCTGCTTCCTAGGCATTCGCCCGCTGCTCTTCGGGACCGGCGCCCCCGCGTTCTTCGACTTTGCCTTCCCCGCCAGCATCGCCGCATCCAGCATTTTCTCCTTGGCCTTCGCCAGGTTGCTGCTCGGTCTCGGCACCCACAGTCCGCGGCTTGACCGAGCGTTCCGAATCTACGAAAGGAGCCTTCTGCTCGTCCTTCCCATCCACGCGATCGGCGGCTACGCCTTTTCCATTCGCGCCGCGTTGTGGATGCTTCTCCCCTGGCTCGTGCTCCTCGTCGGCGCCGGCGTGTCCGAGGCTTGGGCGGGACGTCGCGTAGCCATGATTTACCTCGCGGCGTGTGGCGTCTTTCTCATCGGGGTCCTGGTCGGCGTACTGCACGCGTTGGCCATCATTCCAGCGCACCCCATCACCTCCAACGCCCTTCAGGCGGGCTCGATCCTTCAGTTTGTCCTCTTGGCGCTCGCTCTCGCCGACAACCTCAACACGCTGCAGTCGGCGGCCCGACGAAACGCCGAGATCGCACGGGAGGCCTCAGAAAAGGCGCGCAAGGTCTCCGAGCAAGCACGCGACATCTCGGACAAAGCCGCTGCAGCCATCGCCGCCGAGCTCGAGGAGCGACGACGGCTTCAGGGCGAGTTGCAGGTCGCCACCGAACACCTCGTGCAGGCGGAAAAACTCACCACCTTGGGGACTCTCATGGCCGGCATCGCCCACGACCTTCGCAATCCGCTCAATCACCTGGTGGGCGCAGCCGAGCACCTGCGGGAGGCCTTGCAGGAGCTTCGCGCAGGGAGCGGAGGAACTGCAGCTCTCGACCGCGCCTGGCGTGTGCTCGGGTGGGTCGAGCAGGGGACCGGAAAAATGGACGCCATCAGCCGCGCCATGAGAAACCAGGCCCGCGGCGTGACCGAGCGCGAGGATGTCAACCTCCGGGAGGTTGTCGACGAAGCGCTCTTGCTGTGCGCCTCCCGCACCAAGCTCGACGAGGTCACAGTGGAGGTCCCTGAGGCCACGGTCCGTGTGGATCCCACAGGCGTGGGCCAGCTCGTCATGAACCTCTGCTCCAACGCAGCAGACGCGCTCACCGAACTGCGCCAGCAGGACCCGAGCCACCAAGGACACATCTTGCTGCGTGGCCTTGTGCAAGACAGGTTCGTGCGGCTGGAGGTCCACGACAACGGCGCTGGAGTTCCCCAGGAGCTGCGGGAGAGGGTTCTCGAACCCTTTTTCACCACCAAAACACGCGGACAGGGGACCGGTCTTGGCCTCGCCATCGCCCAGCGGGTGGTCCAATGCCATGGTGGAACGCTCACCGTAGGCCAGTCTGAAATCCTTGGAGGGGCGCTGTTTGTGGCCGAGTGGGGGACGTTGCCATGAAGCTGCGCTGCGTCCTTCTGTTTCTACTGGCATTGCTGGTTCATACGACTGTAGCGCGGGCCGATTGGACCTCGGGCAAGCCGCTGGGTCTTCAGCTCGAGATCCTCGAGGACAGTAGCCGCAGTCTGACCCCCGAGACCGTGCTCAAAGACTCGCGTTGGAAACGAAGCGATCACGAGGCGCCTAGCTTCGGATTCACCCGCAGCGCCTTCTGGTTTCGCTTCGAAGTGGCCGAGGACGCGTGCGCAAAAGAACCCTGCATCTTGCAAGTCGACTATCCTCCCCTCGACCGGGTGGAGATCTGGCGGATCGAGCAGGGAATTGCAACGCATCACCAGCTCGGAGGTGACCAACAGCCCTTTGCCGTTCGCGCCTTGCGCCTTCCTGCGGTGCATTTCCAGTTGGACGGGCCCGGGGTTTACCTTGGACGGGTCGAGAGTACTTCGAGTGTGTCCATGCCGATGTCGCTCTGGAGCCGCACCGAGCTGCTCAACGCGCAGGCTTCGGAGCGAGCTATCCTTGGAGCGTTCTTCGGCATCATGGCGGTCATGCTCCTTTACAATGGGCTCCTCTGGGTCCGACTCCGGGAGCGGACCTACCGGAATTACTGTCTGTACGTGGCGACCTTTCTTCTCTTCGAGGCCTCCGTCGAAGGGTGGACTTTCCAGTACCTTTGGCCGGGATCACCGTTCCTGGCCCAGGTGGTGACGCCCATGTCGCTTGGGCTGATGATCGCCTCCATGACGTGGTTCTCTGTGGATTTCCTTGAGCTTCGCAAGCGGGGTCACTGGGCGGCCCGGTGGAGTTGGCCCACTGCAGGGACAGCGGTGGCCATTGGACTCGCGAGTGCTGTGATTCCCTACTCCGTGTCCATTCGTTTGCTTGCGGTGGTGGGGATACTTTGCCTGGTTGTAAGCACAGCAAGTGGCATCGACGCGTTGCGGGTCAGGCAGTCAGGGGCCGTATGGTTTAGTGTGGGCTACGGCTCGCTCCTGCTAGGACTCTTTGTCTACACGGCGCGGGCCCTGGGCCTCCTGTCGTCGCACGTGCTTCCAGTGCATGCACCGAAAGTCGGTGCGCTGCTCGACGTGGTCTTGTTGTCCCTGGCGCTGGCCGACCGGATCAAGAGGCTGCAGGCGGAGGCCACAGGTCACGCCGAACGAGCCCGGGAGTCGTCCGAGCAGGCCCGGCTTGCCACCGAGCGAGCCCTTGCCGACCAGGAGCGGGTCAATCGAGAGCTGCAGCGGCTCGACCGGCTGAAGGACGAATTCCTGGCCAACATGTCTCACGAGCTGCGTACGCCGATCAACGGCACCATGGGGCTTGCCGAGGGACTGCTCGAACAGGCGGATCAATTCCCCCCGAGGGCAGTGCAAAGCCTTCGAACGATCCTGGCCAGTGGCAAGCGCCTCGACCGGCTCATCTCGGACTTGCTCGACTTCTCCAAGGCTCAAGCCGGGCAGTTGCAGGTCTCCTTGGGCCCTGTAGACCTTTATGGAGCGGCGAGCGAGGCCATTCTGTTGTTGTCGTCCTCCGTAGGGAACAAGCAGCTTCGTTTGGTCAACAGTGTCCCTACCAACTTTCCGCTGGCGCGCGGCGACGACGTACGTGTTGCGCAGGTTCTTGGACACCTGGTGAGCAATGCCATCAAGTTCACCGAATACGGTGAGGTCCGCCTTGGAGCGGAACGCCGCAACGGCCTGGTCGTGGTGACTGTGAAGGACACGGGACCTGGGATCCCCGAAGAGAAGCGCAGTGCGCTATTTCGCTCCTTCGAGCAAGTGGACGGTTCCAGCACGCGATTGCGCGGGGGGACTGGGCTTGGGCTCGCACTGGTGCAGAAGCTGGTGCAGCTCCAAGGCGGGGATGTGTGGTGCGAGTCGACGGTCGGGTTAGGGTCGACCTTTTCGTTCACGCTGGCCGCGGCGGGTCCTGGTGCGCAGCGAAAAGAGGAGCGGGTCAAGGTGCACTCGATCCCGCCCCGTCTTGCTGGCCTGCCGATGGACAGTCCCGGGCGGTTGGACCTTGCAACGTCTATCCTACCGGTCCTTCGCGCCTCCACGCTCTGGTCTGTCGAGGCGAAGCCGCATGACTCCTCGCCTGCGAGCCAAACCTGGGCGGTGGGCCAAGGGCGAATCCTTGTGGCAGACGACGAGCCGATCAACTTGGATCGCATGCGTCTCGACCTCGAGCCGCTCGGCTACGAGCTGGTGACAGTGACCGACGGCATTGCGGCTATCGAGGCGTTCAAGCAGCAGGGCCCCTTCGACATCGTGTTCCTCGACGTCATGATGCCACGGCAGGACGGGTTCACGACGTGCCGACGGCTCCGCGAGCTTGCTCCTGCCAACCTGCTTCCCGTGGTGCTGGTGACCGCGAAGCGTGAGCCGAAGGATCTCCAGGAGGGTTTTGCTGCGGGAGCGACGGATTTCCTGACCAAGCCCTACGTCAGACAGGAGCTCTTGGCGCGTACGAAGGCCCACCTTGGGACTGCCCGGCTGTCGCGCGCTTTCCACCGTCATGTCCCCGTGGAGTTTGCAAAGCTTCTGGGGCACGAAGGGGCTGAAGGACTTCGCTTGGGTGACTGCGTCGAGCGTCAGCTCACAGTGTTCTTTGCGGACATCCAAGGCTTTACAAAAGCATCGGAGCGTATGACGTCCCGGCAAGTGTTTGCGTGGCTGAACGACTGCTTTTCCCTGATCGTGCCTGCGCTTCGAGCCCATGGAGGTCTGGTCGACAAGTACATTGGCGACGCGGTGATGGCGGTGTTCGCAGCTTCTGCCGATCACGCCGTCGAAGCTGCCATCGACGCGACGCGGGCCTTGCGTCAGTTGGACCCCAAGCTTCGCCTGGGCATTGGACTGCACTACGGGGAGGCGATGATTGGTACGCTCGGGGACGCAGATCGCTTCGCTCCCACGGTGGTGTCCGACACAGTGAACGTGGCCTCGCGTCTGGAAACCATGACCCGTCGCTTTGGTGCGCGTGTGTTGCTGACGGAGGAGACCTTGCAGGCAATGGAGGCTGCGAGCCGGCATTCCTTTCGGTATATCGGGACCTTCCGTGTCAAAGGGCGGCAGAAGGCGCTACGGGTGCACGAAGCACTGGATGCCGAACCAGACGGCGTTGCGCAGAGCAGGGGGAACGCGACCGAGTGCCTTCGGGAGGTGCACGAGGCACTGGCGCGGGTGGATCTCGAGACGGCATGGGTTGCAGCGAAGCGAGGGACGGAGAAGTTTCCCGACGACGGCGTGCTGTCGTTTCTTGCGGGCGAAGTGGAGGACTTGGTAAGCGGAGGAGCAGGAGATGCGTTCGATGGGGTGCTGGAGCTGCGTACGAAGTAAGCAAGGGGCGTCGCTTCTTGGTTTTCTGCTGGCCTGCGTTGTGCTTTTCTGGGTTTGCCCAGGATTTGCGGGCACGACGGTGCTCTCTGAGACGTTTCAGGAGGCAACCCTAGGGGGGGTTCTTGACGTGGCCTACGACGGGACAGGCGAGTGCACGTTGGCGCAGATGCTTGCGGGGGCCCTGTCTTTTTCGCGCTCCGCTCAAAATGTGCCGTCCTTTGGGTACCGTCCAGGCGCAGAATGGATACGGGTGACACTGGAGGACCATCGGACGCAGCCGGGTCCTTTGGTGCTCGAGAGCGGCTATTCGGTCACAGACAGGTTGGAGCTGTACGAGCTCGAGGGAAACACAGTGCTGCGTCACGCAGCGGTGGGGGATCATGTTCCGACCGAGCAGTGGGACATTGTGACGCGTCTTCCTGCATTTCGTCTTGCTCCGCGGGCGCGTCACCAGTTGCTGTTGCGGCTGACGGGAGGGGCGTCCCACCAGCTTCCGCTGACGCTTTACGCTCCAGAGCACTACGAGGCGCACCGTCGTTCCGATCTTGCGCTCCAATGCCTGTATTTCGGGGCGTTGGGGGTGATGGTGGCGTACAACCTGCTTATAGGGCTCGTGACGCGCAGCCGTGCGTACTGGGCCTACACGGTGTTCTTGGCGTTTTTCGGAGCGTTTCAGGCAGCGCACGCAGGGTTTGGCCCGGTGCTTCTTGGGACCCGGTTCCCTGTTCTTCTTGACTTCTCTGTCCCTCTTTTCATGTCCGGGTTGGGCGTATCGGGAGTGTCTTTCGTGGGGGAGCTCCTAGAGCTTCGTCGTCATCGTCCCAAGCTGTTCAAGGCGATGCGCCTGTATCAGGCGCTGGTGCTCGTTACGTTTCCTGTGGCCTGCGTTCTTGGCTATCCGGTAGCAATCCGCGCCGTACTGTTCCTTGTTCTGGCGTGGGTACCGCTGCTCGTGACCGCAGGACTGCTCGAGGCCAGGGAGGGCAAGCGGGTAGCAAAGATCTACCTTGCGACCTGGTGGCTTTTTCTCCTAGGGATTTTTGTCGGCGGCTTGCGAGCCTTGGGCATAGTGGCCACGAACGTCTGGACCACGAACCTGCTGCAGGTTGGATCGGTTCTGGCGTTTCTGCTGTTGTCGTTTGCGTTGGCCGATCGCATCAACACCTTGCAAGCGGAGGCAAGGCATCATGCGGAGCTTGCTCGGGAGGCGTCGGTCCGCGCGCTTACGGAGCAGGAGCGGGTCAATGTGGAGCTCAAACGGCTAGACAAGATGAAAGACGAGTTCCTAGCGAACACGTCCCACGAGCTGCGCACGCCGCTTCATGGCATTCTAGGGCTCACCGAGGGGGTCCTTGGGGCCGAGGAGGGACTGGACGAGCGCAGTCGGAGCCGTCTACGGTTGGTGCTGGTTTCCGGCCGTCGTCTCGTTACCTTGGTCAACGACCTCTTGGACTTCTCCAAGCTGCGTAATGGAGAGCTGGTGTTGCGCGAGACGGTGCTGGAGCTCGCCCCATGGGTAGATCTTGCCTTTGCGGTCGTGCAGCCCTTGGCCGAGGCGAAGGGGCTGCGCAAAACACGCATTCAAGGGGAGGACCTCGATGCTCGCACGCCGCGACCTCGATGCTCGCACGCCGCGACCTCGAGGCTCGGCCACCTGGATGTCCAGCATCGCCCGCTGGACGTGGATTACGGACACGTCGCGCATGTGAACGTCGAGGTCGACGTGGGCAATGCTCCAACATGCAGACCTCGAACCTCGCCTGCAGGGACCACGAGCATCGTACAAATGGACCTCAATTGGTTGCCTGTGGCCACGTAGAACATCGAGGTCGCGACGTACAACCATCGAGGTCGCGGATGTCAAACGTTGCGTGGCGGCGTTCGATGCTCGCACACCGCGACTTCGATGCTTGCACGCAGCGACATCGAGGGTCCAACACATGGACTTCGAGCATTGCACGCTGGACGTGAATTACGGGCACGTCCTGCTTGCCGATGTCGAGGTCGAGGCCGTAGATGGTCCAACGCGAAGACTTGGAGCATTGGCCAGATGGACCCAAAGCATCGAACAGCTGGACGTCAATATCGGGGCTGTCGCGACGTCAAGTTCGAGGTCGCGATGTACAACCATCGAGGTCGCGATGTGCAACCATCGAGGTCGCGATGTACAACCATCGAGGTCGCGATGTACGAGCGTTGAACGCGCCTCGTGCGAGC
>CAITRH010000485.1 GCA_903894755.1 uncultured delta proteobacterium
ATGGGCAAGGAGGATGTCGAGGGAGAGGGGGTTGGGGGTGAGGTCTGCGCGAAATTGGGGCGCGGAAGCGGTGGATCGGACCTGCGGTTCTCAAGATGGGTTTGGTTTAGCTCTGTGCATCACTTCTCGCCGCGCTTGATCTGGTAGGCACGGATTTTCTTGTGAAGGTTGGTCCGTTCGACGCCGAGGACCACCGCCGTGCGCGAGATGTTCCACCCAGTCATGCCAAGCATGTCCACAATGTACTGGCGCTCGGCGTGTTCCCTGTATTCGCGCAGCGTGCGGTGCTTGCCGGGGACCATGGGACGTTCCGGTTCGTCGTCCACTGCGGCTTCGACGCCAGCTTCATGGGGCTCGTCCTCGCCAAAGGGGCTTTCATGGGGGTCCTCGGGGAGATCTGCGATGGTGACATGGTCGCCCGACAGGATCGCTGCGCGTTCGACAGCGTTTTTCAGCTCGCGTACGTTGCCAGGCCACTTGCGTGAAGCAAGCGCGCCAAGGACCGCTTCATCCATGGGCTTGGGTTTGGTGCCGTTCTCTCGGGCAAAGGCCAGCATGAACGCCTGCGCCAGTGTGGGGATATCCTCGACCCGCTCTCGGACAGCGGGAGACCGAATGGGAAACACGTTGAGGCGAAAGAACAGGTCCTCGCGAAAGCCACCTCGTTCGACTTCGCGTGCCAGGTCCTTGTTGGTGGCTGCAAGCACACGGACATCGACATGCAGCACGTGCTCGCTTCCAACCCGCGAGATCTCGCCCGATTGAAGCGCCCGAAGGACCTTGGCCTGAGCCAACAGATCCATGTCACCTATTTCATCCAGGAAAAGAGTGCCGCCGTGGGCCTGTTCGAAGTGGCCTCGCTTTCGTGCCTGAGCGCCAGTAAAGGCCCCGCGTTCATGGCCAAAGAGCTCACTTTCGATGAGCTCCCGGGGCATGGCCGCGCAGTTGACCTTGACAAAGGGACCGTCAGCCCGAGGACTGAGGCGGTGAATGGCACGCGCGATGAGCTCCTTGCCGGTGCCGCTCTCGCCGGTGATGAGCACACTTGCACGGGTGGGCGAGACCTTGTCGATCTCACGGAAAATACGCTGTATCGCCGCGCTCTGGCCGATCATCTCGAAGCGTTCGAGCTGCTGCTTGGACACTTCCTCGAGCGCACGGCGGGTCTTGGCCGCCTCGAGCACGTTGCGCACACTGACCAGCACGCGCTCGCGGTTCAGGGGCTTTTCGAAAAAGTCGGCCGCTCCCAACTTGATCGCATGGACAGCGTCGTTGACCGTTGCATGGCCACTGATGACAATGATGGGAAGCTCGCGTGTGGCTTCGTCCCGCTTCAACCGCTCCAGCGCCTCGAGGCCACTCATGTCGGGGAGCTTGATGTCGAAGATAGCCAGATCGACCGGCGTGTCTGGACTCGACAACACGCGCAGCCCCCCTTCGGCAGTCTCAGAGGTAAGGACCTGATAGCCCTCCCCCTCGAGGACCAGCGACAGCGTACGGCGAATGTTGCGCTCGTCGTCGACCACGAGAATGGTCTTGGACGGGGGCCTGGAGGGGGGAGGCGACGAGGGGGCTATCACTTGCGACTCTTTTTCCTGGGCGACCTAGGGACCATGCGGACCTCCGAAGGGCACCCTACAAGACCCCTCGCAGGATGACGACCCGATCCTTTTCGCAGGTCGCGACGTCGAACCTGCTGCGGGCGGCGCTGGGAGAGCGGCGAATCAGACGAGCCTAGGAGTCGCCGCTCGGGTCGACGCCCAAGGCGCGAAGCTTCGCCGCGAGCTGTTCTGCCCGGGCCTGTGCTGCCTTGGCGCGATCGCGTTCCACTTCGGCGACCTCCTGTGCTGCCTTGGTGCGCCCGCGTTCCTCTTCAGCGCGCTTGCGTTCCACGTCGGCGAGCTCCTGTGCCTCTTCAGCGCGCCCCTGTGCCGCCTTGGTGCGCCCGCGTTCCTCTTCAGCGCGCTTGCGTTCCACGTCGGCAAGCTCCTGTGCCGCCTTAGCGAGCTCCTGTGCCGCCTTGGTGCGCCCGCGTTCCTCTTCAGCGCGCCCGCGTTCCACGTCGGCGAGCTTGCGTTCCACGTCGGCGAGCTCCTGCGCCGCCTTCGTGCGCTCGCGTTCCACCTTCGCCGACTCCAGCCCCGTGGCCACCATCGAGCCATCGGGATACGTCCAACGTAGCCACACGTCCCGAAACCCCTCGTAGACCCCGTCCCAGAGCGCCACACCGAGCCCCACGCTCGGAAAGAACGCACGCCGCATAGGTACGTACCGGTTCCCACGCAGCTCGAAGACCCGCAGCATCGGATCGCCGTAAAGCCCCTGCGGATCCCAGACGACATAATGTTTCACCTTCAGCTGGGCATAACGCTGCTTCTTCCTCGACAGCTCCGCCCCCTCGCGGTTCGAGATCACCTCGATGACAACATCGGGAGGCTTGCCCATCTCCCAGAAAAAGTACGTACGATGCTCCTTTTTCCAGAGGTCGTCCGCCAGTGCCACATCCAGGCTCAGGAAAACATCGGGGACAATCGGAGGTTCCTTTGGCGTTGAGAACATCCCAACATTGGCAGCAGCCACAAAGGTACGCGGCTGTCCGTTTGCGTCGGGCGGTGGTCCTGACCAACTGGTGTAAATGGGCTCCGTCAGCAGACGTTGCTGTTTTTCTGAGGTAAAGTTGTCCACCGGGGTGTCGTCCTCCGTCACGATAGCCGACACATCGAACGGTTCGAGCCCCACAGTTGCAGGTGAGTGGAGAACCTTTGCGGCGACGTTCATGCGGGCGAGCATTCGCCCTCACCGGACGTGTGTCAAGGACCAAAGGGGGAGACCGACTGCCCTAAAGGGGAGACCGTCTGCCCCGAAGCGAAGACCGTCTGCCCTTTAAGGGAGACCGTCTGCCCCGAAGCGAAGACCGTCTGCCCCCAGGCCTACGTGGTCGCGTCCATCCCGTGAGACCCTAAACGATATCGCACAGTTGCAA
>CAITRH010000486.1 GCA_903894755.1 uncultured delta proteobacterium
ATGCTCGACGCCATGCCACGATTTGGCCGTTGCGTCAGTACGGTTCGCGATCTGCCCCAAAAGGCGGCAAATCATCAACGCTCAAAAAGAGCCGCACCCTCGCCAAACAGCATCGGGTTCCCCCACCAGGAAAGGAAACCCGGGAGAGCCCCAGAGGGCCCGTGCCGGGTCATTGAGATTGAGAGCGGAAGGAAAGAGGCGCTTACCGAAACTTAGGTACTCCCTAGGAAATAAATACACCAGAGCTACCCATCAGATCCATCTCTCCGTTGGGGACACCCGGGCAGAAAAATAAAAAATGAACAACGGCTGAAACTCTGAGGAAGTGAGAGCGGCCTATATCGGAGCGTTATATCCCTCCGCAACATTAGAGCCTTTTTCTCGATGCGCCGTGAGTGCGCCGGGGACCGCTGGGACATACCCTGGGACAGATAGGACAATCTCAAAGAGAGGGAAGGGCACCTCGCCTTTGGCACCAAAAAGCTCCGCTGCTCGAAGGTACCCTTGGGTTTCATCCAGACTCGCATGGCCTAGGCGCCGTTGAATGGCCAGGGGCGGATCGCCACGAAGCGCGCACCACGTCGCGTAGGTCCCTCGGAGGTCATGAATCCGAAGTGGGTTGCTGGAGTCGCTGCGTTCAAAGAGCTCCTGGCGGGTTACTCCGGCGAGGCGTAGTGCCCGCAGAAGCATCCCACCGCATGTCTTTGGGACGGTGAGGACGTGGTCATCGGGCTCGCCCTGGCTTGCCTCCAAGAGCGGGCGCAGGGCGGGTTCCAAAGGGATAGTCCGGGCCCGCTTCCCCTTCGTGGGGCGAAGGGCACCGGTCCGAGGGTCCCGCTGACAGCGAATGTGGACCACGTCGCGCGCGAGATCGATGTCTCGACGTCGCAGGCCACGAAGCTCGTTTAGTCGGCAACCGGTCAAGACGAACAGGGCGATCCAGTGCCTGACTTTCACGCTGATCTTCAGACAGGCCATGACTGCCAAGAATTCGGACGGGAAGAGCCATTGGTGCGCCACCTCGATTCGAGATCGTGTCGGTCCCTCCACTCCAGCGCAGGGGTTGTCGGTTCGAACCCGGAGGTCGTCGCGTTTCGAGGCGCAAGCAGACTTGAAAAGCAGGCGACAGGCGGTCCAATACCCAGTCACCGAATTGGTGGCTTGCACGCCTTTCGCAACCGCAGCGTCCCACTTCGAAACGAGCGCACGCACGTCTTTGGACGTCACCCCCCGGACGTCCATGGCGCCTAGGACGGGGAGCACGTGGCCTGTCAGGGCACGGCTGTAGGTACCTCGCGTAGGACCCGGCGGTAGGGACTCGATCCATCGGCCGGCGTAGGAGGCGACGGTGACGACGTCCCCCAACGGCACGGCTCCCCTTGCCGCCTCCTGGATCTGCTTTGCGAGCGCTTGCGCCTGATCGCGGTCATCGGGGCCGAGCGACGTAGGCAACGCGAACCACCGTCGGCCTTCAGGCGTCGTGACCCGAACGCGCCACACTCGGCCTGTCCACTCGACGTGTCCAGCGGGCTGGCGCCCTGGCTTGCCTCTGGGAGGCGACGGCTTTACATGTCCTGTCATCGGGTACCTCCGATCGGCCCGCGGTCCCTTGCAGGGGATGCGCGGGCGCTTTCTTTTTTGGGGAGTAGGGGGACTCGGCCGAGAAGGCAAGCCAGCGGGGCCGGGATCCCAGCGCGGAACCTAAGGGTACGAGGGGCAAACTCGCGAGTCGTCTAATGGTGCGCGAAGGGGACTGCGAGGATCTGCCGGTTGGCGCACATTTGCGCCAAGCGCCTCCGATGGCGGTTATGGCAAATGTGCCACAAGCGCCAAC
>CAITRH010000487.1 GCA_903894755.1 uncultured delta proteobacterium
GAGAGGTCTGGGTTCAGGTCACCCCACTGTCTCCACTGCAGAGGCGCATTGTGCAGCTCATGGAACTGCCAGAAGACATCTACGACCTGCCCTCGCCAGTTGCGGCCATAGCAGACGGGTAGAAACAAGTAAAGACTGTTGACCGAAATCGTTCGATGGGGACGAACACTGCAAGAACGCGTGCCGTTCTCTCTCGGCATTGCCTTCCTGATGCAATCGTGAGTCCCGGACTCCTTCGGAGGTCTTCGGCCCTCCCATGTCCGCCCGCAAAAAGTCCTGGGAGGTCGCCAAACTCCCATTTCTGATCATGAAAAAAGGGTCCGGCTCGAAAAATGGTCGAAAGGTGCGTTACGGCGCGTTCTTCGCTGGCCTTCGCCGCGCGTCAAGGTGCGAAAGGCCTCTAAAATAGATAATCGCCCGATCGCCGTTCAGAGGTTGACTAATGGATGCGCTTGCGTGTCCAAAACACAACCTCAGATTATCGGAGCTCAGCGGGCGCGATATGGCCAATTCTGCACCCGTTAGGGGCTGAGGCGAGCCCTAGAACCCCATTATCTTCGCTACATAGTACCGCAGTGTCTCCGTGGTCCCTCCGCCGATGCGGAAAAGACGCTGGTCGCGCCAAGCCCGGGCCACGTCGAATTCCTCAATGTACCCAGCCCCACCATGGAACTGAAGACACTGATCGCTGATCTCTGTCATGGCCTCGCCAATGAAGATCTTTGCCATGGAGATGATCCTTACCGTCTCCATCGATACCGCCTCCTTGCGCACATACTTGTCGTCGTTGTACGACTCCGCTCCCTTGTAGGACAGAGCACGTCCCGCTTCAAGCTTCGCGTAAAGGTCGACAAACTTCTGTTGCCAGTACTCCCGCTTGATAATGGGCTTGCCAAAGACAACCCGGTCCCGTCCGTAACGAACTGCGTCGCCAAGCATCCGGTCGACCCCGGCCACTGCGCTCGTGCAACCGATGATGCGCTCGCTCTGGAAATTTTGCATCAGGTACATGAATCCTAGGTTCTCGTCGCCAAGCAGGTAACGCTTGGGGACTCGCATGTCCTCGAAGTGCAGTTCGGCAGTGTCGCTCGAATGGTTGCCTATCTTCTTCAGCTTCTTCGAGACCCCAAACCCCTTGGTCGCCGTCGGGACCACAATGAAACTGCAACCGTGTGCCCCCGCATCTGGATTGGTCTTCACAAGGAGCGTGACGAAGTCGGCTCGGGTGCCGTTGGTAATGTAGGTCTTGGACCCATTGACTATGTAATCGTCGCCATCTTTGCGAGCCCAGGTTCGGATCGCCGAAACGTCGCTGCCAGCGTCCGGCTCGGTCACCCCTAACGCCGCTATCTTCTCGCCTCGAATGGCTGGCGTCAGAAACTCCGCCTTCTGCTCCGGTGTCCCAAGGTCGTTGATCACAGGTGTCGCCATGTCCGCCTGGACCAAAAGGCCCATGGTCACCCCCGCCATGCGACAGGCCGTCAGCTCCTCGCTCTTGGCTACCGCAAACCAAAAGTCTCCCCCGGAACCTCCCACCGCTTCGGGATAATGCGCCCCCAGTATCCCAAGCTCGCCCGCCCGCTTGAAAACCCAATTCGGGAATAGCTCGTCTCGCTCCCACTCTTCAATATGAGGAGCTAGCTCCTTCTCCGCAAACGACCGCACTGTCTTCCGAAAATGTATATGCTCTTCTGTGAACGGACTCGGCATCGCACGCCTCCTAAACCTGTAACGCCACCGTTGTCCAGAGGGCCACCCAAGGACTCGTGACGTTGAAAAGCTTTGTACGCAAAATATTTCCCTTGGCAAGGGCTCATCGCGTTGCTTCTCTGAGATCGAGCAAAAAGAAGCTCGCTGGAGGTTCACACGATGGCCGATGTAGCGGTGACGGGTGCGTCAGGGTTTATTGGAAGCGCCGTGGTGCGGCAGCTGATCGAGCGCGGGCGCTCCGTACGCGCCATTCTCGAGCCGGGGGCAAACACCAAGAATCTCGACGGCCTCGAGATCGCCAGGGTCACCTGCGACGTAACCGACGTGGCCGCCATGACCCCCGCGCGCTCGATGGATGCGAGGCGCTCTATCACCTCGTCGATGGCGCGTGCGGTGTGTGCAATGGCACCTTCAAGTTGCTTTTTTTGCTGCCTGCGAGGACCAAAGAGAACCTGCAGGGCATCCCAGGGGCTCACCTCCCGGTCGGCAGCCTTTCGGTGCGATTTGCAGATCCGCGCCGCCGGTTCCACTGTCGTTGACCCCACCGTCACGCTCCAAGACCATCAAACAGGCTGCGCTGGGCTTGGGAAGTTTGGCGTTTCAGTGGTTCGAATTGGCTCCCATTTCACCAGGCGATGGCCAAGTGCTTGTCGTGATCTTCGTAATTGATTAGCGTCCAGTCAAGCAGACTGAGGAACGACAGCGACAGTATAGCATCTATGTGCAGGGCAGAAGATGCCGTGGAACGCAACGTGGTAGGGAATCGATTTCTTGGTGTCAGCAGAGCATGCGC
>CAITRH010000488.1 GCA_903894755.1 uncultured delta proteobacterium
ATGGGCAAGGAGGATGTCGAGGGAGAGGGGGTTGGGGGTGAGGTCCGCGCGAAATTGGGGCGCGGAAGGGGTAGATCGGACCTGCGGTTTTCAAGATGGGGTTGGTTTAGCTAAAGCTTAGTCTTGGTAGCTCACCCCCGAGGCCTCGTAGCTCACCGCCGCAGCCTCGTAGCTCACCCCCGAGGCCTCGTAGCTCACCGCCGAAGCCTCGTAGCTCACCCCCGAGGCCTCGTAGCTCACCGCCGAAGCCTCGTAGCTCACCCCCGAGGCCTCATAGCCCTCTTTCAGGGCTCCCTTAGCCCTCCCCGAGGCCTCGTAGCTCACCGCCGAGGGCTCACAGCTCTCCGGGGATGTCTTGAAGCTCTCCAGGGGGGGCTTTGGAAGGAACGGTTCAAGTCTCATCCATCTCGTCGCCCGGTCCAATCAGCCGCGCCCTCGAAGTTCCGGCATCCCCACTGAGCACCACACGCGCTCGCATCCCCTGCACCACCGCGGTCCGAAGCTGCGTCGTCACACCAAGCACCGCCCCCCGCTCCTTGCCAAGCTGAAAACGTGGCACTGCATCGTCTGCAAGAATCAACTCGAGCTCCGCCTCCAAGGTCCCTCGGGTAAACCGATCCACCACGGTCCGAAGACGTGCGTGCGCCTGCCCCCCTGGCATCAACGCTTCATACAACCCATAACTCACCGGTCCCATCACCACCCGGAAACGCCCCGAACGATCCACTACTGCCTGTCCTGCTGTAAAATCCAATCCCAAGGTGCTGTTCTTCACCCCAAGTGCAATCCGCTGATCGGCATCGAGACGCACCCGACGCCTCACAAAGCTCTCGATGTGGATCGGGATCTCGGGAAACAGCCTCTCCAGTACAAGTCCAAGGGAACGAGCTGGACGAGTCCTTTGCGCCAGTACCGGCGCCAACGCCAACAGCTCGAAAGGACATAGCCCTTGCGTCGGTAGTGGCGCCGCGGGGTCCACCCCAAGGAACGCCAACGACCTCCGTGTTCCTAAATCCGTGCCATCCACACGAAACCCAGCAAAGAACCGGTACTTCTTCCAGGTTCGGAAAAACAGCGAGATGAGCCGATGGTGGAATATGTCGTAAAACGCCCTGAGCGCCGGCTGCTCCTCGGCGATCGCCCGCAAAAGATCCTCAGCAAACACGGTGGCAAGAGGCGACACACTCCCCGAAAGCCCAAGAAACGTCGTCACCATGTGCGCCCGCCCCGATGGATCGAAGCGAATGCTCGAGACATCGCTCGCACTGAACACGAGCGCGGGGTCGTGCTCGAAACGCACGGCTTCCTGTCCCACGGGCCCGAGCTCCCCTACCGGCACCGCGTCTGACACCAAACGTTGCAAAAGCTGTACAGCCTGGAAAAACCCAAACGTCTCCCCCTCGTTGGCAAGACGCCGCCGTAGCGACTCCTCGAAGGCCCTATCCAACAGAAGCTCGCTCATGGCTCCTCACGTCTTCTTGAACAACACTCAAAGAAGCGTCACATCCCCGCTTCGCGCAGGCCACACATATTCAACCCGCGTCTTCTTCCCCACGATCGTCGTGCGTGCAAACGAGTTGATCGAAACATAGCTTGCAAAAAGACGATCCAACACCCCCGCGAACAAGTACATGTCTCCCTCCCCGGAAAACCCATCCTCGTCAAGCTCCACTTGGATCGCTACCCCTCGCACAATGGCCCCTCGAAAAAGACGCTCCGACGGTGTCACGCGAATGTCGCGCACGGCCTGGGTCCTCAGCTCGTTCGCCCGCGCTGCCTGCCGATCTACCCTTGCATGCATGTTGTACACGTCCAGCGCCATCCGCAAGATCTCCGGCTCGGTCAACGACCGCAGCCCCATCGCCAAATGGGCCACAACCCGCCACGGAAGATCCTGTCCAATGGGTGGTGCAACCTCCGGAGTCACCGGTGAGATGTTCTGAAACGTCACAAACGCCGGCGAGCTCTGCGTCGGTACCGATACTTCGCCTGGACGAAGTGCCCCCGCAAGCGTTCGGTTCGTAGCCAAAAGATCGATCGAGGCCACGTCCGCCTCCGCCATCACTCCGCTGTCTTCCGGAGTTCCAAATGCAATGTGTACGTCCGCCCCCTCCCCGGTCACACTAGGCACCAGATGCGTCGTGTAAAACGAATGAACTGCGTCCCCCGCATGAGAAAACTCGTAAAAGGACGGGATCACAGTCCGCTTGTTCGTCGCCCTTGCGATGGTCTCCACCCGCGTCACCGCATACACCTGCGCCTGCGCCGACGTCAGCCCCGCTGGACGTACCACGTAACGCTCACGGGTCGGCGACAGCCGAATCGGCTCGGACGACGTCTCAAACACGTTGACAACCGGTACACAGTGCAGACGTACACTTTGTTTGCTCACCCGCACGACATCGCGCATCGGAGCCCGAAAGCGAACCTGCAGACTGAACCTCGAAAGCTCCTTGCCAAGCTCCTGCAACCGCTCGAGACCACGGACATCGACAAAGGCAAACTTCTGGGGAAGTACATAGTACTCCTCGAGCAGACGGAGCCCTGGAAGGGCGCTCTTGCCAAAGGGGAGCAACGCCTCGCTTTCTTCAAAGCCTACCCACTGAAGCGCCTTGGTCCCAAGTCGTACCTCCTTACCCGACGGTCCTACCAGCAGGACCTCTTCAGCCAAATGAAACATCCCCAACACCAGCCCCAACGCCTCGCGAAGCTCGCCCGCCATGTGCAGCCGCAGGCGTTCGGCTCCGATCTGTCCTAGCGTGATCCCAGCAGTCCCCTTGATCTCCACCCGCAAAAGCTGCTTGCCGCCCGCCACAGCCTCGAGACGCACGTCCTCCACTGCCCATGGGAGCAGCTCGCATGCAACGACGGAGCGAAAACGACACGAGACCCCGTCCACCGGTACGCTGGCAAACTCGGTTCCTGCGGCCACCACCCGTTTCTCTTTGAGCGCGGCCGCGATGGGACTGATCTCCACAATCGTGGCGCTTGGAAGGGGACGTAGAAGATGCGGGAACAGAAGATGCGCAAGGGAGTGGATCACCTCGGGGATTTCATCGTCGAGCTTCTGTCGGATCCTTCCCGTTAGAAACGCGACCCCTTCGAGCAGCCGTTCGACGTCGGGGTCGGCCCCGCGGTCGGAAAGCATGGGGGCAAGCATTGGATAAGCCTGCGAGAACTCACGTCCAAGCTCCCGAAGGTAGGCGAGCTCATCTTGGTAGTATTTGTTGAACACGTGGTCACTTCACCGTTAGTTTTCGCGAGGCGTCGAGCCTTGTCTCGAATTTCACTGAAGACTTGATCCCGTCGCAAGCCATTTGGGCTCGTATCTCGTAGCGCAGCGTGAGATCCAGCCCCTCGTTGGGGATATGTATGACCTGGACTTGGCTTAGACGAGGCTCGTACTGCTGGATCGTAGTCCGCAGCGAGCGGGCCATCATCACGATGGCGTCGGGGAACGCGTGCACCATCTCGCTTACATCGGCGATGCCATAATCAGGCTGCGTAAGCATCGTACCGAGGCGGGTGTGAATCATTTTGGAGAGGTTTGCGAGGATACTGGCCCGCAGCTCGTCCTCGGAAACGGAACGCCGAGCGACCGCAAGCTCGGGAAATCGAATGCGCGTAAGCAAGGAAGCACCGGCCATGCGCCAAACGCTACCACCCACTTGACGCTCGCAGCAAATTGGCTCTCTCGCGACGTTGGGTGCATCCATTGCGCGCATGGAGATGTCAACCGCTTCGAAGCTTCGAGAGGACACCGGGGTGGTGACGTTCGTGACAGCAGAGGAGCGCGCGACCGAAATGCAGCGCCTTGAGATGCGGGGGGCGCTCGTCGTTCCGGTCGAAACGGGAGGGTCGCTGTGGGAGGCCGTTGTGGAATCGGTCGAGAGGGTCCTGTCGGATCTTGGAGCCTCGGTTGCCAGTGAGGCCACCAGTCCTGAGGGGGTTCTTGCCGACCTCATTTTTCGTGCGCAGCAGACCGGCGGGGCACTTCTTGTGCTGGCTCTTGGACCGCTTCGCGGCTCGCCAGGCGTGCTCGACGTCGACAACAGTGCAACGCTTCGGTTCTTGCTCGCCGCCACGAGGGAACGTCCGCTTGGATTGCTCCTGGATGCAAGCGATCGGGCGACCCTTGTTTACGGACCGCCAGTGCCGCTTGGACGGCTGTTGCAGAACGAGGAGCGTCCGCAGGTTGCGGCTCCAGCCCCTTCAGGCGAGCAACTCGATGGAAGTTGGCGGTCCTGGGTGCATGCGTTGGCGGCCGCACGCGGACCACAAACGCTTGCAGTATTGGAACGCCTTTTTATGTCCGCCTACATGCCTCTAGGCAACGCGATTGCGGCGGGGCTGGACGACAGTCGGGCGTTGCAGGTCCACGACGAGTTCCGTAGGGCTTTTGCCAAGAGCTACTCGGATGCAAGTGCGACCTTTGCGGTGACGGGGAAGAGGCCGCGCATGGTGATGGATGCGTTCGAGGTGGCGGGACGCATTGCGCGGCTTCATGGAGCCCGTAACGTGCAGCTGCTGCTGGTGGACTCGCTGCGGTGGGACCTTGGACAGATGGTCAAGGCAAGACTTGGAGGATTGCTAGGAGCGAGGGCGTCCTTGGCAGATGAAGTACTGTTGTGGAGTGCGCTTCCGACCACCACGGCACGTCAGATGGACACGTTGGCAAGGGGGCCTGAGGTACTACGTTGTGCGGGGGAACGGGAGCAAGAGACAGAGTCGTTGCGGGGACGGACAGCGGAGTTCGTGCGGCGGATCCGTGTGGGGTCGCGAGACGTACACAAGCTCGACTTGGTAGAAGCGCGTCTTCGGGAGCCTGGGGGCGATCCACGGCTGGTGTTGGGTCCTGTTGCAGACACGGTGGCACAGGTGATCGTGCGGCATTCGGAGGGACTTGCGCCAAGGACCCTGCTTTTCGTGTTTGGCGATCACGGGTTTGCGTTTGAAAAAGCGCCACGCTCGGCAGAGGGACCCGCAGTTATTGTGCGTCAGGGGGGGGCATGGCCCGAGGAGGTTCTGGTGCCAGGGTTTGCGCTGCTGATTGGAGCCGTGCATTGAGTGAGAAGGTCTCCGAGAAGCCTTCTCCGAGCGCTGAAGGGGGAGCGAGCAACGAGAGCGTAGGAGCGGAGGGGCAAAGCCCCTATTTGCCCCCCCGCAGGGGGATGGTAGCGTGCGGGCGATGATTCGAACGTTTCCTTTGCTTTTGGCTCTGGCGGGGTGCTCGGGCACCGGGACGCCGAATGCTATCCCGGCGCTACCGCATTCTGTCTCGCGTGCCGAGGAGCTCCTCTTGTCCCGCGAGCCGGTGCCGCGGCTTCCCGAGCCCGACCGAGCCGTCGTGCTCGTCGTGATCGACGGCCTGCGGGCCCATGAGGCCTTCGTGGGAATCGATGGGGACCTGGCAGACGCTCGAAAGGTACGAAGGTCCGACTATCCCTCGCTCACGCCCAACCTGCACAGGCTCCTGCAAGAAGGAATGGCCCTTGGGGTTCCAGGACATGGCGAGCCTTTGGTCGCCTCCGGGCCAGACTTCGTCTCCATGCCAGGATACATGGAGCTCCTGGGAGGACTGGCCCCGACAGGCTGTACTGGCAACGAATGTCCGTCGCTTTCCCATCCAACCGTGCTCGATGTCGCCCGTCAGGCACTGCCATCGGCGGGGGACGTGGCCGTGTTTGCGTCCTGGCCTCCGCTTCAGCGTGCTGCTTCCCTCGACCCCTCGAAATTCATCGTTTCCGCAGGAAAGGGCCACGTCGCTCGATTCGCCGACCTTTGTTCCGATGCGCAGGTCCGCACCTTGTGGGAAATCGGAACGACCACCGAACCCTGGCCCAGTGACAACCCAGACTACCGTCCTGACGCCGCCACTGCGCCGCTTGCTCTCCGTTACTTCAAAAACCGTCGACCAAAGCTCTTCGTCCTGGTCTTGGGGGACGCCGACGAAATGGGCCATCGAAACGACTATCCTGCCTACCTTCGCGCCATTGCCCACTCGGACGCGGTGCTGGGCGACCTGGTGCGCGTCATCGACGGCATGGGAGACCGAGGGGCCCACACCACGTTGCTCGTGACCTCGGATCACGGACGGGCCGACAGCTTTGCCGACCACGGTGGCGATTGGCCCGAGTCGCAGCGCACCTGGCTGGTCGCCCGTGGTGGAGAGGTGCGGATGCGCGGGATGGTAAGCGCGTCGCATCGCTTTCGCCTGGCGGATATCGCGGGGACGGTCCGTGCGCTGCTTCGTCTTCCTCCGGACTCCCGGGCCGGCTCGGGACAGGCCATCGACGAGGTGTTTCGATAAAGAAAAGAGAAAAGGCCGCGCATGAAGCTCAGGACTGCGGTCAGTGGATGCACCCCTCGAGCTCCGCGGGGGAGCTCGCACGACGCACGCATGCCATCATGGTGTCGGTGACACGTCGGCCCACGCAGTCTTTCATCTCCCCCTGCAGTTCGCGCCGAAGCTGCTCCTGACGCTTCACGATGGCCTCCGGGTCGCCGATGCGAAGCTCCTTCATCTGCAGCTCCACACTGCGGTCGATGAGAAGCGCGCAATCGGACTCGGTCGCGTGCCGTCCGCACCCCGAAAGCCATGCCGCGACAGAGAGCAAAAGAAGGCAAGGCAGTTTAAGATAACGTCCTTCAAAAGGCAAAAACGTGTAGGTCATCGATACTGGTCCACTAAGAAGTGCGGCGGGACCACGCGCCCCGCGCCGAGAAGGAAACTTTCACCTACCACGTTTTGGCCCTTGCAAAGTCTGGGTGTTACGCTTTCCTTCGTGCCCGCAGTCCGGCGCTTACCGCTAAACCCTGAAGAAGCCTTGCGTCAAGCCATGGCCGCAAAGACGCCGCGGTCTCGCGCTCGGTTTGCCCAACGGGGTCTTGCCACCCACGGTCCCATCGACCGGACCGTCCACGCCATGCTCCTGCGGCAGCTTTACCTCGCCCACTTCGAAGAACGCCGCTTCAAACACGCCTACGCCATCGCCCTCCAAGCGCTCGAACTCGACGTGCTCCCCGACGTGCTCCACCAGGACGCCGCCCGGGCCGCCCTCGCCTCCGGTAACCTCGACCTCGCCGTCAGCCATCTCCGACGCGCCACCCGAAGGAGCCCCGCCGCTCGCCGCGCGTTCCACCACTGGACCTTGGGAAGTATCCTGTTTTTGGCTGGGAAATATACCCAAGCTATCGCCTCGCTCGAACGTGCCACCCGATGGGGAACCCACGATAAACCTCTCTATCGTGCCCACCTCGCCCTCGCACGCCTGTTCGCGGGAAAACCCGTCGGCGACCTCACCGAAGCCATCGAGCTCCTCGACCGCGCCCCCTGCGGACAAGGCTACGGCCGCTTTGTCCTCGGCCACCTTGCCTACGCCGCGCAAGAATGGAATTCCGCCAGGCGCTATCTCGAAGCCTTTGTCCGCCGAACCGAGACCGCCCGCACTCCCATGGCCATCGCTCTCGAGGGCGAGCTGCGTATGGCCCGCGCCACTCTCGCACGTCTGACGCAAAATTGACGCGAAATTGACGCAAAATTGACCGTAAGCAATCTCCTAACTTGACATGTCGGGGACTACGCCCCTAGTCGTGCCTTTTACTATGCGCTTATCCCAATGGTTCGGTTTGTGTGCAGGAGCAATTGGCGCTCTCGCAGCATGGAGCAACAGCGCCCAGGCGCAGGCTGCCCGAGGGTTCGCCCTCGATCGTTTCGACCCGTCCGAACGTGGCAGCGAGTGGTACGCCAATGAAACCCTGGATTTCCGCGGTCACCTGCGTCCTGCCCTAGGCCTCACCGCCAACTACACCTTCAAGCCCCTTGTCATCTACAATAGCGACGACAGCGAGGCTGCCGCACTGGTCAAGCAACAGCTCATGGCCCACCTTGGCGGCTCGCTGATCCTCTTCAATAGGCTTCGACTCGGACTCAATCTTCCCATCGCCATGTTGCAGGACGGCACCGCGTGGACCTCGGGCACCACCAGTTTTCCTCCGGGCAACAGCACCGCCCTTGGCGATGTCCGGCTTGGAGTCGACGCTCGCCTGTTCGGAAACTACAAAGACCCGTTCACCGTTGCCCTCGGCGCTCAGGTGTACCTTCCCACTGGCAACCGCGACCAGTACATGAGTGACGGCCAACTTCGACTGACTCCGCGCCTCACTGTCGCCGGTACCATCAGCATCTTCACCTACGCCGCCAAGGTCGGCTTCGCATGGCGTCCCCAAAACGACACCTTTGGCGGGGTGGTCCGAGGCGATGAAGTTGTCTACTCGGCCGCTGCAGGTGTGCGCGTGCTCGACAACAAACTCGTGGTCGGCCCTGAGATTTTTGGCGCACGTCTACTAGCAGACCCAGGGGCCTCAGAAAGACAGGCCACTCCCACTGAAGTGCTCCTGGGTGTCCACTACACAGCGGGCAATGTCCGGTTCGGTCTCGGTGGCGGCTTCGGGATCACTCGCGGTCTCGGCGCTGCCAAAGCACGTGCCCTTGCCACCGTGGAATGGGCTCCTGCCTATGTCGAGAAACCCAAGATTGCCGACAGCGACGGCGATGGAATTCCAGACAACGAAGACGCCTGCCCAACGGTCGCGGGGGTCAGAACCTCCGACCCGAAAACCAACGGCTGTCCCCTCGTCGCAGACCGCGACCAGGACGGAATCCCCGACGCAGAAGACGCCTGCCCCGCTGTCCCTGGCATCAAGACTTCCGATCCCAAGACCAATGGATGCCCAGCTCCGACCGACAAAGACGGCGACGGCATCGTCGACAGCGAAGACGCCTGCCCCGAGGTCGCGGGTGTCAAGACCGATGACCCCAAGACCAACGGCTGCCCGGCGGATCGCGACAAGGATGGTGTCCCAGATGCAGTCGACATGTGCCCCGATGTCCCAGGGCAAAAGAGTGACAACGCGGCATTCAACGGTTGCCCCGCCGACATCGATGGCGATCAGATTCTAAACGAGCAAGACGCTTGCCCCCGTGAGCCTGGCAAACCCAGCACCGATCCCAAGAAGAACGGGTGCCCCACTGCGTTCATCACCGCCACCAGCATCGAGTTCTCCGGCATGGTCAACTTCCAGACTGGAAGCGCAGTCCTTGCAAACGACGCCCAAACCAAAGAGATCCTCGAGAGCGTGCTCAAGATCCTCCAAGGCCACCCCGAGATCACCGTCGTGCGGGTCGAAGGACACACAGACAACGTAGGAGCCAAAGCGGGCAACAAGGTGCTGAGTCAAATGCGCGCAAACGCCGTCGTCGCCTGGCTCACACGCAAGGGGATCGATAAGAAGCGTCTCACCAGCGCGGGCTTCGGCGACGAGAAACCCATTGCCGACAACAAGACCACAGAGGGCAAGAGGCAGAACCGACGAGTCCAGTTCGAGATCGCCGAGCGCGCTAACCCGTAGTCCGTCGGATTTGCTATAGGGGCCCCCATGCAAACGTATGAAACCGTGCGATGCGACCGCGAAGACCACGTCGTCGTCGTCACCATCAACCGTCCAGAAAAACTCAACGCCCTCAACGAGCAGCTCGTTCGGGAGCTCACGGCCGCCATCGACGAACTCGACAACGACCCCAGTGTCTACGCGGTCGTGTTGACAGGCGCCGGAGACAAAGCCTTCGTCGCCGGAGCCGACATCGAAGCCATGTCGGACATGACCCCCGCTCAAGGCAAAGCCTTCGCCGACAAGGGGCACGCCCTCATGAACCGCATCGAGCAGGCTCATTTCCCCGTGATCGGCGCCCTCAATGGCTTCGCGTTGGGAGGTGGATGCGAGCTCGCCCTCGCCTGCGACTTCGTCTACGCCAGCGACAAAGCCAAGCTCGGACTCCCCGAGGTCTCGCTGGGCATCATGCCGGGCTTCGGCGGCACCCAGCGTCTTGGACGCCGCATCGGACCGGGACAGGCTCGGGAACTCTGCTTCACCGGCGACATGATCGATGCGGAGCAAGCCCTGCGTGTCGGTTTGGTCAACGCGGTCGTTGCCCACGCCGAGCTTCTGAACAAGGTCAAGGAGGTGGCAAAGAAGATCGCGAGCCGCGGTCCTGTCGCCATCGCCCAGGCCAAACGGGTCATGGTTCGAGGCGCCGACGTGCCCCTTCCCGTGGCTCTCGAGCTCGAAGGCCAAGCCTTTGGGCAGCTCTTTGGCACCGAAGACCAGCGCGAGGGGATGAAGGCCTTCATCTCGAAACCAAAGCGCAGTCCCGCCTTCGTAGGGAAGTGATCTCACACCTCGGAACGACGCCGCACGACCTGTGATAGACCGGCGTCATGATCGGCTTGCGAGCAACGTTGCGTGTGCGAATGGCCCCCAGCGACGTCCACTACGGCGGTGAAGTCGTCGATGGCGCCCGGGTGCTTGCCCTGTTCGGCGACCTCGCTGCCGAGATCCTGGTCCGGCTCGACGGCGACGAGGGGATCTTGCGCGGCTACGAGCAGGTCGACTTCGCCGCTCCTGTCTTTGCCGGCGACTTCATCGAGGCGAGCGCCGAGCTCGTTCGCTTGGGAAGCGAGAGCCGCCAGATCAGCTTCGTAGCAAAAAAGACCATCACCAACCTTCGCGGAGACTCCGCCCCGAGTGCGGCCACGGTCCTTGTCGAGCCTCTCGTGGTGTGCCGCGCCATGGGAACCTGTCACGTGCCCAAAGAGCTCCAACGCCACGCCCGCGAGCTCTACATGCCCGCTCTTCCCGCAGGACCCGAGCCCGGCACCGAGCCCATCATCACGCCAGTCCCAAACGTCCCAAGCGATCCTAGCGAGCCCTAGGATGCGTCCCTTGGTCACGCACACCTTCGTCGCCGACACGCTCACCCCGGTGCGTGCCTATGCGGCGCTCCGACGGGGCGCGGGCGACACCGCGTCGTTTCTGCTCGAGAGCGTCGTGGCTGGCGAGCGCTGGGGACGTTACTCGATCCTCGGATACCGTCCGCGTTACGAATCCGTGCTCCTGCCAAGCGGCACGTGGGTGGTGACCGGCGAACCGCATGGCATGGTCGACCACAGCGTCGTGGATCCCCTCAGCGCGGCTGCGGGACTCTTCGCTCCAAGCGAGCGCGGATTGCCCGCAGAGGCGAATCCTGCGCAACGTCTGGCCCGCGCTCAGATCGGCTACCTCGCCTGGGACCTGGTTCATGCCGTCGAAAATGTTCCTGGCTGGCGAGGACTCGTCACGTCGCCTCTCGCTCGTTTCGTTGGCGGCGCGACTGTGGTGGTGTTCGACAACCTCCATCAGACGGTGACCGTAGCCTCCGAAGACCAGGCCGACGTTGACCGAGCGCTTGCCGATCTCGAACGTCTCGACGGTCTCAAGCCCATTCCGGTCCCCGACCGTCGGCGTCCTCTGGGCAACATCGACGTAGACCTTGATGATGCGCGGTTCGAGCACTCGGTACGTCGTGCGCAGGAGTACATCGCAGCGGGCGACGCGTTTCAAATCGTTCTTGCGCGCACGTTCTCGACCCCCACGGGCGACATCGATCCCTTCGACATCTACAGGTCGCTGCGGGTGCTCAATCCCTCGCCGTACATGTACTTTCTCGACCTGCCACCCGCGCCAGGAGAAACCTCGCGAACGCAGATTGCGGGGGCGAGTCCCGAGACCATGGTGCGTCTCGATGGGGCGGTCATGACCGTGCGTCCACTCGCCGGGACCCGTCCGCGGGGGCGAAGCGAAGAAGAGGACAGCGCCTTCGAGCGAGACCTTCTGAGCGACCCGAAGGAATGCGCCGAGCATGTGATGCTCATCGACCTTGGACGCAACGATGTGGGGCGGGTGTCCGAGATTGGGAGTGTGGAGCTTGTTCGACGCATGGAGATCGAGCGCTACTCTCATGTGATGCATATCGTGAGTGAGGTACGGGGACGGGTCCCGTCGACGACGCCGCCGCTCGAAGTGGTGCGGGCGTCGTTTCCCGCGGGGACTCTGTCGGGGGCGCCGAAGGTTCGGGCGATGCAGATCATTCGGGAGCTCGAGGCACGTCCACGCGGCATTTACGGCGGTGCGATCGGCTACGTAGCGAAGACGGGCGATCTCGACTTTGCGATCGCGATCCGGACGGCGATCTGTCGTGATGGAAGGCTTGAAGTGACGGCCGGTGCGGGGATTGTCGAGGGGAGTGTTCCTAGGAGCGAGGCGGACGAGACGCGAAACAAGGCGGGCGGGGTACTGTGCGCGCTCGACAGCTTGCGGCGCTGAGGCCCGCGTGCTGAGACGCGCCGTGTCCAAGGTGGCGGATATCGTCGCGAGGGCCGCGCGGTGGCGGCCGAGGACCCGAGCGTCGAAGCCATCGCGGTCTAAGTTGACTCCCAGTCGTCCAACACGAGCCGGTCGACGCGCGCGAATTCCGCAGTGTTGTGCGTCACCAGAACCAGTCCATGGGTTGTCGAGAAGGCCCGCGACGGTCCGAGTGAGCCGACCTCTTGCTCCTCTCCTCGTGCCGGCCTAAACCGCCCCCATGCGTACCGAATGGGTCAAGAAGCGTCTCGGCGAGCCCAACATCACTCAGCTGCACCTCGCGCGGCAAGGCACGATCACCGAGGAAATGGCCCACGTGGCCCAACGCGAGCGCCTCGAGCCCGAGCTCGTTCGAAGCGAGGTGGCCCGGGGACGCCTCGTGATCCCCGCCAACGTCCTCCACACCAACCTCGACCCCATCGGTATCGGCATCGCCCTCACCTGCAAGGTCAACGCAAACATCGGAAGTAGCCCGCTCGAAAGCCACGTGGACTCCGAGCTCCGTAAACTCGCCATCTCCATCAAGTATGGCGCCGACACCGTCATGGACCTCTCCACTGGAGGTGACATCGACGCTATCCGCATCGCTATCCTTCGAGCCTCTCCGGTCCCTATCGGCACGGTCCCTATCTACCAGGCCCTCGAAAACGCCACATCCATCGCCAAGCTCACTGTCAATGACATGCTCGGCATGCTCGAACACCAGGCAAAACAAGGCGTCGACTACTTCACCATCCACGCCGGCCTCCTGCGCGCCCATCTTCCTCTAGTGCGCTCCCGCATCACCGGTATCGTCTCCCGTGGCGGATCCATCATGGCCCAATGGATGCTCGAACACTCCCAAGACAATCCCTTCTACACCCACTGGGACAAGGTCCTCGATATCTGCAAGACCCACGACGTCGTCATCAGCGCAGGCGACGGGCTCCGTCCTGGTTGTCTCCATGATGCCAGCGACGCTGCCCAGTTTGCCGAGCTCGCGACCCTTGGCCAGCTCACACTGCGCGCTTGGGAAAAAGACGTGCAGGTAATGATCGAAGGGCCAGGTCATGTCCCCTTCGACCAGATCGAGATGAACGTAAAAAAAGAGATGGACCTTTGCCACGAGGCGCCGTTTTACGTGCTCGGCCCGCTCGTGACCGACATTGCACCTGGCTACGATCACATCACCAGCGCCATTGGAGCCACCATGGCCGGTGTCGCTGGAGCTGCCATGCTTTGCTACGTCACGCCCAAAGAGCATCTGGGGCTTCCCAATGAAGACGACGTACGGCAGGGGCTGGTCGCCTACAAGATTGCTGCTCATGCTGCGGACATAGCCCGAAAACGCCCAGGCGCCAGGGACCGCGACGACGCGCTGAGCCGAGCCCGTTATGCGTTCAACTGGAACGAGCAGTTCCGTCTTGCTCTCGACCCGGAAACTGCAAAGGCGATGCACGATGAGACGCTTCCCGACCCCTACTTCAAGACCGCCGAGTTCTGTTCCATGTGTGGACCTCGTTTCTGTTCCATGCACATGAACCACGAGCTCGAGAAAAAGCTCGCCGAGGACCCGTGTTTCCGTCGTGCTACCGAGGAACTTCCTGCCACGTGACACTGCCGGGACTGCTCGTTCTGGTGGTGTTGCTGGCGTCTTGCGGGCGGAGCACACCACCAGGGACTGCATCGAGCGGTTCCTCCTCGCCTCCTGCCGTGGTTTCGTCAGCCCCCGTGTCTCCCATGACGCCCGCGGTTGCGGACCTTTGGGCAAGGGCAAGGGACGGAGAAGCGGACGACTTGTCCCGTCTTGCGGCTCGCGAGGGGGTGGACGGCCTCATCGAGCGTGCAGCGTTGCCTGCGTTTCGAAGCACGGCACTGCGTGCCCTTGGCGTTTCCCAAGACTTGACGCCTCTTGTGTTCCTTGCGGACGTTGCCGATGGTGACAACGATGCGGAGGCGCTTCTTGCGCTCGACTCCATCGTGGAGCTGGCGAGTGCGCCTCGGGTTTCGGCCGATCCTGCCGACACTGTGGAGGTGCGCGAGGGATGTGATCATCTCCTTGCACTAGCCAAGAGCAAGCGTGCGAGCGCACGTCGCGTGGTAGCGATCCGAGCGCTGCGCATGCTGGTCGATCGCGGATGCAGCAAACGTGAGGACATACCTGGAGATCTCGATGCGCGCTGAGGGACATTTGGTAGGGGCAGCGGTAGCCGTTGTGCTTTGGGCATGTACGCACAGGGCGACGACGGCAGCCGCCGAACCGGCCCGTCTGCAGGTTGTTCCTGCGTCTGCGTCCGCGCAGCCTTTGCCAACGGGGTGTGGGGATCCCTTGGCCCCTCGGCGGATTACGTTGGCGCACTTCAACGATCTGCAGGCTCGGTATGGGGAGCGCTTGGGAGGACACAGCCGCTACGCTTATCTTGCGGGCTATTTACGTGCGCTCAAACAGGAACGTCCAACGTTGGTGCTCGACGCAGGCGACGACTACGAAAAAGGGTCGATTGCGGATCTTCGGTCCATGGGGGAGGTGACCCGCCAGATGGTGCAGGCGCTTCCCATCGACGTGCGCACCATGGGAAACCACGACTTTGCCTATGGCGAAGCCGCGGTACTGCGCGATGTGCATCTGAGTGGTCATCCCGTGCTAGCCGCCAATGTGCATCGCGGCATGGACCAGGGCCCCTTTGCGCCGTACGCTGAGTTTGTGGTGGGATGCGTGAAGGTTGGCGTGATTGGGATGACCATCAGCAACTACGGTGCGGATGATCAGCCGACGCGCGAGCCTTACGCGGGGGTGTTTCTCCACGATGACCGGTATTGGGTGGTGCTTGCAGAGCAAGTGCGCAAGCATCGGGGGCAGGTGGACGTACTGATAGCGCTGACGCATCTTGGGGCGCGACTGGACGCGCTGCTTGCCTACAACCAGAGCGACGTGGACTTCTTTGTGGGGGGGCATTCGGAAGAAGTCTTGACGGACCTCGAGGCGGCACGAAACCGGGAGAGGACCCAAGCGTTTGTGATGCAAGCAGGACACTACGGCCAGTTGGTGGGGCGGGCCGATGTGGTGGTGACACCTGGGAAGCGATTGGTGCTGGAGCGTTATACCTTGGTGACGGTGGACGAGAGTCTTCCGATGGCAGCTGACGTGTCGGAGCTTGCGTCCAGGCTGACAGCGGAAGTGGCTCCCGACGCAGATCGTCCTATTGCGCGGGTGGACTCTGCGATCGCGAATGGCAGACCCATGGTTGACTTGGTGCTGCGTGCTGCGAGGGCGACCTGGGGGGTGGACGGTGTCGTGATTGGGCGGGATACATTTTGGGAAGGGCTACCTGCGGGTTCCATCACACTGCAGCGTCTCTACGACTCTGTGTATGCGCAGCGTCAGCCTGCTGGAACGCCGGGGTTCACCTCGCTTTATGTGGCGACCTTGACAGGGGCCGAGATTATCGGGTTGCGACAGCTTCTTTCCGATCCCTTCGTGGTGATGGGACCCGAAAAGGTTATTGCGACGCAGGGGTACAAGATGGCTCTTGAGAAGCGCGTGGTGGTGTATCCCTTTGGGACGCCGCGGTTTGCGCAGGCTCGTTTTGCGGGCGAGGTCATTGATCTCCTCGAGGGCTACGCGAGAGCGCGTTCGGCCGTGTCTTTGCCACTGTGACGCTTGGTCCCCTTGAGGGAAAGGTCGCGCCATGTTAGTCCCGGCGTATGGGTCCAGACAGTCCAATATCGCCTCGCCTTCGACGGGTACTCGAGCTCGTGTACGGCGTCGAAGGCGTGACCGGCGCCCGCGTGTGGCAATGGGAAAACTGCGTGGCCGTCGGAGTTCGCGGCGGCGTCGCCACCTCCCCAAGTGAGCTGCTGGCTCGCGTCTCGAACGTCCTCGTCCCGCTCCAGCAGCCCGACGAACAATGGGAAATCGGACTGCTGGTCGATGAGACGTAGAGCCCCTACTTCTTGCGCACCGCGTTAGGATCTTCTTCCTCGACAATCTTGAACTCCACCCGGCGGTTCGCTGCCCGTCCCTTCTCCGTCGCATTGCTCTCGATAGGCGCGCTCAAACCAAACCCCTTGGACTCGACACGCCCCTCTGCAACCCCCTGCTTGATCAGAAACGCCCGGACCGACGCAGCTCGACGCTCCGAAAGGCTCCTGTTGTGTGCCTCACCGCCCACGTTGTCCGTGTGCCCCTCTACTAGGATCTTCTTGATCCCAGGATTGGCCTTGAGCAGCTCCACCACCTCCTTGAGCATCGCAAAACTGTCAGGCAGGATAGTCGCGGAGTCGCTGCCAAAGTGCACCTGCTGGAGCACCCGAACTTTCCCCTCCTCAAGCCTGATGAACTGCGGACAGCCGTTCTTCTTCGGATCCGCATTGGGCGGACCAGGCTCCCGTGGACAGGCATCCTGCGGATCCAAGATCCCGTCCTTGTCAAAGTCATCTTCAGGACACCCATCGCCATCCTCAATGCCATCCAAGTCCTCGGGAACATCAGGGCATTGGTCGTACCTGTCGGGAATCCCGTCGTGATCGCGGTCAAGCATAGGACACCCGTCGTTCGGGTCCGGCTCCTTGTGGTCCTCGGGTTCGTCGGGGCACGCGTCGATGCTGTCGGGGATCCCGTCCTCATCGCGGTCGCCATCCCCCTTTTCCCGGACCGCAATGCGCGGAGGGTCGCCAGGAGCGTTTGGTTTGCTGTCCTCCACCGGCACCGCAACGCCCACAGTGGCAAGGACTCGCAGGTCAGGAGCGCCGTACCCTCCGAGGATCATGGTCCCCGCACTGCCTCCAAGCCAGAAACCCTGACCTAACTTGACACGTGCCTCGCCGTTCCACTCGAGCGGGGTGTTCTGTTTGGTAAATACCGTGTTGCCCAGCACGTTGGGGTCGTTCTGAATCCCTGTTTGCCCAAAGAGGGTGCCGCCTATCCGCAGCTTGCTCCCCAATGGGACAAACGCCCCCACCGCCCAACGCCACTCGTTGCCAACCCCAAGGCCCGAGCCTCCGGTAGGGTCGTTGATCGAGTTGCGCGGACGGAAATGAATCCCCGTGTTGGCTACAAGATCGACAAAGCCCAGCGAGTACTGCGCCGCTACAAGAACAAGAAGACTGAACCCACCGTCCCCGCCAAAGTTCGAATTGGTTCCGCTGGGCACGAACACGGAAAGCTGCGGCGCTATAGCAAAGGACCTCGAAAACGTCCGGTACGCAATGTAGCGAAGGTCGAGACGGGTATCTCCCACCGCAGGCCCGTCGGTGTTCGGAAACGTCGTGCGACGTTGCCCAGGCACAGGCCCCGTGATGTTGCCGTAGTCGGGATTCTGACCGATCTGAAGCCATGACACTGGAAGCGTCGCGGCAACCGTAAGCCGATCGAGGAGCTCGGTCCCTACGGTCATCACCGACGTTAGCTGGTGCTGCACCATGCCGCGCGGCGAACGAGCCAAGGTCCCTTGATCGACCGTGACCGAGCTCGTTTTGAGTGGATTGAGCGAGTACCCGTACCCCAGTTGCGCAAACACCAGAGGTTTTGCCTGCGTCACGGGGCGAAAGAGAACCATCCCGTCCTCCGGCCCCCCTGGCACTTCGAGCCGATCCAGATGAAACGACGCTTGCTGCGCCGACGCTGCCCCCGCGTGAGCGAGCACTGCAAAAACCGCTGTCTTGAAACCACGTCGCCCGGTTATCTTTGCCATCACGGGCGACGAGGCTAGCACAAACTCACGCGCCAACATCCATGAGCCACGCTTCGATGGCATCAAAGGCTTCCGAGGACGCGTCCCCCACCGCCCTCGCCAGCGGAACCTGCGCTCGCGCACTCGCCAGATACAACGGGATCGCCTCAGGACACTTCCTGCGCAACACCTCGAGGTGTTTTGCCAAGGCCGCGACATCCCCTCGACGTACCGGACCGGTCAGCGCATTGGGAAACCCCAAGGTAGCGACATTGTCCGCCACACTTCGCAGCAGCGGGCCAAGGAGCGCCGGAGCCACCTCGCGAGCCACTCCCGCTCCCACCAAAAGCTCGGCCCCCAGCGCCGCCAACGCCGCCGCACCGTTGGCTACCAGTCCTGCGGCTGCGTGATATCCAACCGTGTCAAGCCCATCAAAGGTTCGAGGGATCATCCCAAGACGCAGCGTCAGCGCCCGAGCCCGCGATACCGCTGTCGAGTCCCCCTGCACATGCACGTGGCCTCCTTCGAGCGTTGGCAGTTGTTCCAGCGACGCAAAGGAAATCATGGGATGCATCTGCGCGACTCCTGCACACACCCCCCGAAGTGGCGCAAGCACGTCGGCCCCCAGCGCCCCGGCAACATGGACACACACGCTCGTTTCTTCCACGAGGTGTCCATTGGCAAGACTCGCTGCGAGCGGCCCAAGCTCCCGGTCCCGCACGGCCAACACCACCACGTCGGCCTGCAGTGGAGTCGTGGGAAGTCCCGCGCGCGCTGGACGAAGCGTGACCTTTGCGTGCGTCTTTCGCAACGCCGACGCAAGGGCGCGTCCAACTTTACCTGCACCAAAAATGAATACCGAGAGCGATGGAGTAAGCTTAGGGTCCATGTCGCCAAGCCTAACCCAAATGCCGTCGGCATCAAGGCTAATTCCGTCGGCATCAAGGCTAATTCCGTCGGCATCAAGGCTAATTCCGTCGGCATCAAGGCTAATTCCGTCGGCATCAAGGCTAATGCCATCGGCATCAAGGCTAATTCCGTCGGTATCAAGGCTAATGCCATCGGCATCAAGGCTAATGCCATCGGCATCAAGACTAATGCCATCGGCATCAAGGCTAATGCCGTCGGCATCAAGACTAATTCCGTCGGCATCAAGGCTAATTCCGTCGGCATCAAGGCTAATGGCGTCGGAATCAACGCTAATGCCGTCCGCGACGCCTCTTTGAGCCAAACCGATATGGACAGAAGCCCCGACCCTAGGCAAGGTGGTCTCTCCATGACCCAACGTTACGCAGGCGGCGTCGTTCAGCGCATTCGACTCCTTGGAACCCCGGAAAACATGGGAGTCCTCTTGTGGGTCCGGGTCCCTGGAGAGACCGCATACGTCTTCATCGCAAACGCAGGAGTCGGCCTTCTCGCGCGAGAGCAGACCCACGATCTTCGAGCCCAAGACGCCTCCCTTCGCAACCGCGAAACCTCTTGGCGCCAACGGTTCGAGGGGGCCCATGTCACCAGGCTTGCGACACGCTCGGTTTGCCTCGAAACACAAGAGGCTTCCTTTGCCCTGGTCGCCCGATCGCGCTCCGTGGAGCTTGTGAACGCTCTTCCCACCGAACCCTGGGCCGAACACGCCGACCTGCTCACCCGCGGCTCGGACCTCGCCCAGCGCTTCGTTTGCAGCACCCTCGAAACAGAACGCGATACAGCGCGCCGCAGCCTTCGCAAGGCCATCGAACGCGTCGACCGACGTATTGCAGCCGTCTCCGGCGACCTTGCACGCATTGGCGACGTGAGCCGAAAGTCCGAGCAAGCCAAGCTTTTCGTTGCCGAGGCTTCCCGTGCCCCTCGAGGTCTCTCCAAACTGTGTGCAACCGACTGGTCGACGGGAGAACCTCATGTCATCGAGCTCCTGCTCGACCCGTCGCGCTCGGCCCGCGAGCAACTCGACGCTGTCTTTCGTCGTGCCAAGCGCCTCAAGGAAGGGGCCCGCTTTGCCCAGATCAGACTCGACGCCGCCCAGCAGCTCCGCTCCAACCTCGACACGCTGGCAATGACCACAGAAGGCGCGTCCTTGGAGACCTTGCAGGAGCTCGAAAAGACTGCGCGCGCCTTGGCCCCTCAGGACTTCCGTCGCGTCGAGGCCCCTTCGGTTGCTCGCAAGACTCCTACAGTCAAGGGGCCAGGACGGCTCTTTCGCGCTGGGGACGGCGGTGTGGTTTGGGTGGGACGGGGCGCAGAGCACAACGACGAGCTCACGTTTCACGTTGCCAAGCCGCACTACCTCTGGTTGCACGCCAAAGGATTCGGTGGAGCCCATGTCCTCGTGCCGCTCGACAAAGGAGCCTCCTGTCCCGCCGAGCGTCTGGTCGACGCAGCCCACCTGGCCGCACACTTTTCCGACGCACGGAGCGCAGCGCTGGTTGAAGTGCAGTACACTCCTCGGCGCTACCTTCGAAAGCCACGTGGAACCGCTCCTGGGCTCGTGGTGGTCGACCGGGAAAAAGTGATGATCCTGCGTTTCGACCCCGCCAGGTTGGCTGCGTTGCTCGCCCGTGAGGAAGCGTAGGTCGGTCCCGAGAAGTCCGACGTCCACCTTTCGAGAAACTCGACAAGGGGCTTGACGCGTCTGGTTTCCGCACTAATGCTTCGTGTGCTAAGTGTTTTCACCGGCTCGGAGGGGGATTTCTTTGTCGGGAGCCGTGAGGTTATGCGCGTGGTGAACCCCATATCCCCTGCCGTCAAGGCGGAGATTGATCAAATTCTTGAAGCGATCATTTACCTCTATACAGAGAGCCGGCGGATCACAAAAGAGGTCGCGCGCCGTGCGAACCTCACGGGGCCTCAGCTCACGGTGGTCAAGCTACTGGAGCACCTGGGGAGTCTGTCCCTTACGGAGCTCTCGGAGAAAATCCGGTCGCAAAACAGTACGGTGACAGGGATTATCGACCGCATGGAGCGAGAGGGCCTGGTTTCCAGGGCCCGTTCCCAGGAGGACCGTCGTGTCGTGCACATTCACCTGACCGACAAGGGAGCCCAACTTGCCCTCGAGGTTGCTGTCGAGCCTATGGAGATCTTCCGAGCCGCCATCGAAGACCTCACGCCCACCGAAACCAAAGAGCTAATGAAAATACTTACGAAAATTGCCAAGCGTGTCCAACGAGCCGTGGCAACGGCAACAGAACGCTCGGTGAAACCCACAGACAGCAAATCAAAGGAGCCAACTTCATGACCGTCCGCGACCCCGATCTTTGTGTCATCACCTGCGCCGTCACTGGTGTTCTTGCCAACCGCAAACAATGTGTTGGTATCCCCTATACCCCCACGGAGATTGCCGATGAATGCAAACGTGCCTACGACGCAGGTGCGGCTGTCGTGCATATCCATGCTCGCAACGACGACGGTTCCCCAACGTTCAGCCCTCCTGTTTTTGCCCAGATCAAACAAGAGGTGCGCAAACGCTGTCCTATTATCCTCAACTTCTCCACCGGCACGATCCTCGAGGACGTCTCCGACCAAGCGCAGTACCTGCGGGAGTGCAAGCCGGAAATTGGCGCCCTCAACATGGGGACCATGAACTACTCGAAGTACTCGGAGAAGAGGAAAGACTTCGTGTTCGACATGGTGTTCCCCAACACCTACGGCAAGATCATCAAGCTGCTGACCGCCATGAACGACAGCAACATCAAACCGGAGCTCGAGTGCTTCGACACAGGCCACACCCACGGGATCTGGCCGCTCCTCGACATGGGGATCCTCCGTCCGCCGCTGCAGTTCTCCTTCATTCTCAACGTGCTCGGAGGGATCCCCCCCACTGTCGAGAGCCTCCAGCTTCAAAGCAAGATCATGCCTGCGGGGAGCGAATGGGAGGTCATTGGCATTGGACGATGCGGGTGGCGCATGATTGGCGCTGCCCTCGCCCTTGGTGGGAACATTCGAGCTGGCCTTGAAGACAACCTCTACTTACCCAATGGCGACATGGCGACGTCCAATGGTCAGCTCATCGAGGTTGCGGCCCGCATGGTACGCGATGTGGGGCGCAAAGTTGCTACAGTGGAACAGGCAAGGGAAATCCTAAGCTTGGAAGGGAAGGGGGCGCAGTGACCGAACGCAGTTATCGTCGGATCCGCGTGGTGCCGTCAGGTCCGGTGACAACGGTATTCCTGTCGTATCCCGAGCGGCGCAACGCCATGGGACCTGTGATGGTCAACGAGCTCTTGTGGGCGCTCGACGATGCGCACAACGCCCCTGAGGTCCGTGTGATCGTGCTCACGGGCGAGGGGAAAGCGTTCTGCGCGGGCGGCGACTTCGCTCAGATGTCTGGGTCTTCTGATGGACCAACGTTGGCGCCCAAAGGGGACTACGCGGATCTCTTGCTGGCCTTGACCCGCACTGAAAAGCCTGTCATCGCCAAAGTCAACGGAGTCGCCATGGGAGGAGGACTCGGCTTGGTAGCAGCGTCCACGTTTGCCATAGCCTCGACAGAGGCCACCTTGGGGACCCCCGAGATCAACGTGGGGCTCTTTCCAATGATGATCATGGCAGTCCTTGGGCGACTGGTTCCCAAGCGCAAGCTGCTACAGATGATGCTTCTTGGCGAGAAGCTGACCGCCGACCAGGCCCTCAAACTTGGACTCCTGGGCGAGGTCGTGGCGCCATCCGATCTGGACGCAGCGGTGGGACGGCTTGCCGATGCTCTGGTGTCCAAGAGTCCCATGACTCTTTCTCTTGGACTCAAAGCCTTTGCCGACCAGGAGGATCTGGATCTGGCAAAGGCGCTTCCTTTGCTTCGCGAGCGTCTTGCATCGTGTCTTGCGACGGACGACGCGAGCGAGGGACTTATGGCTTTTCTCGAAAAACGACAGCCCCGATGGACGGGCAAGTAGGAATTGGAGTTTGCTATGTCGAATATGCGTGAGCTCGTTGCGGACCTCGAGGCTCGTATTGCCGAAACCCGCAAAATGGGGGGAGAAGACAAACTGGCCAAGCAGCGTGCGCGTGGCAAGATGAACGCCCGCGAGCGTATGAGTGCGCTCTTCGACGGCGGGGTGTACTTTGAGGTGGGGGCCCATGGGACCGCCATGGGAATGGGGGCTGGCCCGGACGGAAAGGACAAACCGCCTGCCGACGCAGTGGTTTGCGGCTTCGGAAAAGTGGAAGGTCGAACCGTGTGTGCAGCGTCCTACGACTTCACGGTCAAAGGGGGAAGCATTGGATACACTGGTGAGGAGAAGGTCACGCGGCTTCGACAGATGGCGCTGCGCGGACGGTGGCCCATTGTGTGGTTCATCGACTCGGGAGGCGCTCGTATCGATCCAGGTTCGAGCCATCCTGACCAGATTTCTCTCTTTGCAGGCTCGGGACACCTGTTTCGAGAGCAGGTGCACATGAGCGGTGTGGTCCCACAAGTGGCCGCGATGGTGGGGCCTGGAGCCGCAGGAACTGCCTATATCCCTGGTCTTGCCGACTATGTCCCCATGGTCAAGGACATTGGAAGTCTAGCGCTCGGGGGGCCTTCGCTGGTCAAGGCAGTGACGGGGCAGGACATTACAGAACAAGAGCTTGGCGGCTCGAAGGTTCACAGCGAGGTCAGCGGAGTGGGGGACGGGGAATTCCCGAACGACCTGGCCTGCATTGCGGCAATGAAGAAGTACCTGTCGTATTTCCCGTCGAACTGCGAGGAGGAGCCCCCGGTGGTCCCTTGTGATGACCCGGTGGATCGACGCGAAGAGGCGCTCCTCGACCTCCTTCCAGAGTCGACGCGACGGGCCTACGACATGTACAAGCTGATCAAGGCTATTGTCGACCACGGGGATTTCCTTGATATCAAGCCGCGCTGGGCACGGAGCATCATCACCTGCCTTGCACGCATTGGCGGGCGAAGTGTCGGGATCGTGGCGAATCAACCCAATCACATGGGGGGCATCCTCGATGTGGACTCGGCCGACAAGGCTGCACGCTTTGTCCAGATCTGCGACGCGTTCAATGTTCCCCTGTTGTTTCTGCAGGACGTGCCCGGGTTCATGGTGGGGAGCAAGGTGGAGCACGCGGGGATCATCCGGCATGGCGCCAAGATGCTTCATGCGATGGCGGCGGCGACGGTCCCGAAGATCACTGTGGTGGTACGAAAGGCCTACGGCGCGGGGTACTTTGTGATGTGCGGGCGCGCCTTTGAGCCCGACTTGATCGTGGGCTGGCCGACTGGGGAGATCTCGGTGATGGGGGCCGAGGGGATGGTGGGCATTGCAGCGAAGAAGCTGTTTGGGGATATGGAGCCAACGCCCGAGGCTAAGAAGATGATTGTGGACCAGATCCAGAAGAACATCGACGTGTACAAGGTGGCCGGCTGGGGACTGATCGATGATGTCATCGATCCGCGCGACACGAGGAAGGTGATCGCAGCGGCACTCGAGCTGAGTCGGCACAAGCGGGTGGAACGTCCGTTCAAGCGGCGCGGGATTGTGCCGGTGTAGCCTCTTCAGGGGGCCAGGAGCTCTTTGGCCTGCGTCACGGCGAGGAGCTACGAGATCTCCCGCGGAAGTCGCCGCGGGATCGCTTGCAACCACTAGATCTCCCGCGGAAGTCACCGCGGGATCGCTTGCAACCACTAGATCTCCCGCGGAAGTCACCGCGCAAGCGCTTGCAACCACAAGATCTCCCGCGGAAGTCGCCGCGCAAGCGCTTGCGCGACGATGGCGGCCGCGGAAGTCGCCGCGCAAGCGATCCCGCGGCGACGGCGGCGGCGGAAGTCGCCGTGTCATCCCCTGAGGCAGCGGTTTCCTGAAAGGCCCCTCGCGTGTCGCGGCCCTCCGCGGCGACTTCGGCGACAGAAGTCGTCCCAGCGGGTCCCGCCGCGGCTTCTCCTGCGGAGGATCTTACCGTGCGATGCGCTCAGGACCGTAGTCTAGTCTTGGGTCCAGGGGGGACGCAGCTGTCAGGTGAGCTCACGGTTGGGGTCGGCCGCACGAAGCGGAGCTAGCATCGAATCAATCGCGTCGAATGTTGCTGCGCGGACCCGCTCGACATCGTTCGGATCATTGGGATCCCCGGTGGTATCGATGGGGGCGAGCACGGCATAGCGTTGCTTGACCCTGCGAGGGATGGCAGTGCCGTAGGCTCCCAAGACAAGGGGCAAGTCGTAACGGTCGGAGCCAAGGAGAAGGCGTCCAATCCACCGTTCGCGTCCAATCACAGTGTAGGCGTCGTCGATGCCGAAGGCGGCCACTGGAAGAATTGGGACCTTAGCCCTTATCGCAAGCCGGGCAAACCCTGCACGTTGGCCCCACTTGAGTTGGTAGCGTTCAGCGGATGTCTTGAAGGCGTCGTCAACCCCACCGGGATAGACTCCAACAAGCTCACCGGCTTCGAGCAGCTTGGCAGCGGTGTCAGGCTCTCCCGCAACCGCCCCCACTTTCGATAGGAAAGCGCCCACGACAGGGATTTTCCAGAGAGTTCGCTCGCCCAAGAACCGGATGTAGCGTCCTGTTGCGCGGTGCACCAGCGTGGCGAGAACGAAGCCATCGTGGCCCAGGAAGGCGTGGTTTCCGACGAGCAACGCGCCACTGTCCCTCGCGATGCGCTCCTCGCCTTCGAGGGTGGCGGAAAAGTAGCGAATGGGGAGCTCGGCAAGGGCCCTCCCGAAAGGCGTGTGTATGAACTCGGTCAACAGGGTGCGGTCGAAATGATCATCGCTCATGGTGGGGCAATTGTGCGAAATCCAGAAAAATAAGTCAACGGGCTAGACGCACCTTTACGCAATCTTCGCGGCAACCTAAGGTCCCCGTCATGACCCTTCCCGTCCCCCTTCAGCACGCCTCGCCAGATCCCGCACTCGACTTGCACGAGGCCATTGCGTCGCTCAAACGCGAACGCAACGCGGTGGTCCTTGCGCACTACTACCAAGACTCGGACATCCAGGATATCGCAGATTTCCTTGGCGACTCCCTTCAACTCGCGCAGGCCGCGGCCACCACGACGGCCGACGTGCTCTGTTTCGCTGGAGTCCACTTCATGGCGGAGACCGCAAAGATCCTCAACCCCCAGCGCATCGTGGTGGTCCCGGATCTCGAAGCAGGCTGCTCGCTTGCCGATGGGTGCCCCGCCGATCGTTTCGCCGCTTGGAAAGCCAACTACCCAGGCAGCGTCGTGGTCAGCTACATCAACTGCACGGCCGAAGTAAAGGCGCTCTCCGACTACATCGTGACATCCTCCAATGCCGAGAAGATCGTGCGGTCGATCCCTGAAGCAACGCAGGTGCTGTTTGCTCCTGACAAGAACCTAGGACGGTACCTCGAGAAGAAGACTGGACGCTCGATGGTGCTCTGGCCTGGCAGCTGTGTAGTCCACGAGACTTTCAGCGAGCGCAAGCTCATTGCCCTGAAGACGCGCAATGCGGACGCAGAGATCCTAGCGCATCCCGAGTGCGAGGAGCCGATCTTGCGGATGGCGGACTTCATTGGCTCGACCACGGCGCTTCTCAAGTACGCGGTAGCCAGCTCGAAGCGGACCTTTATTGTCGCTACCGAGCCTGGGATCCTGCACCAGATGGAGAAACAGGCTCCGGGAAAGACGTTCCTTGCGGCTCCTCCCGAGGGCAACTGCGCTTGCAACGAGTGTCCCCACATGAAGCGCAACACGCTCGAAAAGGTTTACCTGTCGCTTCGCGACCTGACACCGAGGCTCGAGATGAGCGCAGAGCTCCTTGAACGCGCCAAGGTTCCCATTCAACGCATGCTTGCACTGAGCTAAGGAGTTACGACATGACCCGGTCAGCACTTGTTATTGCGCTCTTCGCCCTCATCGACATGGGACCGCGTTGCGGCGAGCGGAGCTATCCCCGCCTTGCACCTGGAGATTCCTGCGGAGGTCCTGCCTCTTGTACCGGTTCTACGAATTGCATGTTGGTGGAGGCGGACGGCGGAATCTCCAGGTCGATGTGCACCATCAACTGCACTGAGAACCGCGACTGCGCTGCGCTAGGAGCCGACTTTAGCTGCAGCGCGTCGGTACGTCAGTTTGACGGTGGGATTGGTTTGGCCTGTGCGCGCTAGGGGCAAGCCCGCTGGTTGGATAGGCAGGTCGGACTACGCAGTCATGCAACGGAGGACGGCGGAGTCGAGAACGATCGCTTCGGCCAACAGCGCCTTTGCATATCGCTTCGTCACGCTGTCGACCAACTTGGCGATGTAGGCGCGGTCACTAGCGCTGACCCTAGCGGTGTCCACGGCTCGCAGATCCACCACGGACCCCACTTTTCCGCGTGCAAGCACGGCGCCGAGCTCGACGCCGTAGGTGTCAGCGTCCTGCGCTGTCATCGACGCGGGATAGGTGATGACCACCACAGGAAACTCGGTGAGGTCCGGACGCGGTTTCATGACTTCCCTTGTAGCCCTTACTCCCGGGAGCGAGCTAGCGCCTTGTACACCTGATCGGGATTCCATGCCCGCTCGTGGCAAGAGTAGAGCATGCGCCCCTCAAAAACCGCCCCCTCCAATGCCTCCGGCTGGTTCGGCCAACGTCCCACAAAAGTTCCCTTTGTAGCCCCATTCCGACCCGACACCCACTGCGGTACCTCGCCCTCTTGCTCAAACCACTGCGCTATCCGCTGCGTGTCCTGCGCACTCTCCATCCGCCCCACAATCTTGGTGCTGATATTGCCGAATGCATTGTAGTCAAGGGAACGAGGACTCTGCGTGCACACCAGACACGCCACACCGTACTTGCGCCCCTGCGCAAAAAGCCTCAAGAGCGACGCCTTGGCTGGAGGCTGGTGCGCACCGGCTGGAAGGAAATCGCGGGCCTCATCTAGGTAAAAGAGAAGATTGGGAAGCCCCGCGCGCAATGGTGCCTCCGTAACCATCCAACGGTAGATCTCGGAAGCAAGAGTCGCGACGAAGAAGTGCTTCTCGTCATCGTCCCCCAAGGCATTCAGATAGAAGACATTGAGAGGCACCTTTCCCGAGACAGTCGGCGTAAGAAGCGCCTCCATAGACAACACCTGATCGCCATCCTGGAAAAGCCGAGAGCTAGGACCGGCCGCCAGTGCATACAGTCCCTGCGCAAGCTTGTTGCGCTCTGTCTTGGTAAGCAGATAGTCAGCATCATCGAAGCCATATGCCGCCGGGTCGCGCAGAAGCTCCACAACATCGCGAAGCGTTGGCGTGACATCGCCCCGCTCTGCCAACAGCTTGAGAGCGCGAAACACAAACGCACGTCGAGCCTTAGAGTCCCCCTTGATGCGGGCAAGATGTACCACGTTGCTCGCAAGACTGCTAAAGAGACCGTCCTCTTCCTCCTTGCGATGTTTCGGATCCACCCGTTCGAGTCCCGCTTTGCTGGGAAGATGCAAGGGATCCAAGGAAAGCCGAATCCCATGGGACGTTCCCGGGGTGTAAATACGCGGCTCCACCCGTTCGCGGAACCTCTCCGCTGCCTTTCGGTAGGCATGCGGAACGTCTTGCAATGGACGACCCTCGAGGAACTGTACCAAGTCCCCCTGTGGATCGATCGCAAGCACCGGCACCCCCGCGGCAATAGCTTCCTCCGCCATCACCTTAGCCAGCCACGTCTTGCCACTTCCAGCTGCCCCCACCACCGCCACATGAGTGTTGAGTACGTTGAAAGGAATAAACACCGGCGCTGTACCTGCCATTCCTAGGAATAGGTGGCCCTCTGGTTGCGTGACAGATTCCTCTGGCTCGTTAGGCGTCTCCTCCTCCTCCTCAAGAGGAGTGTCAGAAGGCGCCAGTGCGTCCACTTTGGGAGCGTCAAGGGTTCCTCGAGCAGAAAGCTCCTCCCAACGTTTTTCGTACGCTCCTTGGTCCTTGGGCCCCAAACGCTGCTCGCATTGGCCCAGCTTGTTCCACTTGCAGTCGACACAATGGGTGATATCCCCGGGAGGTTTGAGCCCCGTTTGACCGTGCTCGTCGTAGGCCGCCCAAGGGACCATGGATGCAAGAAGATCGTATACTTTCCCGCGCAGATCGTAGACCTGCTGCCAGGGACTCTCAACCAACTGACGTTGCGGATGGAGGTACAACACGCCCACGTCTGGCTGCGTTCCATATTGGTGGTGATGCATGAGCGCACAGGCCGAAACTTGGAACAGGTCGTGGTTCGGTTGATCGGCTGGTTTCAGCTTGTAGTCGACAATGCGCAATCGCTTCTGAAGGGGATCAAAGTACAGGTAATCTACAGCACCGGTAACCTGCACCGGTTCCATAGGCTCGCCCAGCTGGAAGGTCACGTCGATTCGACGCCTTGGATCCCCGAAAACCTCCTGCAATACGGCCTTCGGTGGGATACCCACCCCTCGCGCTTGGAGCAAGAGTTCAGCAACCTCCCGGAGGTACCGCTGCAGTACCCTCGACAGGTTCAGCCCTAGGATCGCCGATTTCTCCAGAAGCGCCTCCTGAGGCACGCAGTTGGCCATCAGGAACTGCATCAGTCCCTCCCAAAGCGTGTCCAATTCCGTGGCGCGCTCAAGGACCGTTTCAATCTCCGGTGAGCTAGCGGCGAGGCTATTGAAACGGTCGATGATGTTGTGGAAAAAGTTTCCACCGGCAGCTTCGGACCTTCCAGTTTTCCAGATCCTCGAGCAGGCAGGAGTCTTCAGTCCCCTGGCACGGCTGTATTCGACGTCAAAATAGTGAATGCGTGGGCAGGTCGCTGCTATCCGAAGTTGCGTAACGGAAAAGTGGTAAAGCGTCATGATTTCCTCGGGACATGGCGGAGAATCAGGTCATCGTCTTGCGAGGTTGCATGGAGCTTCCCGTCCCGATGCATCGCCATGGCTACCTTTTTCAGTGAGGCAAACGTCTGCAGGGAGTCCGCTGTCTTTGTTACGGCACATAGCCGTACCTGCGCCTCGCGCGCTGTAATGGCAAACTTGAAAGCCAGATCTTTCCAAAGTAGCTCCTCGATCACCTTTGGGTCCAGACCTCCGTTGGGCAGAGGAGGTGGGACAATGCTGACACCGCCCTCTTCAGTGACGAACTCGTGGAGCAGTGGGTGCTTTTCAAAGGTCTTGAGCCGATGAAGACTCTCGTTGACCTCGTCCTCGGCCACTCGGGAGCTCTTGCCCTTCGGATGTTCTACTTCGAGGTCTCCCACTTTGGCAGCCCCCAACACTGACGACATGGCGTCTAGCTGGGCATACCCTTCGAGCGTCAGCTTCACATGGAGGAAGCGATCTGCCCCCTGGGCATTGAGCTTGTCGTATATCTCTGCGCCTTTCTTGCCAAGATGCAGGGGACGTCGCTCTTCGTCGGTCACCAGCACGCAGTGCTCCGGAGGACTGGTGTCGCCTAGAATCCGCTGGATCGCAGCAAGGGCTCCGTTGCCATGATGGGAGGTGCAGTACACCACGCCGGTGCTGACCTCCCGTCCACTCTTGCGTCGCTCGTGGACCAGCAGGTCGTAACGCGGGGTCTTCGCGCCTCTCGCAGGCTTCGGCTTCTCGAAGGAGAGCAGCGTATATTGGCTCTCCCGATGAAGACACTTGGCAAGCAGCTTCTGCGTGAGCTCCGCAAGGTTGTTCTCATCAGGAGGAAGTGCCTGCGGTTCAAGCTTGTGCCGCGTTACCGATTCCACAAGCTTCGCCTGGACAAGCGCATCGACCGCGTCTTCTCGAGGAACCACAGGTGGTGCGACTAGGAGACCTGTCTCTTTCCCGTGAGGCCACCCTTCGAGCCACGTCGAGTCGCCAAGCTTTGCCAGCAGTGCCTCCTGCTGCTCCCATGCCTCCCGCGCCCAAATAAGGATATCCCTGGGACGTATCTCGAGAGCGTTTCCCACGCAGTTTTGGAACCAGAGGGAACCCAAGGGGAAAAGAGTGTCGGCTTCGAGCTTGGCTCGGATATCGCGCCGGGAACTGAATCTCTTTCCAAGGGCCTGCAGCCGCTTCTGCACAATGAGGCTGCCTGTTTCAGGCGTGACTCCGGTTAGCTGGATCCTAAACTGTCCAAGTCGATCCCACGCTGCCGTCGCAATGACCTGGCGATGGACGAAACTGGTCATCGTCTCCTGGACCCCCGCAATGAGCACCAGGATGTTCTTGGAACGATCGAGAAGAGCGTGCAGAAATGACGAGAGCGCTCGAACTCGGTCGTCGTCGAGGTTGTCGATCTGGTCGACACAAAGTACAAAGGGGCTCCCCAGCGAGCCGGCGAGCACCCCAATGGTCGAAAGGACTGCCAAAATCCCCGCGTCGTCTTCGATGGACGCGTCATCGTGGCTCGCACGCAAGCCCAGTTGCTTTGCAATCTCCGTATCGATAGGGTCACCGCCCAGCCAGGCCACTGCGGCTTCGGCAAGCTCGCGCGCTTGCGCATCTCCGTGATCGGCTTTCGTAGCGGCTTCCCAGAAGGCCGCGAGAACTGAGAAGAGCTCGCTGGTTCCACGTGTGCCCGCCATGTGTTGGAGGCAACTGTAGACTCGTTTCCGGTCTACCTCGCCCTTTTGCTTGGTGATAGCTGTCCCCGCGGCAGCATCCACAACGGCAAAAAGAGCGGTCCGGGTGAGGCGATCAGGCAAACCGGAGCCGAGCAGACTGATCACCGAGCGCAGTAGATGCCGCGGCATGCGCTCAGGGGACGCCAACAGGTTCTGAAGGTAGACATAGACCGCCCCCTGCCGTTTCTTTGTCGAACGTCCCACGCGCCCAAGGAGATGACTCTTGCCAACACCAGGACCTCCAAGGATCGCTGCCCCCAAAGAGCAGTCGTTTTTGTGGACATCGTCGACAAGACCAAGAATGCGCTCGAACTGCTCCTTGTAGGCCGTGGGGACATCAACGTCCGTGTCAAGTGGGGAGTGGTCAGTGACACGATTGCGGATAAACGGGTTCGATCCCAATCGCAGGTGCTGGGTGCTCATGGACTATTTCCTCACGACATACACGAGAAGCCGTCCAGCTTCAGTGATTCCAGCGTCTCGCTCATCATCGGAGAGCTGCACGTGGCGTCCATCGGGGCTGTCAAGACCGAATTTATTGTGGATCCGAAGCTCCCGAAGGCCGATGTCAAAACGTTCGCGGGAACACCAAGCAAGGGCGTTTCGAAGTGGCAGGAGCGGCACGAAGTTGAGTTCACCGGTTTCGCGGTCAAGGCGCGTGAAGGCGAGGTCAAAGGCTGTGGCGAAGTCCTCTTCGGTGAGCTGCTCGGTAGTCGTTGCAAGGGGCTCCGCCTTCGGAGGCTCGGCTTGAACAGGCTGGCTAAAGGCGCGGGCCTCGGCAACAAGGAACAAGTAGCTGGCTTTTTTTACGGCAATGACTCCCACCGTCGACGGGAGCGAGCAGGCCGTCATGCGCAAGTCGAGGGCTTCACGGAACGCCACTTTGAGCTTTCCGGGGAGAAGCTTTGCCAGGTCGGCTTCGGTGAACCCGTGCGTTTTGCCTTTGCGAGCGCGTCGCAGGTGATGCTCGAGGAACGTGTCGGAGCCTAGGAAATCGGGGAGATCGTGGGGACGAAGGACATAGGCGTCGCACTTTTCTGCGGACGTTGCGGACTCGGAAGTGGTGAGGAAAGCAACGCGTTTGAAGGCAGCGGAGTTGACAGCTTTGATTGACGCCGCGTCGTGACTCACGCCGGCCAGGTCGAAGAGCTGCCGCAGCGTTGGGGGCTCGGTGCAGGTCTGAATGGTCTTGACGAGTTTGGTGACGAGGTCTTCATTGGGAGCCATTTTTGAGGGCATCGCGAACCCTTTCGCCGTCTAGGGAAAAGTGCAAGGGGGTTTGGCTTAGGACCGCGGCGCTTCCGACAACAGCGTCGACGGCACCTGGGGAAGCCCATGAAACACGTCCAGGTCATGGGAAGGCACCAGCATCGGACTGCACGCGTCGGCTTGAAGCGCACGAAGACGCTGATGGCCGTGTTCCAGGTCCGACCTGCGCCAGGCTGTAAAACGCGCCAAGATCGACGTTCCCGGCTGCGCGTACTCCCAGGTTTGGTACACGGCGTCGCCAATGTGGACAAAAAGCCACGTTGGAGCATCGATGATCACTGCGAGGCTTCCTCGGCTGTGGCCAAAGAGCCCAAACAAACGAAGGAACCCGTCGCCAAATGGATCCACCGCGTCGTCGAACCCCTGGATTCCCTCAAGAGGCAACGGTCTCAGACGCCCCGCACGCGCGAGGTCCGCGACACGATACGCGGGATCGAAATGCGCGTAGGAGCGAAGCTCGCGGTCCGCGCAGATCACTTCGGCGTTCGGGAAATCCTCGACGCCGCCAACGTGATCGAGGTGCAGATGGGTCGCAATAATGGCTTTGACCCGGTCCGCGGAAAAGCCGAGGCGACGAAGCTGCATGAGAAGCGAGTCTTCGGACGTGACGACAAGCCCCAACGACGCGGCCCGGGCGCGTCCCAGCACCCGCGCGGGATCCTCGCACTGGGCTGCGCTCCAGCCCACGTCCACAAGCACCAGATCGCCGTCGTCGCACACGCACACAGCGACCGTGTTGGCAAGGCGTGTCACGCTCAGGGGGTTGATAAACCAAGACGGACGGACGGCGAACGTGGGGGCCTTCATGACCCCCGAGGTGAGAAAGAAAACGTCTCGCATGGACTGCATGGTATCTGGCTTCGTATACGCCGGGCTAGAGGTTATTGCGATGGAGTACCCTGTCCAAGACCTCCAAAGCAAGCTCCATCTCCGCCCATGTGGTCGTCTCCCCCATCGAAATCCGTATGCTCTGACGCGCCCGCTCGGGGCCGTGCATCGCCGACAGTACCGGCGACAGCTCCGAGGTCCCCGCACTGCACGCGCTTCCACTCGACACACATACCCCCTCCAGATCCAATGCTGCCGCTAGCTCCACCCCTTCCCACGACCGCACCCACACGTTGGTTACATGAGGCGCTCTGGTCCCCTTGCCGTTCACCTCCAGTCCAAGTGCCGCAAGACTGCGCTCGAACGCCTCGTGAACCGGTAGCAGCTTGGCGTAACGATCAGGCCCTCCCGCAGAACGCCCTGCTGCCACACCAAAGCCGGACGCTGCCACCGGATCGAGGGTGCCTGGACGAAGCCCACGTTCTTGGCTCCCTCCCAGGAGAAGCGCAGAAAGCTCCAGCCCCCTTGTCCTTGCCTGTGGACTCACCACCAATGCACCGATCCCTTTGGGCCCTCGAAGCTTGTGCGACGCTACACAAAGGGTATCGGCTCCTTGTCCAAACTCCTCCACACGTCCCAGCGCCTGGACAGCATCGACATGCACCGCAACGCCCCGTGTGTGGGCCAGCCGAAGCACCTCCTGGACTGGCAACACCACCCCGGTTTCATGGTTTACCGCCTGCACGGTCACAAGACGCACTTGGGAATTGGCAAGGACTTGTTGCAGCTCGTCGAGATCCAGCGATCCTTCGGGAGTGACCCTGAGCCAGTGGATCTTGGCTCGCCCTTCGCGCTCCAGCGCTTCGGCCACGCGGGTGACCGATGGATGTTCCAGGCGACTGGTGACGAGCATGCCTGTTTGGGAGGAAAACGCGGAGCGAAGTGCAAGGTTATTGGCTTCGGTTCCCCCCGACGTGAACACGACATCGCGAGGATCGGCCCCGACGCGTTCGCCGACGCAGGCCCGGGCCTTTTCGACTTCATGGCGCGCGCGACGTCCCCAGGCGTGCACACTTGCAGGATTGGCCCAGCACTCCCGTGCCACGTGTTGCATCACCTCCAGGACCTCGTCCAGCGGTGGCGTTGTCGCATTCCAATCGAGGTAGACGGTCATCGGGCGCACAAAATCATGGAAGCTGCCCGCGCGGACATGTCGTCGTCGAGGCTGGAACCTGCGCAGCCGTGAGGGCAGGAGGCAATGGCGTGGCGATTGGAACAGGACACGACGGTGTTGGAGACACAAACGAACTGGTGTTCTTCGCAGTCGACGCTGGGGGCAACGGAAGGCGGGGCTGAGAGCACGGTTGCGACGGAGAATGGGGCACAGAGTTGGGTGAGCGCAAGGGGAGCGTCGATCACGACGGTACTCTGGTCATCGGCGCAGCCTTGGGAGCAGTGGCCGATCAATTCCCAAGGGCAGGCGCACGGTTCGGAGGGGCAGGCAACCGGGACAGAGGCATTGCGCGACACCTGGACGACGCCGTTTTGGCAACGGGCGAGTCCATCGGGGCAGTCTTGAGCGTAGAGGGGCCAGTCTGATGTGCGGGTGTGCTCGTGGAGCCACGACGCGAGTGCGCCACGTTTGCAGGCAGACAAGAGCATTGCAGTGGCGAGGAGGACGCTCACGGTTCGACCGACAGGCGAAAATCCTTGGACACTCACGACCCCCAGACCCACCTCGCCAACCGTCGGACCTCACCCCCCCGCGACTTCGCGATCCTACAAATTCCCCCTCCCCATCGATGGGGAGGGGGACGGTGTGAACGCTCCGAATCGTGTGGGGGTGAGGTCCGTGGGAGGAGATCGTGGGGCAACTATTTCCTTGGGAGTGGGTCTCAGCCCTCGATAAAGGACTTGAGCTGTTTGCTTCGGGAAGGATGTCGCAGTTTACGAAGGGCTTTGGCTTCGATCTGACGGATCCGCTCGCGCGTGACTTCGAAGTCCTGTCCGACTTCTTCGAGCGTGTGGTCGCTCTTTTCGCCGATCCCGAAGCGCATACGAAGGACCTTCTCTTCGCGAGGAGTCAGGGTCTTGAGGACTTTACGGGTCTGCTCCGCAAGGTTGATGTTGATCACGGCCTCGGCAGGGGAGACCACGCTCTTGTCTTCGATGAAGTCGCCAAGATGGGAGTCTTCTTCCTCGCCGATAGGGGTCTCGAGGCTGATGGGCTCTTTGGCGATCTTGAGGACCTTGCGGACCTTGTCGAGAGGAAGCTCCATCTTCTCGGCGATTTCTTCCGGGGTGGGCTCTCGTCCATATTCCTGCACTAGGTAGCGACTGGTGCGGATCAATTTGTTGATGGTCTCGATCATGTGGACCGGGATCCGGATCGTGCGGGCCTGGTCGGCAATGGCGCGGGTAATGGCCTGTCGGATCCACCAGGTGGCGTAGGTCGAGAATTTGTAGCCGCGTTTGTATTCGAACTTTTCGACCGCCTTCATGAGGCCGATGTTCCCCTCTTGGATCAGGTCGAGGAACTGCAGTCCGCGGTTGGTGTACTTCTTGGCGATGGAGACAACGAGACGAAGGTTGGCTTCGACGAGCTCGGCTTTGGCTTTCTCGGCCATGCGTTCGCCGTCGCGGATGGCTTCGTAGGAGAGCCGAAGCTCTTTGACATCGAGCTGGAGCTCCTCTTCGACCTTCTTCAGATTTTTCTGGGCGAGGGCATGGCTTTGGAGGACCTCCTCGGGAGTGATTCCGTGCTTGCGTCGGAACCGTCGTTCGGCGGCAACGTCGGCTCGGGCGGCGCGAGCTTCGCGACGGAGTTGGTCCATGTCGACACCGGTGCGGCGTTCGATTTCTGTGGAACCTCCTTCGGCGCGCTCGATTTTCTGAATGAGCCCGCGGAGCTTCATGACGATGCGGTCGATGGTCTTTTTGTTGATGCGCATCTCCTCGAGGGTGTCGACGAGCTTTTGCCGGTTGACGTCGATCTCGGCTTCGATGGGTTTGCGTCGGCTGACAGAGGAGAGTGTTTCTGCGAGGTCCATGCCGATTTTTTCGAGGTGTCGGACCTTATCGATGAGACGCAGAATGCGTCGATCGGCCTCTTCTTCGTCGAATTCCCGGTCGTCATCCTCCGCGTCGCGGACTATCTCCTTGACCCGGATTTTGTGCTTACGGAGTTTGTCTCCGAGGTCGATAATCTCGCGCACCGCGATGGGCGAGTTGAGGATTGCTTCGAGGATGGCGAATTCGCCTTGTTCGATGCGTTTTGCGATCTCGACCTCTCCTTCGCGGGTGAGAAGCGAGACGCTCCCCATTTTGCGAAGGTACATGCGGACCGGGTCGTTGGACTTGGAATAGTAGGCGTCCAGGTCTTCGCCGGTTTTTGGGGCTGGCCCCTCGCGGTCGCGAGGAGTGTTTTTCTTTTCTGTGATCTCCTCTTGGACCATGCGGCTGGGTGCGATGCGCACCTGCGTCGCGGTGTCGACGATCTCGATGTCTTCGTCGCCGAGGACCCCGATGACATCGTCGATTTGGTCGGCGACGACATCGGCCGGCAGGGCGTCGTTGACCTCGTCGTAGGTCAAAAACCCCTTTGACTTGCCGACTTCGATGAGCTGCTGGACCTCTTTACGCTCGCGGTTCTTCGTCGCCATCGTGTCCGTTCCCTTGTACCTCTGGTGCCGTTGGATCCATCGGGGGAGCCCCGATTGCGTAATTTTCGTTCTTTGGGGGCGCAATCCCATGTTTTTGGCGTACACGCGCCTGGGCGTTTTCAGCAAGCTCGCGCTCAGCTTGCCAGTCGCCCACAACCTTTTGCTGGGCACGCGCAAGGTCTTCGGTCTCGCGCCCAAGAACAATCTTTTGAAGCTTGCTGGCGTTCTCAAGCACACTCGCGCGGGCTACCTCCAAGGAGTCATGCAAAGGGGCTGCGAGACGTTCGGAAGCAAAGGCATGGATAGGACCTGGGACTTGCGCAAGAAAATCTACGATGTCCAGTCCCACGGAAGCGATTTCCAACGTTCCCCCGCGTGACACGAAACTTTTTCGAGCGCGAGCTAGCGCGCCGACCGTCAGTGCCGCAGGCCCTTCGAGCATCCCAAGGCGCTCTTGCACCTCGGGATCGTCGAGAAGCGACGGAAACTCAATCAGCGCCCCCACCATGGCCCGCGACTCTTCGGCCCCTGGACGACGCGACTTGACACGGGCCCGTTGCGGGTCCTGGTCCGATTGCCCCGGCGGGAAAAAAACGCGCTGTGGAGGCGCCTGCGCCACGGCCTTGCGTACGATCTGCTCGAGCGCCCGAAACGCATCGGTCGAACGCACCAAATCGAGACGTCCCGCAAGCCGGTCGGCGTACGATTTTCCCATCATGCGAACCAGCGGGTCTTCCTCCTCGGTAAGCAGACGTGCCACGCGCTCCACCCGTGCGGCGCGTTCGTGAGCGTCCGCCGCCACAAAGGACTCGTCAAGAGCCGTATCGATTAGGTACTCCAGCATGCCGCGAGCTCGGGTCAAGCGGTCGCGAATGGCGTCGATCCCGTCGGTGCGTGCCACTTCGTCCGGGTCGCGTCCCTCGGCGATCACCGCAACGCGCGCCGAAAGGCCAGCTTGTTTGCAGGGGGCGCGGGCAAGCGACGTGGCCTTCTGTCCTGCCGCGTCCCCGTCGAAAAGCAGCGTGACCTGAGGAGCAAAGCGTTTGAGAAGCTTGGCCTGATCGACCGTAAAAGCCGTGCCTAAAGGGGCGACCACGTGGTCCAAGCCTCGCGCGTGGAGCGAAACCACGTCGAAGTTCCCCTCGACCAGCACAGCGCTCCCCTCGCGACGAATTCCCTGACGCGCTTGATGGAGGCCAAACAGCATGGCGCCTTTGCTGTAAACCGGGCTTTCGGGCGAGTTGATGTACTTGGGGGCTTCATCGGCGCCCGGCAGAACGCGTCCGCTAAACCCCACGACACGTCCTTGTGGGTCTACAACGGGGAACATCAAGCGCTGACGGAACCGGTCGTAATGGCCAGCGCCGCTCGTGCGGGGGACAAGAAGCCCAACGGTTTCGGCGGCGATGGGGGACATTGTCTGGCTCCGAAGGAACGTCGCGAGAGCATCCCAGCCCGCCGGGGCGTAACCGATACGAAAGGCCTGGATCGTGTCGTGGGCGTTTTCGAGGCCTCGTCGAGCCAGTTCGTCAAGAGCCGCCTGGCGTTCCGGGTGCTCGTGGAGCTGGGTTTCAAAAAAGGACGCGGCGAGTTGGTTGACGGCGTAGAGGCTTTCAATTTGTTTGCGCGCGCGATCGGCCGCGTCGCGGTCCTGCGGCAGGTCGGTCTCCTCGACGGGGATCCCGAGACGTTCGGCGAGGGCGCGGACGGCTTCAGGAAACGAGTACCCGTCGTGTTTGATGAGGAAATCGACGACACTTCCGGATTCTTTGCAGCCGAAGCAATGGAAGAAGCCACGGTCTGGGTTGACATGAAAGCTTGGCGTTTTTTCCGAGTGGAACGGGCACAATCCGACGAACGCCCGTCCGCGCCGTTTGAGCGAGGGGACGCTCTCAGAGACAACGGCGACGATATCGGTTCGGTCGCGGACAAGCGAAATGGTGTCTGGGGAAATCACCCCAATCTGCCTCCGTTCCGAGCGTCACGAGTTCGAAGCGGTTCGAACCCAGGAGCCGTCACGAAGTGTCGCTCTTACACGCGTTTTTAAACAGGTCAAGCTAACGGCGGCAGTTTTTGCGCGACGCATGGCGACAAAGCCATTGCTGCGATGCGTGGTGCGTGTTACTTGCCCGCCGCTTTCCCGCGCAGGCAGTCGACCCTATCAAAGTTCGGCCGCGGCCCCCTTTCGTTCGGCGTGCAGGGGAGGCAGTTTTCGCGGTTTTCCGCGCGCAAAGTTTCCAAGGAGCCACATCCCGTCATGGCGCAAGCGAACCTCTCATTCGGCAATGGTCCCGCCACAAGCCTCGGCAAGGTCGTGCAGGTTATCGGTCCCGTCGTCGACGTCGAGTTTTCCGATGGAAAGCTCCCGAAAATCCTGAACGCGCTCAAGGTCTTCAACCCCAGCATCTCGAACGCGAAAGACAATCTAACCCTCGAAGTTGCCCAACACCTCGGCGAAAATACGGTCCGCACCGTCGCCATGGACACCACCGATGGCCTCGTCCGCGGCATGGACGCCCGCGACACCGGCGGTCCCATCGCCATGCCCGTCGGGCCGGAATGCCTCGGGCGTATCCTCAACGTTATCGGCGACCCCGTCGACGAGGGCGGGCCGGTCATCACCAAAATGCGGTCGCCCATCCATCGTGCGCCGCCGACCTTCCAAGAGCAGTCGACCAAGGTCGAAGTGTTCGAGACCGGCATCAAGGTCATCGACCTTCTGGCCCCCTACAAAAGAGGAGGAAAAATCGGCCTCTTCGGCGGCGCTGGCGTCGGCAAGACGGTCCTCATCATGGAGCTCATAAACAACGTCGCCAAAGCCCACGGCGGCGTCTCCTGTTTCGCGGGCGTCGGCGAACGCACCCGTGAAGGCAACGACCTTTACCTCGAAATGATGGAGTCCAAACTCGAGTCAGGAGAGCCAGTCCTCTCCAAGGCTGCCCTCATCTACGGCCAGATGAACGAGCCGCCCGGCGCCCGTGCCCGCGTCGCCCTTTCGGCCCTCACCGTGGCCGAGTACTTCCGCGACGAGGAAAAACAGGACGTGCTCCTCTTCGTCGACAACATTTTCCGCTTCACCCAGGCCGGCTCCGAAGTCTCCGCGCTCTTGGGACGTATTCCCAGCGCCGTCGGATACCAGCCCACCCTCTCGACAGAAATGGGCGCCCTTCAAGAGCGCATCACCTCCACCAACAAAGGTTCCATCACCTCCGTCCAGGCCATTTATGTCCCCGCCGACGACCTGACGGACCCCGCTCCTGCCACCACCTTCGCCCACCTCGACGCCACCACGGTGCTCTCCCGCGAAATTGCCGCGCTCGGCATCTATCCCGCCGTCGACCCGCTCGACTCCACGTCGACCATGCTCGACCCGCAGGTCATCGGAGCCCGCCACTACAAGGTTGCCCGCGCAACTCAGCAAATCCTCCAAAAGTACAAAGACCTCCAGGACATCATCGCGATCCTTGGCATGGACGAACTCAGCGAGGACGACAAACTCATCGTGTCGCGCGCCCGAAAGATCCAGCGGTTCCTCTCCCAGCCCTTCTTCGTCGCCGCCCAGTTCACCGGCATGTCCGGAAAACTCGTGTCCCTCAAAGACACCATCGATAGCTTCGAGCAAATCGTTGCGGGCAAGTACGACGACGACAGCGAATTCCCCGAGCAGGCGTTCTATCTCCAGGGGAACATCGAAGACATGAAAACCAAGGCCCGTCAGCTCACCCAGAAGTCCTAGGCAAGCCGATGGCAAACGACATATCGAATCAAATCCACCTTGAAATCGTCACGCCCCGTGGTCGTGCGCTCAGCGTGGTGGTCGACGAGGTCACGGCTCCCAGTGTCCGCGGCGAATTCGGCGTCATGCCAGGACACCTTCCGCTCCTCGCTGCCCTTCGCACCGGCATCGTGAGCTACAAGGTCAATGGCGAGCTAAAGCAGTGCGCCGTCGGTCGCCCCGGGTTTGCCGAAGCTGGCGCCAACAAACTGCTTCTCCTGACCGACGAATACGTCGAGCGGGACAAAATCGACCCCGTGATCATCCGGACCCGTCTCGCGGAGGTCCAGGGGGAGCTCGCCAAGATCGAATCGGCAAAGCTCGACGACGCCGACATCGGCGGGGAGTCCCGAGCCGAGCGGATGAAGCTCCTGGTCGACGAGGAAAACTGGCTCGCTGTCCAACTCGAGCTCTATGGCGACGCCCCTCCCGCCACCATGCGTCCCTACGAAGAGTGGGGACCTCCGCCGCCCACTCCGGACGACGAAATCCCCGCAGACGACGAGGCGGCGTCCTAGCCCGTGAACCGCCCTCTCACGCTCCTTTTGGGCGCTGCAACCGTAGCGCTCGCCGCAGTCCTTACCTTCAAGGGGCTTCCACCCCAGTCTCCGAGACCTGCCGTGTCCCAGATGGACGCGGGGGCCGATGCGGGCGATGGGGGCGGGACCGACGGGGCGACGGATGCCGAGGCCGATGTTGCGGTCGATGGACCGCTTCTGCTGTCCGAGCTTGTGGACCGCGACGGTCGTCGTCTTGCGGGCCCGTGGCTTCGCTTGGCGGACGGGTCACCGGTCCCGCCGCTCCCCTCGGACGCTCCAAAGCAGGTCCGGTTTGGAGTCGTGCTGGTGACATTTGCGGGGGCGCAGCCGAGTCCGCTTGGTCTTGCAAACAGCACGAGGACCAAACAAGACGCCAAAGAGCTTGCAGACCGACTTGCAGGCGACGCGGCGACGGACTTTCACGGCGCCGTGCAACGCGGCGACGTGGGCTCGAGCGACGACGTAGGGCGGATCCAGCGGGGGGTACTCGAGGCCGGGCCCGAGTATGTTTTGTTTACTCTTCCCTCAGGCAAGGTCGCGGGTCCGTTGGAGACGCCGCGCGGGTACTGGATCGTCAAGCGCATCGATTGACTCTCCACTTCAAGCCTTGAAGTGGCCTTCCTCAAAGACAAGTCGCAGGTTTCAAGCGTGGGGTACGCGCTCTTCAAGGTGAGGAGCGAGCTATCGACGTTGGGGTAGGCGCTTTTTCGAGTGGGGTAAGCGCTTTTTTGAGTGGGGTAAGCGCTTTTTCGAGTGGGGTAAGCGCTTTTTTGAGTGGGGTGGTATGGCAGTCGCCCATGTCCGTTGTGAAGGTGGGAGA
>CAITRH010000489.1 GCA_903894755.1 uncultured delta proteobacterium
CGTCCTTGCCCGCATGGGCAAGGAGGATTGTCGAGGGAGAGGGGGTTGGGGGTGAGGTCTGCGCGAAATTGGGGCGCGGAAGCGGTGGATCGGACCTGCGGTTCTCAAGATGGGTTTGGTTTAGCGGGCGATCACCAACCGCTCCACCGTGCGGCCGGCCGCTGCGGCGGACGCGATCTCGCCCGCGTCGGAGCGCGCAACGTGGCCATAGACCACGTGTTCTGGCTCGTGCACCACCGCGGCTCCGACTCCGCAAAAGTCAAGACAGCCGGACGCGCAGGCGCGGACCGTGCGCGACGCACCGGTTTTCGCAAGAATCTCTTTTAGCTGGTCGAGAACCTCTTCGGAGCCGTTCGCCGCACACGAGCCTTTTGGATGTCCCTCGGAGCGCCGGTTGGTGCAGACGAACAGGTAGTGATCGCGATGGGCCACTTAGAGCTTGCCCCCCCGGTCATCGAGGTATTGCCCAAGCCCCTTGCTCACGGCGACAAGGTTCGGTTGGATTCGAGCTCCCATGAATTCCTCGATCATTTTGCCTGCCTTACCGGCGAGAAGCCCAGGAATGCCGCGGATCTTCTTGGCGTCGATCTCGAGGGTCCCACGGATCTCGAGGAGCGTGCCGCCCGCCTCCTCTTTGAACGTGTTGATGCCGCGGCACTGGATCGCTTCGCTCATCGCGTGCGTCTCGATGCGCCAGGAGCAGGTGAAGTCGTCGGCATTCCATGTGGCGTAGTCGCTCCACGAGAGCATGGCTTCGCTCACGAAAGCGCGTGCGGCAGCGGGAATATCGCCCCCGCCGTTCCAGACGTTGTGGAAAGTCGTGCGCGGGCCGTCGTCGGCGCGCGCCTTGATGTCGATCCCTCGTACGTTGGGGAGAAACGGTAGAAGGTCGGTGAGCTTGTCGCGGTAGGCGGCAAACACGATGGGTCGGGGATGGTGCAGATGGGCGTCAGCTCTTAGTTCCATGCGTCCGAGGATATCGTTCCGCGTGCAGGTGTAAACAGCGCGCCACCGAATGTTTCGGGCTTGAGGTTTTGTTGGCCGCGCCGTTCCTCGGAACACATGGTGATGCCCTCCGACCTGTACTGGCCCTTCTGGCCCGCGTTGCCCGACCTGACACGTCGTCCGACCAAAGAGGTCCAGCCGCCCCCGGCGATGGCCAAGTCGCCACGCGACGAAGACTTCGCACGGGTCCTCGATCAGGCCTGGTGCCTTCCAAACCTCGCGATGTAGCCGTCAACAAACCTCGCAGCGCCTGGCTTGACAAGCTGCCAGCTTTTCGTTCGATTGAGCGGCCTGGGAGGAATCCATGCAAGTTCGATCCATGCTGTTCGTGTTCTCGTCGCTGGTTCTGCTTGAGGGATGCGTCGGCACCGCCACATGCAATCCGCTTGGGCCCATCAATGTGAAATCGACGTGGGTCGAGACCAACCTAGGGAACAAGCACACGCGTAGCGGGAACGGTGAAGATGGCGTGCTCGGTGAAGGTCGACAAGGGCGGGTCGACGACGGTGAAGGTGAGCCTGGCGTTCGCGAAGAAGCCTGCGTCGGGCGGCATCAAGAAGGCCGATCTCGTGATCAAGCAATAAGCGACCTCGAAGAGACTGGTTGTCGGGCCTTGCTAAACCAAACCCACTTTGAGAACCGCAGATTTGAACCGCGCCATCCGCGACCCAGGGTGGGTAACGGGTGGGTAACACAGGCTCGCGGGGGCCGCGGTTCGGACTCGGTTCGGACCTGCGGTTTTCAAGATGGGCTTGGTTTAAACCACGTCCAGATCGAGACCCGCCATTCCCGCCAACCTCCGTTTTGGCCTGCGGTGCATGCTCACGTACTTTAAATACGCTGCGCGGGCAAGCGTGCCTTGCTTGACCCACGCTTGGGTCGTTTGGAGCAATTGGTGCTCGAGGATCCCGTAGGCCGCAAAACCCAGGGAGACAAAGCCGAAATTCCAGCCCTGGGTCGCGGGTAGTGAGTGTCCAAGGACTTCGCCGCGACCTACTCGTGGCGGTTTCCGTGGCTGGGACGGCGGTTGCCGTGGCTGGGTCACCGGTTGTTGTGGCTGGGACGGCGCTTGTCGTGGCTGGGACGGCGCTTGCCGTGGCTGGGACGGCGGTTGCCGTGGCCGGGTCACGGGTTTCCGTGGCCGGGTCACGGGTTTCCGTGGCTGGGAAGGCGGTTTCCGTGGCTGGGACGGCAGTTTCCGTGGCTGGGACGGCGGTTGCCGTGGCTGGGACGGCGGTTTCCGTGGCCAGGACGAGAGCACCAATAGAACAAGCCGCACCATCCTAGGAACGCAATGCTGCTCTTCACCAGCTTTGCCTTAGGTCGACTTGGCGGACACCTCGCCCCTGCGACGCGCTACCCACGCCTGCCCAAGTGACAGCCCCCCGTCGTTCGGTGGAACCCGCTCCGGTACCAACACCCGAAACCCCTCCCGCTCGAGGCGCCCCCGCAGTAGCCCCAATAGAAGCGCATTCTGAAAACAACCCCCCGTCAGTACCACTGGAATCCCTTCCCCTAGACGCGCCATGTGCACCCCGATCTCCACAAGGGTCTGGTGAAACCGACGTGCCTTGCACTCGGGGGCAACCCGCTCCGCCAGCAACGCTTCCGCCAACAGCCGCGTTTGCACCACCTCCACCCCCTCCTGACGCTCGAATGCCACTGGATACGCCTCCGTCGCGTCGCTCTTCATCGCTGCAGTCTCCAGCTCCATCGCCGCCTGCCCCTCGAAACTGCTTTCGCTCCTCCCAAGCGCTAGGTACGCCACCGCATCGAAAAGCCTTCCAACGCTCCGGATCCGTGCCGCTCCCTGCACCCGACCCCAGATCTCCCGCTCGGGAAAGTCCCCTTGCATCGACCACTGCGCCCCCAATACGCTCGTCAGCCACGCAAAGGCCACACGCCTCGGAGACCGAAACGCGCGGGCCCCTCCCGGGAGCGGAAACGCTGGAAACCATGCAACGACGTGACTCTCGGCCCCGTCCACCCAGAGCGCTTCCCCCCCCCACAAAGTCCCATCGAGACCAAGCCCAGCGCCATCCCAGGTAATGGCAAGCACAGGCCCCTCGACCCCGTGCTCCGCAAGGCACGCCGCTGCATGCGCGTGATGATGTTGCACCCGCTCGAGCCGCGCTCCCCACGCTTCCGACAGCTCCTCGGCGAGCACCGTCGACGCGTAGTCGGGATGACCATCGCATGCAACCACCTCAGGACGTACATCGAAAAACCTAAGCAGGTCGCGCACCGTGTCTTCGAGAAGCTGCCCCCCTCGCGTCGAATCTAGGTCTCCAAGGTGAGGACTCAGAACCACCTGCGACGAAAACGCAAGCGCCACAGTGCTCTTCAGGTGACCTCCCAACGCCAGCAGCGGAACATCGCCCGCCAACGGCAACGCAAGCGGCGCAAACCCGCGCGCCCGGCGAAGTGTCTGCACACGCCCTTCCACCAGCCGCACCACGGAGTCGTCCACGGGACGTACAATAGGACGATCGTGGAGCAGGAACCCATCGGCCACCGTTGCAAGACGCCCCCGAGCGTCGTCGTTGTCCGTGCACATGGGCTCGTCGGTCAGGTTGCCACTGGTGCACACCAGCGGCTGTTCCACGAGGTCGGCAAGAAGCCGATGCAGCGGTGTCGTCGGAAGCATCGCTCCAATCCAGGGATTCGCTGGCGCTACGGATGGCGCAATGGACGACGTCAGGGACCGAAGCAGCACAATGGGAGAGGCCGACGACACCAGCTCGCGCACTTCGTCCTTGTCGGCCTCGAGGTAGCTGTGCACCGACTCGAGCGACTGGAACAATACGGCAAAAGGCTTCTCCTCGCGACGCTTGCGGAGGCGAAGGCGCTGTACGGCCTGATCGCTGGTGGCAAGGGTCAAGAGTTGAAAGCCGCCGAGTCCTTTGACTGCGACGATGCCATGAGCGCGGAGCATGGATGCCGCAGCTTCGAGGGCTCCGTCGACAGTGGAGGAGCCGCTTGTGTCCACGAAGGTCAGCTTGGGACCGCAGGCAGGACAGGCAATGGGTTGCGCGTGGAACCGTCGGTCTGCAGGGTTGGTGTATTCGTCGAGGCAGGCCGGGCACATGGCAAAGGAGCGCATGGAGGTGCGGGCTCGGTCGTAGGGGAGGTCGTCGAGGATGGTGTACCGAGGGCCACAATGGGTGCAGTTGGTAAAGGGGTAGCGGAAGCGACGTGCCAAAGGGGAGAGGACCTCGGCCAAACAGGCGTTGCACACGGCCAAGTCCGCGGGAACCGAAGGGGAACGCTCCGCGTCGAGGGCGCTTGGTGCAACCACGAAGGTTGTATCGTGTTCGAGGGGGGCGAGGTCGGTGGTGGTGATGGCGCGGATGACGGCAGCACGAGGGGCGTCTTGGGCGAGTCCGCGGAGGAGGGAGCTGAGGGCGTCTTGGTTGCCCTGGGCTTCGATTTCGACTCCATCGGGGCGGTTTCGGACCCATCCCGTGAGGTGGCAACGGGTTGCAGTGGTCCAAACGAACGGGCGAAAGCCTACCCCCTGAACAACCCCAGTGACGTGGATCCGAAGGCGTCGCACGCCAGAAACAAGGCTCATGTAGGGGGGAGGCTTGTCTCCCTCACTTCACACAACTCACCCGTGCAACATCAAGCGTCTTGCCCGAGTAGGTCCCACGGAAGATCAGCAGCCCCTCTCCAGCCCGCGCCATCATCAAGCTCCCTCCTGCCCCCCTGTCGAAGGAGAGCGGAGTGTCCCTGGGAGGAATGGGAAGCAGTTCTCGGTTCAACCGGTGCAAGTGTAACGGAGCCTTGAGGTCAAGGCCTATAGTTAGAAGCACGGTCGTCGTCCCTCCAAGAGACAGCAGGTCGGCGGGGTTGAAGTTGTTCGAATCGATGGTGCGCGGAGGGACCGTTGCACTCGCCGCCTCCAACAGCGAAAAGCGCCCCATGCGGGTCGTGCAAGGCGTGGTCTCGGCAGGGTTGGGATACTGCGTGTAAACTCCCACGACCTCATCGCCCTGCGCCACGAGCCCGCGACTGGTCGCCATCCCCTCGAAGCTCCCCGGCCCCTCGATCGGCCGCTCGTTTGGCGACCCATAGCTCCCTGGAGCCAGAAACAGCCCCGTTAAGTGCACCCAACCTGTGTCGCCCCTCTGCGCCGAGAGGACATGCAAGTAGGATCCGTCCGCCTTTGCGGCCAGCTGCGGGTTGTACGGCGTGGACGTGGCCGTCACCTGTCGCTCCGCGAGCACTACGCCCGCTCCATCCATGAACACGGCGTGCTGTACGCGCGCATGGTCGGAGAGCACAGTGACGTACCCCGCCTGGGTCCATGCGAACCCTTGCACGGTCGCAAGCGCGTCGAAGGAGGAGACCTGCAGCGTCGAGCTCGCAGTGACCGCAAGGGCGTCCGGATCGATGTGCAGCAAGCGGATTGGACATGCCTTCGCTGTCCCAGCCCCGCCGGAACAGTAGCCATAGTCCGCGCCCCCTCCCAGGAAAAGGATCTCGCCGGTCGCCGCCTGCACAAGGCCCCCTCCACCGTACCCGTCGAGAGGTATGGGAACCACCAGCGGCCCTTTGACCATGCCTCCCTGCGCGTCGAAGAGAAAGAACAGCCATGAGTCGTGTCCTCCCCCAAAGTTGTCGCTCGCCTGGAGCAGGACGCGCCCGTCCTTCAGCGTGATCGCGTGGTCAGCGCTCGCAAAGAGCGTTGTCGTGTACGTCTGTGTCCAAGCCCCCACCTGCCAGTCGAACCCCTCGTCGACCTGCCCGTCGCCGTTGTCGTCTACAAAGTTGCACACCTCGGTCTTGGGGACATCGAAGCAGGTCCCCTGCACGCAGGTCTTGCCTGTGGGACACGGACTCGCGTCGCCGCATCCATTGCGGCACACGTTGTCCGAGGCGCACAAGGTCCCCGTAGGACATGGGTTCTTCGAGCAGTCCGTCTCCGTCGGGACATTGCACACGCCCTGGGTTCCAGCTGTCAGGCAGGCGCCGCTGGGACAGTCCGTGTCGACGGTGCAGGAGGTCCGGCATCGCCCGAGCGCGCACGTATAGCCACTTCGGCACACGAGCCCGCTGTACCCACATTCGGCCCCTACAGCACCTCCCGCTTCGCCAACTGAGGAACACGCCCCACAAGCCAAGAGGACAACAAGCATCCATGCCTTAAGCCACACCATTAGAAGCTCCTTTCCCAAACCAAGGTCGATCCGGATCCAATCACCCGATCGTAACGTCCCGCGTTCTCTCCTGTCAGCAGCACCACGATCCCTGTGATCAGCGCCGCTCCCCCTGCCGCCATCAGTCCTACGCCGATCCACTCGCCCTGGCGTATGCTCGACAGCCGAGCGTCGTTGTTTGCCTGAAGGTTTACCAAGTCTGCAGACGTCGTCGCTTGCGAGGCCCACAGTCGATCGAGGGCGCTCTGGTTGTCGCGCCACTCCTCACGACGGCCGGAGCTCACGCCCAGCACCACGCCCCCTACTGCAGCCAACAGCACGCCTCCCAACCCCAGCGCGTAGCCGACGGTCCGCCGTGTCAAGATGCGGTCTTCGAAGGCATGAAAGTGCCGCAGCGTCGGGATCGGATCGACGCGCACCCTGGTGGTCTGCCCGGTTTCGACCCGCACGTCGCGGCTCCAAAGCTCGAACCCGTCCTTGCGTGCCTCCAGGCGGTGCTGTCCAAAAGGGATCCGCCCTTGGTCAGGAAAAGGCGCACCGTCAAGCTGCAACGAGAGGCCCGGCTCCCCCATGTCGACGACAAGCTGCCCGGCCACGGTGGACAGGAGCGGCAGCTCTGGACGTAGCTCGCAAGGCACGTGGAGCGGCTTCTGCACCGGGACCACCACAGTCTTGCGCACGGTCTCGTAGCCTGGACGAGAGAACACCAACGCGTGCTCTTTGGCTGTCAACACAAGGGGACGGGACACCCAGTTCAATACTGCGTCGCCATCGACGGCGAGCGCCACTTCGGGAACGTCGCAGGTCCCTACCAGTTGGCCCACGGCGGAAACCACCGGCTGGCGCAACGCAAATTGAAACGTTTGCCGCTCCTCGCCGCCCAACAGCACTTGCTGCGCCGCGGGCAGGTATCCCTCCAACGTCACGGTGACATGGTGTGTCCCGATGGAAATCCGCAGCGGCTTTGCAAAAGGGGTGGTCCCGACGGGCTTGCCATCGAGCGTGACCGTGGCTCCTCGAGGGGTGGAGTCGACAGAGATCTCCGCCGTGCGGGCCCGGATGCGTGCACAGTCGGATTCCACCCGCTTGCGCCTGGGCGCGGGGATGTTCCCACCTCCGTCGGCGAGGTATTGCTCCAGCGCCTCGAGCGCTTGCAGGGGACGTCCCAGCGCCTGGTACGCCTGCCCAATGTTGTAGAGCACGGAGAAGTGCGGCTGGAGCTCGTAAGCGCGGCGAAACTCGGCGAGCGCTTCGTCGTAGGCTTGCTCGTCCACCAGTTCCAGAGCACGGGAAAAATGACGACGGGCGAGCTCCTGCGGGTCCGCCGCAGAGGCCCAGCGGGGGAGCAGCAGGACCAGGGCAAGAGCGAGGCAACGAGGGTTCACGGAGAAGATCTGGAGCAATGTCCGTACCTCGGCGCTAAGCCAAACCTCACCCCCCAACCCCCCTCTCCCTCGACATCCTCCTTGCCCATTCGGGCAAGCAGGATCGTC
>CAITRH010000490.1 GCA_903894755.1 uncultured delta proteobacterium
ATGGGCAAGGAAAATGTCGAGGGAGAGGGGGTTGGGGGTGAGGTCTGCGCGAAATTGGGGCGCGGGAAGCGGTGGATCGGACCCAGGTTCGGACCTGCGGTTTTCAAAATGGGTTTGGTTTAGCTCGCGGCGTAAGTCCGTGGACACCGTTCTGGACGTAGGGCGGGGGAGCGAACGGTCTCCGAACCTATGCGGATAGGCTCCACGCCTATGCGGATAGGCTCCACGCCTATGCGGATGGTCTCCACGCCTATGCGGATAGGCTCCACGCCTATGCGGATAGGCTCCACGCCTATGCGGATAGGCTCCACGCCTATGCCGACAGTCTCCGCTCCTATGCGGATAGTCTCCACGCCTATGCGGATAGTCTCCACTCCTATGCGGATAGTCTCCACGCCTATGCGGATAGGCTCCGCTCCTATGCGGATAGTCTCCACACCTATGCGGATAGGCTCCGCTCCTATACGGATAGGCTCCGCACCTATGCCGATAGGCTCCCGCTCCTATGCCGATAGGCTCCCGCTCCTATGCCGATAGGCTCCCGCTCCTATGCCGATAGGCTCCCGCGCCCTGCTTATCCCTCTCGCCCGAGTGCGTGAGGCTACCTTGCGGTTCTCAAAGTAGGCTTGGTTTATCACCATGATCGATCCTCGACGTACCACCATCATTGCGAATCCTGCCGCAGCCGGCGGACGTGTCGGCGCCCGGTGGAGCGACATCGAAAAGCGCCTCCGCGCCCACCTCGGCGAGTGCGCCTTCCGGGTCAGTCGCAGGCGAGGTGACATTTCAGCTCTGGTCCGGTCTGCGATCGACAGCGGCGCCGACACGATCCTTTCGCTGGGCGGTGACGGCACCCACGGCGAGGTCCTAGGGGGAATCATGGCAGCGAGCGGGGGCCGGGTCCGACTCGGCATCTTGCCCGCGGGGACCGGAGGAGACTTCGCCCGCATGCTCGTGACCGGCCCAGCAGCAAGCCTCGACGACGCTGCAGGGGCCTTGTGCGTCTCCCCGAGCGCCGCCATCGACGTTGGCTCGATCGAATACACCGACGACGGGGGACAGCCCGCGAGCAGGTACTTTCTAAACCTGGCGTCCGTCGGGATCAGCGGCCTGGTCGATCGCTTGGTCAACGCCTCGAGCAAGCGTCTGGGCGGGCATCTGAGCTTCCTCTTTGGCACAGCCCGCGCGTTGCGAACCTACCGGCCCGTGGAGGCTCGGATCGTGGTCGACGGTCACTCCGTCGGTGACTACGTCATTTCCACCGTGACGGTCTGCAACGGCCGGTATGCGGGGGGCGGGATGATATTCGCTCCGGACGCGCGCTTGGCCGACGGCCTCCTCGACGTGATCCTGATCCGCCACGGACCGCTCCTGCGTAGCCTGGTCGACAGCCGCAAGCTCTATTACGGGACGCATGTCCGTTCGTCGCGGGTGTCGTGCTGGCGTGGCCGTGAGGTGGAGGTCGTGCCGGTAGGGGCCGAGCTGGCGCTGGTCGACATCGACGGGGACTCCCCGGGGCGTGCGCCTGCGCGGTTCCGTGTGCACCCCGGGGCGGTGGACCTCATCGGAGCGCGCCTCGACATGCTCTGACCTGCACAACTGCACGAGGGACAAACACGAGGCGTACTCGATGCGAAACCCCCATTGCGCTCATCGGTCCCGCCGCTACTACCTTGGAAGCATTCTTGAAAAGCGTGACGTCAGGCGGCCGGTTCCCCTACACTGCCGCAATGGACGAAGACCCCGGCCCAGTTCGTCGACGTCTTCGTGGCATCGGAGCACGGCGACGCACAGGCCATGTGGGACGCACTTGGCTGGCTGGGCAAGATGGCTTGTCAATCGACGCTCATCGAGGTGTTCTCTCGTGCCGTGCCCGAAGACGCGGCGCGGGACTGCGTACGTAAACAGCTTTCATTGCACCACGAGCTCACGCTGGCGTCCAAGGAGGATCCTGTCCCACTCCTGCGGCTTTGGCTGCTGTCGAATGGTTGTCCCACGACGCTGCTGCAAAACGGATGGATGCGTCCCATGGTGCGGTGGCCTCGCGGCTTTTACGAAGGACCTCCGTGGCTTGCGCATTCAGCCCGAGGATGATCGAAAGCGGAGGTTTGTCATGGAACTAGAGCAAATGGTGCAGGCCGAGGTTCGTCGGATCCGTTACGAGGGGCTCAAAGATGGTCGTGTCGAGGGGCTCAGGGACGGGCTCAAAGATGGTCGTGTCGAGGGGCTCAGGGACGGGCTCAAAGATGGTCGTGTCGAGGGGCTCAAAGATGGTCGTGTTGAGGGGCTCAAAGATGGTCGTGTTGAGGGGCTACGCCAGACCATCACCGATCTCTGCGAGATCTGCGGCATCGAGCTGACCTCCGAGCGCACCGCTCGCATTGAAAGCCTCGATCGGAGCGCTCTCGAAGCCCTGCGTCTCGTCATCAAGAGCCAACGAACGTGGCCTAGCTGACCGCGACGTAAGGGTTTGGGCTTGCGGTGTGGCTCGCAATGTGGATTCGACGACTAAGGGGCGGCTCGCGGACGCGCTCCTGTGTCCCTGAGGGCGGCGGTCGATGTTGGCTGGATACTCGACGCGTTCGAGCCACCGGTGCCTGGCGACGCGAGGCTCGCGTAGCGTCGATGCGCGTACGACACTCGATCCTGGGGTTGACCTTCCGTGGACTGGTGGCTCCATCGACTCCAGCAGTCCGCTTTGGCTTGACGCGCCACCTTCGGGTCGTCGTCGAGTGCGTAGCACTGCTCGAAACGACGATCTCCTTCGTACACCACCTGAAAGCTGGGACCGCACCCCACGAGACCGAGAAGCGCCGCAGCGAAAACGAGCCGAACCATGGGCCGTCCAGTCTTGACGACGTCAAGGCGTCGCGCAACGGCTTTCGGTGCGCCTGTGGTAGGACTCCTCGAGCCTCCATGACCCACGCGCGCCTGCTGACGCCGGTTTTTCCACTCGCCCTCGCGTGCATTTTTGTCGGGCAGCAATGTGCGCTCCCGTCCCTTCAAATCGAAGACACGTCTGGCACCTGCGGCGGGTTTTCCTACGGCGCCGAAACCTGCTCGGCGTGCATGCGCGCGTCGTGTTGCACCGAGAGTACGGCGTGCGCGCAAACGTCGAGTTGTTCGACGGTCTACGGCTGCCTGGCACGATGCGCGACGGACGGGGCCGAAGCTTGCCGCGAAGACTGCATGAACCGCATGCGCTCCCCAACGGCGTTCGACGAGGCGACCGGAGCTCCCGAGGCGAATCTCGTCGCCTGCCGAGCCCGCGCGTGCGCCAGCTCCTGCGCTACCGGGGCCTACCAGGGGGCCCTACGCACATGTGCCGTGTGCATGCGTGACCGCTGCGCCGAGGCTTCTACCGCGTGCTCCCAAGATGTCCCATGCGCGAAGCTCGACTATTGCGTCACCCGCGCGCTGACGCCATGGTCCATGGCTCACTGCGAGCAAGTCGGCGGCGGGGCATCGACCCATTACGACGCCGTCAACGGCTGCTCCTGGGGCTATTGTCGCGACGAGTGCACGGGACTCTGGGCCTGCCGAGGCAATACCCGATGGCCAAACGCCGACGCGCAGGTGACCATGAGCTTACTTTTCTCGGACTTTCTCACCGGAGCCCCTGTTACTGGCGTGACCGTGAACGCCTGCGCGCGCGACGACAAGAGCTGCGTCTCGCGGGTTGCGACGGGGGTGTCGGACTCCGCGGGCGTTGCTTCGTTGGTGGTCCCGAACCTGACCCCGCAGGGCTTCGATGGATTTGCCGAAGTGCCAGACGGAGGGCTGTACCCCACGCTCTACTTTTGGAACGCCCCCTGGTTTGAAAGCACCCATCGTAAAGTCGGAGCGGTTCCGAAGAACGCGATGCCGACGTTGGTTGGGAGCCTCGGGCGCCGACTCGACCCGGCCAAAGGGCTTGTAGGGATCTCGATCCAAGACTGCCTTAATCACTACGCCAAGGGGGTCCAGTTTTTCGCAATGTCGTCTTTCGAGCTGCCCGTCGTCTACACGGAACAGGAGCTTCCTGTGGTCACCCGAACAGAGACATCCGAGGACGGCATCGGGTTTTTTCCGAACATGGAACCCGGCACGGTCACTGTGTGGGCGTCGGTCGTGTCGACGGGCGAGGAGATCCTGCGTACGAGCGTGGAGGTCCGCGCGGGCTGGTTCACGGTGCTGCAGGCTTGGCCGGTGTCGCGTTAAACCATGCCCATCTCGAGACCCGCCATTCCCGCCAACCTCCGTATTGGCCTGCGGTGCCTGCTCACGTACTTTGAGTACGCTGCGCGGGCTCCTCGGCCAAAGCCTCGTCTGGCAGAACTGGCGGGTCTCGATCTGGACGTGGTTTAGTTGGGCGCGGGGCGATGAACGAGGTTTTGTCGCTACTGATCCCGTGGGGGGTGGGAGTGATTGCCGTGCACGGGATCCTTCGCAGGGACGAGCGACGGATGGGGGCGAAGCTTGCGGCTCGCGCCTGGCCTGCGGCGAGCCGTCTTTCGGCCATCGTGAATTTTGGCGAACTATGTCTTCCGGTGCACTTCGTCAGGACCCGTCGAAGCCTCCGGGGAGCGGCGCTTGGAGTGGCGTGGGCGGTGGGGGTCGGTCTGCTCCGCTGGTGGATTTCCGAGCTTCTCGAGGGCTGAGGGGCCGGTAAATCGCCCACATAGCGTTTTACCGACGCAAGGATTGCTAGTGTTTGCCGCGGTTGTGATAGCGTTTCCGCCCGTAATGGCTTCGTCCTCTCCTCAACCGGGTGCGTTTGAAAAGGTCTTTGGGCAAATTGGCGGCTCGTTCCTCGGGATCGCCGAGACAGTCGGTGGCATGGCGGTGCTCTTTGGACAGATTATGAAGCGGTGTGTCCCTCCGCAGATCGACGTCCCAGAGTTCAAGCGAAATCTTTACAAGATGACCGTCAAGTCGCTTCCGATCGTGATCGTGACGGCGCTTTTCACGGGCGCCATCATGGTGATCCAGGCGACACCGATTGTGAAGCAGTACGGGGCGGAGGGGTTACTTGGATGGGGCGCGGGGTTTGGGACACTTCGTGAGATCGCACCACTCTTGACAGCACTGATGATATCGGGGCGTGTGGGGGCCAACAACACCGCGGAGCTTGGCACCATGGTGGTCACCGAGCAGATCGACGCGCTCCGAGCGCTCTCCATCGACCCCATTGGATTCTTGATCCTTCCGCGCTTTTTTGGGATCATCATCACGTTGTTTGTGATGACGCTGTACGCCGACGGTCTTGCGCTTTTTGGGGCCGCCTACACGGGGCTCGGGCTCTTGCAAGTAGAACCGCACGGGTTTTACAACGGTCTGACCAGCGGTCTTTTGACCTTTGGCGACGTGGGCCATGGCCTCATCAAGAGTGTGGTGTTTGGGTTCGTGATCGCGCTTGCGAGCTGTCACTTTGGGATGGCGACCAAAGGGGGGGCACCTGGAGTGGGGCGAGCGGTGACGGCGACCGTGGTCGCGAGCGCTGCAGGCATTTTTGTTCTCGACTACATTGTTAGCTTCGTAATTGGGTGATCAGGTGAGCGAGAGCACGACACAAGAGAAAGCCGCTGCACGTCCCCCCGAGCCTGGACCGGTTGCCGAGTTGGGGTCGGCGTTCATGGAGCTCCTTGCTGGGGCACGGGACCTGTACTCGGTGTTCGTTCGGGTCCTTTACTACTTGGTGCGTGGAAAGCGCGACAAGGGGGCCATCGCCAAGCAGATGTTCGAGATGGGGAACAAGTCGTTGTTTTTCATCACGATCACGATTGGTTGCATCGGGATGATCATGGTGTACCAGGCGGGCATGCAGATAAAGCGGGTGGTGCCCGACTTTACGCTGCTCGGTGCGACCTTTCTCCAGCTCTTTGTGCGAGACTTTGCGGCAACACTCGGCGCGATGATGTTGGCGACCCGGATAGGGGCTGGGATTGCTGCAGAAATTGGTTCCATGGTGGTGACCGAGCAGACCGACGCGCTCCGGATGTGTGCGGCCGACCCCATTGATTTTCTGGTGGTGCCTCGGTTTGTCGCAAGCTTTGTGATGACCACGGTGCTCGTCGTTTGGGCCGCTCTGGTTGCATCGCTTGCGGGCGCGGCGACGGCCTATGTGGCGTTCGATGTGCTTCCAGTGACGTTTTTCAATATAGGGATGGTGAAGTGGGGGCACTTAGCCGAAGGGTTGGCCAAGTGTTTTGCGTACGGGTCGGCGATACCGATTGTGAGCAGCTATTGCGGGCTGTCGACGTTTGGCGGTTCCGAGGGGGTGGGTTGGGCGACCACGCGAGCGGTGGTGAACTCGTCGCTTGCCATCATTGTCCTGGACTTCTTCATTTCTGGCACGGCGCTGATGATGGTGCATTGATGACCACGACCACGACCACGACCACGACCATGACCTCTGTACGCGGCCCGCGGAGCGAGTTTTGATCCACTTCAAGAACATCAAGAAGTCGTTTGGTGCAAAGCCAGTGCTCTACGACGTTAGTTTCGAGGTGCACACGGGCGAGGTGTTTTTCATCATTGGCGCCTCTGGTGTTGGCAAGAGCGTGCTGATCAAGCACTTGATTGGGCTGCTCTATCCCGACTCAGGGGAGATTTGGCTGGACGGCGAGGAGGTTTCGCGGTTCGACGAGCTCGGGATGTATCCGGTTCGGAAGAAGTGCGCGATGGTGTTTCAGCACTCGACGTTATTCGACTCGATGACCTGTGTAGAAAACGTGGCGCTTCCTCTGCGCAAGCACAAGGGGTTGTCGATGAGCGAGGCGGTGCGAGATGCGCGGCATCGCTTGGTGCAGGTGCACATGCAGGAGTTTGGTGATCGGTATCCATCGGAGCTTGGGGACGGCATGCGGAAGCGGGTGGCCATTGCGAGGGCACTGACCCTTGATCCCCAGTATGTGCTTTTCGATGAGCCGACCACGTCCCTCGACCCGGTGAGTGCCCGTCGAGTGGACACACTGATACGGGAGCTTTCGGACAAGCTAGGGGTGACCTCCATTGTGGTGAGCCACGATCTGGCTAGCATTTTCACCATCGCCGATCGCATTGTGATGCTGTACAAGGGGTACGTGCGCCTCTTGGGGACACGTGAAGAGTTTCGTCAGTGCCAAGACGGCATTGTGCAACAGTTTATCAATGGGCATGCAACGGGCCCCATGGATATTTAGGGTAGGCTCATGGCGCAGGAACGTTCGATCGAAGTCAAGGTGGGTGTACTCATTCTCGTGTCGCTCGTCATTTTGGGCGGGTTTGTCTTCATCATGGGAGGCGTCAGTTTCGAGAAAAAGTATGTTGTGTATGCGGATTTCGACAATCCCGGTGGCTTGCAGGCGGGGGCACCCGTACGGATGGCCGGGATCAAAGTCGGAAAGGTCGAGGACTTGTCGTTTCGGAGCGCCCAGGTCGATCCAAAGACTGGCAAGCGGGCACTCGTGAGGGTCAAAGCGGCCATTGAAAGCCGCTTCCGAGAGGCGATCCACGATGATGCGGACTTCTACGTGACGACCCAAGGCGTGTTGGGAGAGCAGTTCTTGGCCATACAACCAGGGAGCATCGACAAGCCGCTTCTTCAGGAGGGGGCTGCCGTACGTGGCATCGATCCGCCTCGTCTTGACCTCTTTCTTGCCAAGGCGTTCGAGCTGCTCGAGACCGCGGTTACCGGTATTCGCAACAACCGCGAGCTCATCTCGGACATTGCGACCAACACGGCGGGGCTACTCAAGGGGCTCAACTCCCTCGTGACCGACAACAAGGACCGCGTCAACCGCATCATCACCAACCTGGAAGCGCTAAGTGACGAGGCCCGGCTGCTCACGCACAACGCCCGGGTCAACTATGTCGACAACCCCCGCATGATGCGGACCATCGACAACATGGAGCACCTTACCTCCTCTATTCGGCGCGACAGCGAGCCCATGTTGCGCGACGCACGCGAGGCTGTGGCCAATCTCAATCGCGTCTCAGCAACCGTAGGCGATCCCAAAGAGCAGGCAAAGCTTCGCAAGATGCTTGACGACCTGGCGCAACTTGCTACCCGCGCCAATACCGCGACGGCGGACGCGCAAGCTATCGTGGCTCACATTCGCTCGGGCAAAGGAACCGTGGGATCCTTTGTCATGGATGAGGAGATCTACGACAACATGCAGGAGATGGTGCGCGACCTAAAGCACAACCCCTGGAAGTTCCTCTGGCGCGAGTAGCGTCTGCCACAACGTGCGCTTAGCCGTGCTAAACCAACCCCATCTTGAGAACCGCAGGTCCGATCCACCGCTTCCGCGCCCCAATTTCGCGCAGACCTCACCCCCAACCCCCTCTCCCTCGACATCCTCCTTGCCCATGCGGGCAAGGACGATTGTCTTCGAGCGAGGGGGCTCGGAACCGCGGTACAAGTGGCTCTCCGCCCCCCTCGCTCGAAGACGATTTTACTTGCCCGCATGGGC
>CAITRH010000491.1 GCA_903894755.1 uncultured delta proteobacterium
CGTCCTTGCCCGAATGGGTAAGGACAATGTCGAGGGAGAGGGGGGTTGGGGGGTGAGGTCTGCGCGCTTTTCAAAATGGGTTTAGCCAGAGACTTCCGCCGCGAGCGACGAGGTTGCGACCTGACGTCAGCGACGCTATGGGCCCAGCGCGAAGCCGACGCCCAACCCCGAACGAGAGCCCATGTCCGACCCCCTTTCTTCCCTCTCGACCGAGTCCGACTCGGAGCCGAGTGAGCTGGTAAAACCTGACGAGCCCGAGTCACGTTGGTGGCCCCTTGGGTTGGCTATTGCGCTGCCTGCGGTCTTCTTCTTCGCGCTTCCACCGCTCTCGCAGAGTGGCTTGTGGGACCCCTACGAGCTCAACGTGGCCGATCTGGCGCGTCGCATCGCCCTCAATCTCCACGGCGCCTCGCAGCTCGCACTGGACGGCGCCGACAACTCCCTTCCTCACTTGAATGACCTAGGTCGTCCCCAGCTTCCGTTCTCGAGCATCGCATTGGGTTTCAAGTTTCTGGGACTCCACGAGTGGGCAGGAAGGGCCCCGTTGGCCCTCTGGGGTCTTCTCGGTGTGTGGGCCACCTACGCCTTCGTGGCGCGCCTTTTCGATCGAAAAGCTGGGCTCTATGCAGCAGTGGCGCTGACGTCGATGCCGCTCTACTTCGTGCAAGCGCGGGCCATGCTAGGCGACATCTGCGCCATGAGCGCCTTGGCGTTGTCTTTTGGCGGCCTTGCAGTGGCTGTCTTCGATCGCAACGACCGTGGACCGACCGATCTGCGCGCCCGCGGTGCCTGGCTGGCCATGGCTGCAGCGGGATTGGCCGCGGGCTTTTTCAGCCGTGGAGGGATCCTTGGACTGGCGCTGCCGCTCCTCGGTGTCGGGATAGCCTGGGCACTGTCTCGGGTTGCATCGTCGGGGTCCATGCGCGACGGGCTTGGGGATGCCGTGGGAGCAGTGGCTCTTGGCACCGGGCTGCTATGTCTGGGAATGGGTCTTCGCCCCTATCTGACCACGCCGGCGTCTCGGGACCTTAGCCTATGGGTAGGGGCGATCATCAAGCCGCAGGGAAAGTACCCTACGTTTGACTTCTACATCGCGACGGTGGGGCATGCGCTCGTGCCGTGGAGCGCCTTCTTGCCTTTTGCGGCGGGTCGGCTGTTCGCTCCCCCCACAGGACCCACTGGAGCAGCGGCGGAACGGGAGAGCCTTGGACGTGTAGCGCTATTGGTAGGTGCGAGTGCGGCGTTGGTAGCCCATGGCTTCTTGGCGAGCCGTACGGAGCCGATGGCGTTTGTCGGGCCGTGTCTCATTGCGGCGATTTGTGGGGTGGCACTTCGCGACTTCGAGCGGGGCGCACACGCGTCGGTGGCAGTGGGAGTGGGGACCGCGCTTCTACTAGCGGTGTTTCACCACGATTTCCATGAGCTTCCCGAGAAAGCCTACCAGGCGTATGCGATCGTGGGAGCGTCGTTCCCGGAGAGTTTCAAGGCCAAGGCGCTGCTTCTGTGGTGGGTGGTGCTAGGAAGTTTCGCAGGGGTTGCTTTTCTGACCTGGGTCGAGCGGGACTCCAAACGAGCTCCGTTCGATCCCAAGACCTACAGCGACGTGCTCAAGGGACTGCGCCACGCGTTCGATGGTCTTCTTGCGCTTGGCTATGCGGCCACGGTGGGGGGGGCCGGGCTTGCGGCCTTGATGGTGTGGATCGGAGGAAAGCGTAACCAGCTTTGGGTGAGCAACATGTCGCTGCAGCTCCGCGATGCCTCGCTCAATGGGTGGTGGCTCTTGGCGTTGGTCCCCTTGGGAGTGGTTCTTGGGGTGCTGTTTGCCTGCGACCTGTGGCTCTTCGTGTTCGATCGCTCCCGCAGGTGGTCGACAGGGTCGTTTGCCAGGGGGCTCGAGCCGTTCGGAGCGCTTGTGGACCGTCTTCGCCGAGGGGAGTGGCGCGATCCTGGGGTCTTGGCTCTCGTGGTCTTTCTTGGACCGCTGGTGCCCGTGATGACAGGAGCCGCGCTGGTTTATTCTGGGGCTGTGACCTTGACCACGGCCATTGTCCTGGCGCTTCCGTCTGGGGTCTTGTTGTTCGTGGGGTTGGCTGCGCTGGGGGATGTCCTTCGGCATCGGGCGACGGGGCTCGTATTTGCCGGGGCATGTGCGGGGGCACTGGCGTGCTTCTCGTTTTATCCTGCGCTCGCCAATCAAGTGTCGCCCAAGGAGGTGTTCGAGACCTACCGACGTCTTCGGAAGCCTGGAGAGCCGCTTGCTTTGCTGGGGGTTGGAGGAAGGACAGCGGCCTACTATGCGGGGGGCCCACCTACGACCCATACCGATGCACAGAACGCATTTCGATGGCTTACTGCAGCGGAACCGGGGTCTCGTCGCTTCGTTGCGCTCAAAGCCGAGGAGCTCCCACGTCTGAACCAACTGTTTCGAGAGACCTCGGAACCTCGCGCCAACCTTCCAGTGATCGACGCGCGCTCGAGCCAGATCTTGCTTGCGGTTTCGACGCTCCTTGCAGGTGAGGGGAACGACAACCCACTCGGGCGCATGCTGCTTTCTTCGCCTCCCAAGCCTCAGCGCGTGATCAACGCAAACATGGACGACAGGCTGCTCGTACTCGGGATCGACATCGCCGACCTGACGGGCAAGGCCATTGAAAGTGTGGCTCCAGGGCGACGCTACACGATGCGGATCTACTATCGCGTGCTTGCAGCCGTGGGAGGCGAATGGGAGGCCTTCCTGCATATCGATGGCTACCGTCGCCGGCACAATGGCGACCACAAGCCGATGGGGGGCAAGTATCCGATGAACATGTGGCTCAAGGAGGATCTGCTCGTAGACGAGCACGAGTTTGCACTCGAGCCGAACTTCACGCCTGGCAACTACACCATCTACTTTGGACTGTTCGTCGGAGAGACCCGCATGAAGGTCAAGAGCGGTCCGAATGACAACGACAACCGCGTCGATGGAGGGCCGTTGCGTGTGCAGTGATCAACCCCCGAGGGTTAGACTGTCCACTGCGGCCCAGGCATCGGTCACGAGAGGAAGCGTGCCGCCTCAAGCTCGACGAGGTCTGCTGTCCCAGTGCCTTCCGAGGAGGAAGGGAATCATCGCTTCGTTGGTGTGTCCACCGCCCGCCGGATCGCATGGGTGAGCTCAGAGACGGTAAACGGTTTGCGCACCCACCCGTCAATGCCCGGACGTTCCGAAGGCCTGTCCCCTAGCCCCGTGCTCAGAACTATCGCGATATCTGGACGAACTTCGCGTACGTGCTGACTTAGCCTGTCGCCCGTAAGCTTCGGCATCGTCATGTCCGTCACCAGTACGTCGAAAGCGTTCGGGCGCAGTTGGATCAAATCGAGCGCCTCGATGGGACTTGTCACCGCCGTTACCTCGTACCCCAAAGGCGTAAGCATCCGCCGGGCAAGACGCGCAACAGCTTCTTCGTCGTCTACGAAAAGTACCCGCTCTCGTCCTGGAAGCGGCGGTTCGGACTTCAGCTGCTCGGCCTCCAGCCCCTGTACCCTCGGGAAATAAACCGTGAAGGACGTTCCCAGTCCCACTTCGCTCTCTACGTCGATCGCTCCCCCCATCGCCGTCACGATGCCGTGCACAATGGAAAGCCCCATTCCGCTCCCCTCCCCGAGCTTCTTGGTCGTGAAAAAAGGATCGAAAATGCGCGCTAAGGTCCCCGGGTCGATGCCATGCCCCGTGTCGGCGACCACAAGACGCACATAAGCCCCCGCCCCGAGCCCCGCATGCGCCCGCTCGAACTCCGCCCCCACCTCGCACCCCTCGAGACGCACTTCGAGCACCCCGCCGACCTCCCGCATCGCATGGCCCGCATTGGTGCAAAGGTTCATCACGACCTGGTGAATCTGCGTCGGGTCCGCAAGAACTACCCCTGCGTTTTGATCCACACGCTGGCAGAACTCGATGGTGCTCGGAAGCGACGCACGCAAAAGCTTCAGCGCCTCATTGACGATCAATTGCACCCTGAGCGTCCGCTTTTCCCCTTCGCGCTGATGGCTAAACGTCAGGATCTGAAGCACTAGATCCTTGGCCCGCTGGCCTGCCCGCATCACCTCGTCAAGATCCGCATAGGAGGTGCTGTCGGGTTCGAGCTCCATCTGCACTAGCCCCGCGTATCCGAGCAGTGCGGCCAAAATGTTGTTGAAGTCGTGAGCTACACCCCCCGCCAACGTGCCGATCGCCTCCATCTTTTGCGCCAGCCGCGCCTGCCGCTCAAGAGCAACTTCTTGCGTCACATCCCGCATCACCGCCACGTAGCCCGTCACAGCTCCCGACGCGTCAGGCATCGGCGAAATGGTCGTCTCCGCTTCGAACAGAACGCCGCTCCTGCGTGTGTTGGTCGTGCGCCCAGACCAAACCTCGCCGGATGACATGGTGTCCCCAAGACGCGTGTTGAAGTCGCTATGCCCGTCGTTTGGACGCAGGGTGTCAAGCACCCGTCCCATCACGTCGGCCCTCGGATACCCCGTCACCCGCTCGAACGCCGGATTGACGTACTGCACCCGACCATCCACCGCCGTGATCACCACCATTTCGGCTAGGTGCTCGACCGCCAAGGCCAGACGACGTCGCTCGTCATCGGCCTCCTTACGCTCGCTGATGTCGAGGACCACCGCTTGGAAATGCGTGACCGTCCCGTGCCCGTCCCGCTCGATGCGCGAACGGTCGTCCACCCAACGCGCGCGCCCGTCCTTTGTAAGAAGGCGGTATTCCTGCTGGAACCGATCGAGCCCTGCGGCCGCAAAATCGGCCACCTCGCGGACCACGCGATCGCGGTCGTCAGGGTGAATGAGGCCTAGGTAGCCGCCACCGTCCGACAACAGCTCGTTGGCCGAGTAGCCGAGCTGACGCACGTTGCGGGAGACAAACGCGACAGGCCACCGGTCCGTGGCGCGACGCCGAAACAGGATCGTCGGGCTGTTGTCGACCACGATCTGAGCGAGACGGAGGTCCTCCTCGGCCTTTGCATGGGCGCGACGCACCTCCCATTCGCGCAGCGCCCGGTCGACGACATGAGGCATGTTGGCAAGAGACTCGGGAGACTTGACGATGTAGTCGATAGCGCCCGCTTTGATCGCATCGGCCGCGAGACGCTCGTCGCCATGGCTCGTGATCAAGAGTACCGGCAAGACACCCGAGCTCGCGCCCAATCCGGAGCGCGCACCACGCAGCGGCAAGGGAAACCCCAAGTCTGCCGAGCCGTCGGTCGCATCGATCAGCTCGAGGCCACTTCCATCGGGAAGCAGCCAGTCGGCAATCACGATGTCGAACGGCAGAACGCCGAGCGCGCTTCGTGCTTCGTCCAGCCCCCGCACCACATGGACCCGTTGTTCTTGGTGCGCAAAGGCCCGCAACATCAGCTCTGCATGCGACTCTTCGTCCTCCACCAGGAGCACGTGGACGGCATGGGATGCATCGGAAGGTGGCTGCGATTTCATAGGACTCCAGGGCTCACGTCGACTCGTTCCAATCGAGCCAGTAGCTCGCAACGGCCTCGAGCATGCGAGCAAACCCGTCAAAATCGATGGGCTTCACCAGGTAACCGTTGGCGTGGTTTGCATAGGCCCGCGCTACTTCGCATGGTTCGGCCGAACTGCTCAACACGATCACTGGCGTCGTCCGGCACTCGTCGGACTCCTTCAGTCGCCGGAGTACGGCGATGCCATCCATTTTGGGCAAGCGTAGATCGAGGAGCACAAGCGATGGATTTCCGCGGGGTTCATCCCGAGCCGAGTTCGCCGCAAGGTAGCCCATCGCCTCGTCTCCGTCGACAACCCGCACGACGCGGCCCCCTACGCGGTCAAGCAGCCTCGAAATCAGCTCCGCGTGGTCGTCGTTGTCTTCGATCAGCAGAATCGGTCGCATCTCGCTGCGCTTCGGTCGACTCATGACTCCCCCGCAAGCGTAAAGCAGAGGGTCGCCCCCCGTCCAAGCCCCGCCGATTCCACCCACACCGCACCGCCATGCGCCTCCATGATGCGCTTGACCAGCGCAAGGCCGACGCCGGTCCCGTCACTCTTCGGATCGAGCTTGTGAAACAGCCCGAACACCTGCTCGTGAAAGCGCATGTCAATCCCCATCCCGTTGTCGCGAACGAAAAGTACGCTGCTCTCGCCACGACGCTCGCTGCCCACCTCGATGCGTGGCTCGCGCTGGCTCCCCATGAACTTCGCCGCGTTGTCGATCAGGTTCTGAAACGCTGCCCGGAGCTGCCCCCTGTCCCCACGCACCACCGGAAGCTCGGAACCAATCGTCACCGTAACCCCACGTTGCTTCAATCGTCCCGTCACCAGCTCCACAGCCTCGTTGGCCACCTCTCGCAGGGACACGTCCTCGGACGCTCGCATCGAACGTCCAATCCTCGACAGCTCGAGGAGGTGATCGAGCAGCTGGTACATCGTCTCGACCGCTTTGGATACCCGGGTGATGTCTTTCTCAAACTGACCCAAGTCGTTCTTCGCAACGTCCTCGCGTAGAAACCCAAGGAACCCGCGGATAGTGATGAGCGGGCTCTTCAGATCGTGGGAGACCGCATACGAAAATCGCTGCATCTCGGTGTTCTTCGCCTCGAGCTCGGCGATGAGTTGCTCGCGCTCCGCCTCGGCGCGTTTGCGGTCGACGATATCCGTGTGTGTCCCCACCACGCGCACGGGACGTCCCTCCGGATCCCACGCAACGGCTTTGCCTCGTACCGTCATCCAGCGCCAGTCACCGCCTTTTGCACGCATCCGCAGATCGATCTTGTAGTCCGGGGTCGACGGCGACAAGCGGCGGTCGATATCCACCACCCGCGCTACGTCGTCAGGATGCACCATGCGGCGCCAGGACGCGTACGACGCTTCGAAGTCGTTCAGGCCGTAGCCAAGGAGTGCGTAATAGCGCGGGCTGAAATAGGTCAGGCCGCTCGGGACATCCCAGTCCCAGATCCCCTCGTCGGCCGCCTCGAGCGCGAGATTGAGACGCTCTCGGCTATCGCGTAGCTCCCCCTCGACTCGCTTTCGTTCCGTGATGTCCTGCACCGTGCCGTGAATGCGGACGACGTCGCCCCCCTTTCGGACCGTGCGGCCATGGGCCAGGCACACGCTGACCTGGCCGTCGGGTCGTTGGATACGAAATTCCACCTGGAAGCTTTTCCCCTCCGTGACGGCGGCGTTCCAGGCGGTTTCGACGCGCGCTTGATCGTCGCGTTGCACGTTGGGGAAAGGCGCGGGCGGGGGCTCGAAGGGATCAAGGGCCCAGACTCGATACAGCTCACGCGACCAAGTGAGCCGACCGCTCCCAACATGGAACTGATAGCTCCCCATTTTCGTGATGCGCTGGACCTCGGCGAGCTCTTCTTCGCTGCTGCGTAGCTCGTTTTCAGCACGCATGCGATCGCTTAGATCCCGCACGACCTGTACGGCACCGACGATAGTCCCCGTGTCGTCGCGGACAGCGCCGCAAGTCATTTCGTAGTAGCGGCGCCGTCCGCTCGGCTCGATGAAGGGCTGGAAAACCACGAACTCGTCTCCCGCCAAGGCGCGTCTCCAGACCTCCAAAAGAGGCTGTGCAGGATCGTAGGCCACGTCCGCAAGCGAGACCCCGGGACTAAGATCGGAGCCATAGAGGTCTCGAAGCTCGGTGCGGAACGCTCGATTGGCAACCACCACGCGCAGGCTGGTGTCTACGGCCGCAACGAGGTCGGTGGACGACTCGATGATCCCGCGAAGGAAAAAGCCGCATTGCTGGCTGTTGAGGGGGCTCGGGGGTTGGGGACCCATGACATCGAGCATGGCACAACGTTAGGTGGAGCTCCTAAACCAAACCCATCGCTTCCGCGCCCCAATTTCGCGCAGACCTCACCCCCAACCCCCTCTCCCTCGACATCCTCCTTGCCCATGCGGGCAAGGACG
>CAITRH010000492.1 GCA_903894755.1 uncultured delta proteobacterium
CGTCCTTGCCCGCATGGGCAAGGAGGATGTCGAGGGAGAGGGGGTTGGGGGTGAGGTCTACGCGAAATTGGGGCGCGGCAGGGTGGGCAACCCTGGGTAGCAGGTCGTGAGTGTCCAAGGACTTCCGCCGCGAGCTACTAGGGCTGCATCCCCTTTCGCCACTGCAACCTCCAGGCGTTCCCCCTCCGCCTGCAGCTCCTTCGCAGGCTCGGACCGCAGCGACGGGACCCATCCGCAACACGCTCGGTCTCGTCGCCACGCTTCGAGCTGTGCAACCCGTACCTCCATTGCACGGGCCACCAGGCGTTGCGACCCTTTCCCGGTGAAGCTGGCGGATGTACCTGCTAGCGTCTTGACATGGCAATCCATTCAATCCTCACAAAGCCTCCGCGCAAGCCGGTCCCCATCGCCCCCGAAGCCGACCAGTGGGCCCGCATGTCTCTGTCGGCCCGCGAGCGCTGGCTGATCGAGCTGCTCGACACCCTGACGGACCCCGAGAGCGCGATGTCCGAGGGACGGCCCCACAAGAAGGCCAAATCGCAAGCCGCAGACAAGCTCGGACTGCACTTCGCGTCCATCGGTAGGGTCGTCTACCTCGCCGAAGAAATGGCCGTGGTCTACCCCGGCGAGCGCCCCATCACACCCGACGTCCTCGCGGTCCTCGACGTGGCGGAGCCCGTGGACGACCAACGGATGGCGTGGGTGGTCCTCGACGAGGGCAAGGGGGTCGACCTAGTGCTCGAGGTCCTGCACCACGGCGACCGCAAGAAGGACCTCGAAGAGAACGTCGAGCGCTACGCCCACCTCGGCATCCCCGAGTACTTCGTCTACGACCGACTGCGCCAGCGGGTGGTGGGTTATCGCCTGCCGCCGGGCGCGAGCAAATACCAGCCAATCATCCCCCAGTTCGGGAGGTACGCCTCACGTGTCCTCGGCCTCGACCTCGCGATCGAGCACGGTGAGCTTCGGTTCTTCCACGGCATGGCCGAACTGTTCGGGTCCGACCAGCTCATTGGCCGCCTCAAGGGCATGGTGCAGGACCTGGAGGTCAAGGTCGACCAGGCGTTCGCCGACGGCTTGCGTCAGGCGTTCCTCACCATGATCGAGGCCCGCGACCTTCTCTGTCCAGATGACGCTCGCGAGCGGATCCTCGCCTGCACCGACGTGGCGACGCTCCAGCGCTGGGTGCTCCGCGTGGCGACGTCGAGCTCCGTGGAGGAAGCGACGCGCTCGGGCCGAACCCCGACTTCCTCGTGATGGAGCCCGGTCCTCGGTCAAGGCAGAGCGGGCATCTTCACCGTCACCGGCTGCCAAGCCATCTGAGCGTTGCCATTGCCAAGCTGGCCACTCGAATTGTCCCCCCAACAGACAACCGATTTGTCGCTGCGGACGGCGCAGACGTGAGAGCCGCCTGCGGCAACGGACAACGCATTGTTCAAGCCTCTTACCACGGCCGATTGCGGGTTGGCCGGCAAGAAGTCCTGACCGGTGCCATCGCCAAGCTGACCGTCGGAACCGTAACCCTGACCACTGGAACCGTAACCACGACATCGGACGCTCCCGTCGATCATGACAGCGCAGCCGACAGGATAGACGGGCCCTGCCACCGACGTGGAAGTGACACTGCTCCAGTCTGTTATGGGCACAGGCGCCACGCCAAACCCACTTCCCCAGCAGACCACCGAGTGGTCGCTCTTGACGGCACAGGTGAGGGAAACGTAACCGCCCGCAGAAACGGACAGAGCGTCTTCTAGACCCGGTACACGAACTGGGATCGTTGAACTATCCCCGACCAGTGCTCCAAGCTCGCCGTACGTGTTCGAGCCCCAGCAGTAAACGGCCCCACCCGTTTGGACCGCACAGCTATGCGTAGCCCCTGCCGACACGGACCTCACGCCGCCAAGACCTTTCACAGGGACGGGCCTGTCTTGGGCCATCCCACTCCCATCCCCAAGCTCACCGGACGAATTGGATCCCCAGCAGACTACCGAGGCATCCTGCTTCACCGCACAAGTGTGAGATAATCCCGTGGAAATGGACGACGCGTCCGTCAGGTCCTTCACGGGAACCGGTGTTGGCGAGGAATACATGGTGCCGCCTTCCACTTCTCCGCCTCCAACACCAAGCTGACCGTACCCATTGTATCCCCAGCAGACCACCGATCCGCTCTGCTTCACCGCACAAGTGTGCGAACCTCCGCACGAAACGGACTTTGCTTCGGTAAGGCCTGCGACTGCGACAGGCTTCACCTGGTTCTGCCCGCTCCCATCCCCAATTTGCCCACTGGAGTTCGCCCCCCAGCACCCTACGGCGCCACCGTTATGGACTGCGCAGGTGTGAGCCCCTCCCGCGGAAACGGACTGAACATCGGAGAGCTCGGTCACAACGGTCAGCGTTCCTGGTGCACGCTCGATGCCGTCACCCAGAGCGCCCCACACACCGTCACCCAAGCATTGAATAAGTCCGTCCTGCATCGCCCGACAAACGGTAGGGTTGTAGGATGTCCCAATGGCAATCCAGCTAACCTTGTTCTCCACCAAGAGGGGGACAACCGTGTTGACACCGGGAACTGCATTATCCCCCCAGCAGTAGAGGGCGTCCTTTACGCTGATGGCACATGTGGTGTTTCCACGTGCCACAATTTGCTTTGCAAGAATCCCGAGCACGGGCGACGGATGGGACATGCCGTTGTCCTGGGTCCCGCTTCCGAGCTGTCCGTAGGAATTGTCTCCCCAACAAACGATCGATTGATCTTTCTTGAGCGCGCAAGAGTGACCGTTTCCCGTCGCAACAGCCACTGCATCGGTGATGCCCGGAACGGTTGCCCGTGTTTGAGCCGGATCCCCGCTTCCAATCTGACCTGAGGAATTGTCTCCCCAGCAAACCACATTCCCCCCCTTCGTAACTGCACACCAATGGGAACCTCCAACGGAAACCCCCGCGACGTTGCTCAAATCGGCAACCGCTTCGGGCGTGCCCCCCGGCGCCCAGCATGCCACGGAGAGGTCACCTTTAACCGCACATGTGGAAAGGGAGCCTGCCGAAATGGACACGACATCGCTCAAACCCACCACCTGAACTGGTGTTAGTCCATTGACCCCCGCGTCCGCATCGCCAGTCTTCCCGCGGCACTTCGCCGCGTGGCCGAACTCGAGGCCGCACTATCCTCGAGGCCATGACCCCTCAGGGCCAAAGGGGTCAGAACCTCCACCAAAGGGCCGACGACGGAGTCAGGGAAACCCCCTCGAGTCGCGCCGCTCTTCCAGCGTAGTTGCCTCGAAGCGTCTGGTAGTCCGCCTCCACCTCGAAGGCCACGTGGAGACGCCGAAACCCCACCGCAAATCCCACGAGCGCTCCTCCCCACACCCGGTCTGCCGTCAGTCCGACAGGCGACGGCGACAGCCCCGAGTCTTTGGGCTCGCTCGAAAGACGCTCGATCACCACGTGCTCGTAGCCCCCTCGCGCCCCCGCCCAAAACGTGTAGAGCCCCGCTTGGCTCGCCCATCCCACGAGCAGCGGAACATCGGCGCCGTACCCGTGAAGCTGACCGACATCGACGCCCGGCAGCAGGCTCTCCATGCTCCTTCCGTAGAACGGAACGGAGACCCCAACCCCCGCCGAAAACGCAAACCCGCCCGATGCAAACGCATGCCGAAGGTCGATCCGTGCCCCACGCCCCGTGTATCCAATGCCGCCTTCGAACCCGGATCCCACCCCCACGCGCGCTCCTGCCGCAGGCGCGATCCCGGGAGCCACCGCCGCGGCCACCAGCGCCCCTTCGGCGTAACTGGTCGTCGCAGGTGTCGCAAAACCCTCTTGACGTGCCTTGCGAAGCGCGTCGGCGAGAGCTCCCGTCGCCACCCGTCCGCTCGCCCCCGCAACGGCGCGGACCTCACCGGATGGAAGGACTTGAGCAGGATGAAGAAGAGGACTGCCCCCCGCGCATCCGACGCAAAGCGCCGTCGAAAGCACAAGAAGGCGCGGCACGGTCTACTTGCGAAACCGCGATGGGAACTGGTTCGATGCTGCGGCTTTCTTTAGATCCGCATCGTTCGGATGGAATTTCATCGCCCGCGCCAGGAGATCCTTTTCGACCTCCAGGTGCTTCGGATCGGGAAGGCAACACTCGACGGGACATACCGCCTGACAAGCCTCTGTCTCGTGGAACCCAACGCACTCGGTGCAGAGCTCGGGATCGATGATGTACGCTTCGTCTCCCTCTCGGATCGCTTCGTTGGGACACTCGGGCTCGCAAGCGCCGCAGTTTATGCAGTCGGACGTGATATACGTGGCCATGGTCGGCTCCTCTGAATAGGACGTAGCCTCTATCACTTCGTCAGCACGATCGGAAGGAGCTTGCAGCGATGAGGGGCGGGACGGTACACGTCTCGCGCGATAGGGAGATTCGACTTTTGCCCAGAGGTCTTTACGCACTGGTTTTCGCGTTTTGTGCGGCGGGCTGTACCCCGTCCATCGGCGACAAATGCACGTTGTCAACCGATTGCTCGCTCCGTGGTGACCGCCTCTGTGACACGTCCCAGCCCGGCGGCTACTGCACGATCTTCAACTGCGCCGGCAATAGCTGCCCCGATTACGCGACCTGCGTGCTCTTTCACCCGAGCATCCAGGGATGTGGCTACGACGACCGATCGCCATCCCGCACGGGACGAAGTTTCTGCATGGCCAGTTGCAGCGGCAACTCGGAATGTCGAGGCGGGTACACATGCGAGGACCCTCTAGCCGCGCCGTGGAACGCGATGATCCTCGACAACAACCAAGTCAAACGGGTCTGCATCGCTGTCCCAGGTGCCCGCGTCGACGACACTCCCGACGCCGCCGTATGCCAGACCGCCGGCCCTGCGGTCCCTCCCATCGACGCCGCCACGCGCACCGTTGATGCCGGAGTTGACGCCGCAGTCGATGCCGGAAGCGATGCCGGAGTCGATGGCGGAAACGACGTCGACGCGGGGGCCGACGCGAGGTGATCGCGCTGACCGCCCTTCGGACGGTGGTCGCGGTGGTGGCCGCGCGGTTGTTCGAATCCGCGGGGGTCCTTCTGGTGCTCGCGTCCCTGGTGTTCTTCGCTCTTCGCGTGGTTCCAGGCGACCCAGCGTTGCTCGTGTTGGGCGACCAGGCGAGCGGCGAAGAGGTGGCCGCACTGAGACGACGGCTGCATTTCGACGAGCCCTTGGTCACGCAATACGGGCGGTTTCTGAGGGGACTCGCCGTGCTCGATCTGGGGGAGTCACTTCGTCGTCCCGGGGTCCAAGCGATGACGCGGGTGCGGGAGTCGCTGGGGCCGACCGCAGGGCTCGCCGGCCTTGGCGTGCTTCTGGGCGCCGTCGGAGGTGTGGGGACCGCGGTGCTCGCCATGGGACCGTGGCTAGGGACACGTCGACGCCTGATCGAACGCGCGCTGCTGCTGGTCGCATCGGCTCCTCTGCTGACCTTTGCTCCTCTTGTGACGTACTTTCTTGCCGCGAGGTGGCGTCTCGTGCCGCTGCCTGGCGATCCGGACGAGGGCTTCGCGGGGCTCTTGTTTGCGTCGAGCTTGCTTGCGATTCCGCTCGGGGCCCAAGTGGGGCGGATGACCCAAGCGGCGTTCACGGAGGTTGGACGATCGCAGTTTTTGATGGTGGCGCGGGCCAAGGGGGCGAGTGCGCTGCGGGTGTGGTTGCTTCATGCGCTTCCCGCGGTGTTTGGTCCGGTTGTCACGGTAGTGGCCACGCAACTTGGGGCGCTTCTAGGAGGAGCCGTGGTGCTCGAACGTCTTTTCGAACGTCCTGGGCTCGGCTCGCTGATCCTCGAGGCGTACGCGTCGAGGGACCTGCCGGTGCTCGAGGGGGCGGTGATCGCGTCGGGGCTTCTTTTCGTAGGCACGCAGGGGGTGGCGGTGCTGGTACACGCGCTGGTGGATCCGCGGGTACGAAAGGGGGGGTGAGTGTTACGTTTGGTTCCGCTGGGGCTTCTGACGTTGGTGAGTGCGCTGACGTGTTGGCTGTACCGGGCGTCGCCGTCACGTTTGGAGCCCTCGAGGGCGTGGGAGTCGCCTTCTTGGGGGAGTCCGTTTGGCTGCGGGGAGGCTGGGGTGGATCTCTTTGCGTTGGTGGCGCATGCGGAGGTGCGTGCGTTGGCGTTGGCGGTGGTGGTTGCGCTGTTTGGACTTGTGGTGGGGACTCCGCTTGGTGCAGGGGCCGCACTGTTGCGAGGGTATTCGGAGCGAGCGGTGGGACGGGCGTGTGATTTGATCCAGGCGTTTCCTACGTTTCTATTGGCGCTCGCTGTTCTTTCGGCGGTGCGGGTACCGACGCGGACACACTTAGGGGTGGTGTTTGCGCTCACGGCGTGGGCCCCCTTTGCGAGGCTGGCGTTGTCTCAGGCGAGGGTATTGCGGGAGGCCGCGTTCGTGGAGGCGAGCAGTGCCCTTGGGGCGGGACATTTCGCAATACTGCTACGTCACATTGTGCCCAATCTGTTTGGGGTGGTGGGGGTACAGCTAGGAGCGAGTGGAGCCGCGGTGGTGGTGAGTGAAGCGTCCTTAGCTTTCGTGGGGCTAGGGCCACGGGATGGGGTTTCGCTAGGTGGGGTGATGGATCAAGGGGTGGCCGCGATGCTTCGTGCGCCACATGTGTTGGTGGTGGGGGCTGTAGCGGTGTTTCTCACGAGTGGCGCACTGCTGGCGGCGGGGCGAGCCTTGGGTGCGCGCGGGGCTTAAGCCAACAACGGCCCGCTAAGTCACGGGGACCGACCGTCACGGGGACCGACCGTCACGGGGACCGACCGTCACGGGGACCGACCGCGATCACCCGCTACCCGGGGCCAGCCCCGAGCTTAGTTGTATCGCCCCTTCGGGGCTGGCAATCAACGCACATCGCCCCGCCCTGCCTGGAAACTCCCCACTCACCACCTGGCAGGTCCTGAAGGGCGAAACAAAAAACACAAAACAGCGGCGTCCCGCGCCCAACAACGGGACGGTGCAGGATGAGCGGCTCCAGTGAGCCCTCCTGGGCGGCCCCCTTCTCGGGGCCTTTCGGTCACCCATGAGCGGCTCCAGTGAGCCCTCCTGGGCGGCCCCCTTCTCGGGGCCTTTCGGTCACCCATGAG
>CAITRH010000493.1 GCA_903894755.1 uncultured delta proteobacterium
AAGCACCGCGACCGTGAGGGAGCGGTTAGGCCGGCTTGGAGAGCTTCACCGCTCCCTCACTGTCACGGTACCAATACCACCGGCTTGGACAGATATTTCCCAGGTAGTTCACTGCGGCGCGTGCTTGCAAACTCGGGCGACTTCAGAACGGGACGGCCGATTCTCCTACGAGGTGTGCCACGTAGGCCTGCGCTTCGGACAGGTCCGTCGCCTTCAGGTCGCGCAGCCGAGCAATGCGAAAGGTCGAGAAGAACTCTTCGACCGCTGCCCTCGGAAGGGCGCGCAGCTCATCAAGGAGTGCCTTCGCGGCGGTCTCGTCCACATTGGTTCCCACCGGAGCAGCTTCCGGCGGCTCGTACGCATCGCGGCGCCCGAACTCCACAAGGTCGTGAAGGGGGCAGCCAGCGATCCTCTTGCGCATGCTGTCGTCAATGAGCTCGTCGGGCAGGATCACGTACTTTGTTTTCGGATCCTTGGGTTTGCCCACGCGCTTGATTTCGAAAGTCCACTTGTCCAGGCCGTACTTGTCGCGCACCGCCAGAACGTCGCGGAACCACATAGATCCACCTTGGATCACCTTCATCGCGTTGTCGGCAACCACCCAGAAGTTGAGGGAGACCCGCAGCGACGGCCGGTTCTTGCCGGTGCAATGACGGCATTTCGAACCGGAGCAGTCCGCATACATGTCGCCGGTCCAGTGGACCTCTCGGGAGTCAGGTTCCCCACAGAAGGCGCCGACCACCGTGTCGCCGTCGTTGGCAAGGCGCACGAAGATTCCCCCAGCGCTCGCGTGTTTATCGCTCAGTTGCTTTGCGCGATCCCATGCATTGTCCATAGCTACCTCACCGGTTGATGGACACAGAGCTCCGCTGGCCCTGCGGGGGCCTTGGTCAGATGTGTCCTTGCACAGAGAGAAGGAGCGCGGGAGGGGGCCCTTTTACGACGCCCCTGTCGATTTTTCATCCGTGTCCTGAGTACAGGCGAAAGCGTCCATACCGTCGATAGGTTTGGACCGAAGTCGCCCTAGCAAACGGCCTCGTTGGTGCTGAAGCCGCCGGTAGACGCGTCGGTGCTCGATGGCTCCTGCCTCCAGATACGCCCTCGCAACATAGAATTCGAGCGACTCTCCCTCGCATAGCGTCGCGCGCAAGACCTGGGCGATCTCGTGGGCGTTGGGCTCGGCCTCGAGCGCCGTGCGGAGATCGAGCCACTGGATCCACATCTGTTCCGGATCGCCCGGGCACGCGACGTCGCACGCGGCCTCGAGGGGCTCGAGCGGTGCCTCCCTGCGTGCCTCGTTTACTTCCCGAAACACGGTCCGCTCCGTTGCAACACGCAAGTACACGGACACCTTAGGGAAGTCGTGGATCGGCGGCAGGTGATCGACGACCTCCAAGAAAGCCATCAGGACCCGCTGGTCGGCCTCTTCCTCGCCACGGAGGCCCGCGCGAATGCGGCGAAGCATGGGCTCGAAGGCGCGGACTAGAAGGGCCTGCCAGAGCGCGTGCGGTTGGCGATTCTGTTCGGCGACGAAGGCGAGAATCATCGCATTCCGGGCCTCCGATGGCTGCTTCAGCGAACGACCCAATTCATGACAGGCGAGTTGGAGGGTGGGATACGGCGCCAGTCCGGGATTGGTTTCCCGAGCCGCATCGTATACGGAGTCATGCGCGCGAGCCTGCTTCTCGACCTGTCGGATGATGTGAACAAGTCCCATGGTTCCTTTTCGTCGGGCCCACCGTGGCGCCGACGACGACACAATGGAGCCTGCCGAGCGACATGGAGCGATCCTCCAGCGACATGGAGCGATCGGCGAGCGACATGGAGCGATCGCAAAGATACCCATGTGGAGGGGTCACGAAATTCCAGTGGGAGTTTCGATAGGTAGGCGGGGGACGAGCGATCGGCGAGCGACATGGAGCGATCGCGAGCGATCGTGC
>CAITRH010000494.1 GCA_903894755.1 uncultured delta proteobacterium
CCCTCGCTATTTCGCCCTTTCACAGCGCCCCCTCCCCATCGATGGGGAGGGGGACCTTGTGAACGCACCGGATCGTGCGGGGGTGAGGTCCTCGGGATCGCCCGCGACGAAGTTGCGGTTTTCAAGATGGGTTTGGTTTAGCCAAGCTCGAAGGTGGTCACTCCGAAAATGCGGTCGTACGCAATTGCAGGGGCAGGACCAAGGTACATTCGAGCACACCCGAACACCTCTTTCATCCCGTGCGCGGCCACGAGACGCAGCGCGTGTGCATTGATCTCCGGCACGTCGAGAAACACCGGCTCGCCCTCGGCCCCATCGGCCAAGGCCCCGTAAAGCGCCTCTGCAATGTCCCCGTCGTTGGCAAACAGAGGCCCGATCTTGAACCCCTTGTGGCACCTGCGAAGTACCCCGAAGCCGCACAACACGCCGTTGGCAACGTAGCCCAAGGCCCAATGTTGCGGAAGGGTCAGCCACGCCTCGAGAAAGTGCCTGCGAGGCGCAACAAAACAGGCTGCGTCGAGCTCCACGACGCGCTCGAAAGGGACCTCGGTCAGCGGCACAACGTTCGGGTGTGCACGTCCACGTTGCCCCACCGCCTCGAATCGAACGTTGCGGTGAGAAAACTGAAACCCGCCTCGCGCATAATAGGACTGCATTGCAAACACACCGTCCATGCCAATGGCTGCACCGGGGCGAAGACGTCCTAAAAGCATGTTCTTGCGCGCCTCCCAGAGTCTTGAGCCAATGCCTTGCCTTCGGTGCTCGGGCGCCACAATGAAGAGCCCCATGAACCCGAACTGGCCGTCGTACGACACAATGGAGCCTCCACCAATAGGTTTCCCGTCCATCGTGGCCGCAATGAAGCCTTCCGGATCGGTCGCCCAGAACGCGTCGGCATCGTGCAACCCAGGGTTCCATCCCTCGCGTGCGGCCCAATGCAGCAGGTCGTGGACCTCGGCTCGAGACATCGTTCGAAGGGTCAGCTCGCTCATTGGTCGCCCCCATTGGCAAAGACCTGCTGGCAGGCAATGGTAATCTGGCAGAAGATGGTGTTGTGGTCTGGACTCGGCATGGGTCGAACGTAGCAGGCTATTTGGCGTCTGGTCACCATTCCCGCTCCCGGGCCATACCGCATCGGCGCTCGGGCCGGCCGCCTCCTTGGTCCGACCGCACCGCCGCCAGGGTCCGACCGCACCGTTTCCTTGGTCCGACCGCACCGCCGCCAGGGTCCGACCGCACCGCCGCCAGGGTCCGACCTTTGTGTCGCCGGACGCGCGACTTGAGCAAGTTCCTGCGCAAGCGGCTCATGTTGCGCAACCTGACTGAAGGTTTCTCGGCCTTTTCCCGTTTTCATGGCCTGGCCCGAGAGCTGCAAAAGGATCCCGCAGAGTCGGCAAGGAGGATTTCGATGAAGCGCACGATGTGTCTGGGTGCAGTTGCGACAATGGCTTTGGCGTTCAGTGGTTGCACGGGAGCCTCGGATGGCAATACGGAAGAAGCGACATCAGAGAGTGAAACAGCGGCAACTGCACCGATCATCTTGGTCCATGGGTTTGCCGGCTTCGGCCCCGATGAGGCCCTCGGTTTCCGCTACTGGGGAGGAATGGAAGACCTCGGCGAGTACCTTACAAACCAAGGACATGTCACCAAGACCGCTGTCGTAGGTCCCTTCAGTTCCAACTGGGACCGCGCTATCGAACTGTACTACCAGATCAAAGGTGGCTGTGTCGACTATGGCCACAGCCACAGCGAGAAGTTTGGCCACTACCGAGGACGTCCCGATGTTGTCAAGTGCTGGCACACTCCGGCGGACCCTAGTACTGCGGGATTTCCCGAGGCCCTCTATCCACAGTGGGACGCGCGCCATCCAGTGCACCTGATGGGACACAGTATGGGCGGTCAGACGACAAAGATGCTGGTGCACCTGCTCGAGGCGGACGGGGCTCCTCTGGAACCTGGGCTCTTTGGCGGCGTCAAAACGGGATGGGTCAAGAGCGTCACGGCCATTTCGGCGTCGCTCAACGGCACGACCCTGACCAACGTAGCGACCAACTACGTGCCCATGATCAAGAACCTGGTGGCAGGTGTGGCGGCCTTTGTGGGAGTGGCGGATGAAAACAATTCCCTCTACAACTTCAAGTTCGAGCAGTGGGGACTCAAGAGGAACGAAGGGGAGAAGTTCCTTAGTTACCGCGACCGCGTGATGGCCTCCAAGGTGTGGAATGTCTCGAGCAACAAGGATATCAGCTTGTGGAGTCTGAGCCGCGAGGGAGCTTCAGAGGAAAACGCGTGGGTCAACACCTGGTCGAACGTCTATTACTTCTCGCAGGCGACGCGAGCGACGTACACTGTGGGTACAGTGGATCTTCCTTACGCTTCCGCCAACATGCTGGTGGGACTGTTCTGCGGCCTTGGTGCAATGGGCAATTATGGGAAGGACCAGAGCTGGCATGCCAACGACTGCGTGGTCAACACGACAAGCATGGCGGGCCCTTCCGGCTCGACTGTGGTGAAGTTCACCGGAACGCCGCAGCGCGGCAAGTGGAACAGCTTTGGCGTGCTCGAGGGCTTCGATCACTTCGATGTCACGCATTGGCCGAGCAATCCGCTCACGTTGCGCAAGGTGTCGGTGGGGAAAGACCCGGTAGGGCCGATGCGTTTCTGGTCAGATGAGGAATACCACGGATACTACCTGGAACACGCCGACCGACTGTCGACTCTCCGCTAGAACTCGTCCAAATAGCTGCGTGACTGGGCTTTTCGGACGACATCTAAACCAAACCCATCTTGAGAACCGCAGGTCCGATCCACCGCTTCCGCGCCCCAATTTCGCGCAGACCTCACCCCCAACCCCCTCTCCCTCGACATCCTCCTTGCCCATGCGGGCAAGGACGATCGTCTTCGAGC
>CAITRH010000495.1 GCA_903894755.1 uncultured delta proteobacterium
CCGCATGCGACAGCCCGTCCACCCCCACGCAGCAAATAACACCGCTTTTGCAACAGAAACGCCTTGACCTACGGCAGTCTGTCCACTACATACAACCTATGAAAGATTTTTCGGCGCGCTTCGCGCGCGTCCTCCCAGACCCTCGATCCCTTCCACCTTAACTCGGGATCAAGGGAAAGAAATTAATAAACAAAGGTTAATCAGCTCGGCTACTCCGAGCCCCTCGCCGAAGCCCGCTGTCGTTGCCTAGTGGCTGCTTCACAGTGGCGTGAGCCCCAGTTGCAGCAACGCACCGCAGTCGTCCGCGCTCCCCTTGCCGCTCTTGCACTTGGACACGTCCCCCTGGCCTCGAAGTCGCACTTCCTGCTCGCGCTTTACGCCTCCTACAGCACCGCCGACATCGGCGCCCGCTGTCAGCTGCCCCTTGGCTCTTGTCTCGAGCTTGTACGCCCCCACGGTCACCGAGCGGACATAATGCGTTGCACCAGCGCAGGTCCCCACCAGCGTGACTGGCGGCTTCACCGCAACGCGCTGTCCAACGGAGACGTACTCGAGCGACACTTTACGTCCCTGCGCCAGCTCGCCCTTGAGCGATGCAACACCGAGGGGAAGACGTGCGTAGAGCTCCGCCTCGTCTTCGATGTCGAAGAAGTCGTGGTTGGAGGCGCTTTTCTTCAGCTCGTAGGTCCCTGGGGCCTGGCAGCCCGTGAGCACCTTCAGGATGCAACCGACGTAGCTGACAATGACGATCCCTTGTTGGCTCGCAGTTTCCAGCTCGGTTTTGCTCAAGCCGGGCCACTCGACAATCAGTGGATTGAGTGCCACTTGGCAGGGGGACTGACCGGAAACGTCTTCGAGGGGGGTGAGGACGCAGGTGCCACCGTGAAAGGTGGCGTCCCAGGTGGTTCCCGGCGGACACACCGGGCTCGGTCTGCGGACGCACGGCGCTGCACTGGATCCCTTCGAACGCCTTGCCCGTGGTCATATCGAGCCCTTTCGCGTCCGGACCGCACGCCCACGGAAGGACCAGAAGCCCGAGGGAAACGCAACGCAACGCAGGGAGGATCATGGGCGCGACGATATCCGAAGGCGAAGCGGCCTACGTGGCGAAATCGCGTTGCCCATGGGGAGACCACGATGGTACTTTTCTCCCATGCGTCGTTTCCTTTGCCTGTTTGCCCTCGTTTCCGCCTGCGGACATACGCCGCGTTCCACGGCCCAGCACCCGATGCTGGGGCAATCCGTGTCGTTGTCGCTCCCCTCGGATTCGGGAGCACTGGTGAGCGTCCCGTCCCCGGAGGCGAGGGCGACGGTGGTGGATTTTTGGGCGCCGAGCTGCGGTCCTTGCCGGACGGGCGTGCCGGCGCTGGTGGCCAAGCAAGGCGAGTTGCGGGCGAAAGGGGCCGAGTTGGTGCTCGTGGGGGTTCTTTCCGCGGGCGAGTCGACGGAGGAGGCGCGCGGGGTGCTGGCGTCCTGGGGCGTGCGGGCGCCGTTCTTGATCGACCGAGGCGAGAGCGCCAAGAAGGAAGCCGGGGTGACGTCGCTTCCTGCAACGCTGGTGCTGGGTCCTGGAGGGAAACTGCTTTGGGTGGCGCCCACCGGAGCGACGGCCGAGGACGTGGCGGGGGCGGTGCCGTAAGGGTCCCCCTGTCTCGGGTGATCTCGACGTTGCGATCGCGATCCGGACGGCATGCACCGAACCTCGGGCGTCGGTGAGACTCGCGGACATCGATGGCCTTGCGCAATCTCACGGTGTCAATGTCGCCGGCAAGACGGAGAACCCGGCGGCGTTGGCGGCGTCGGCCAGCTTTGCGTCGAAACAAATGAACGCGCGGTTTCGAGGGTGTTCGCGGCAAAGGACGAGGGCCGCAGCGAGCTGAAGCCCGTCCGCTGCGCGCAGATCATGCTCCGCGAGGAGGGACGCGGCGAGATCGCGGACGGACTCCGACGGCGAGACCTCAAGGGCCGCGTCGCTAATGAACGAGAGCCTTTTCAGCGCAATCGCCAGCTCGGCCTGAGACAGGAAGCGTTCCCGGCGGAGGCGATGAAATGCACTCTGCACCTCAAGGGGGGTCCCCCACCAGATGGCCATAGCCCCTGTCTGAATCCGAATTCGTCGCGCAATCGCGGTGCTCCGCTGGTTAGCGCAAAGAAGAACGATGCCACTCGAGTCCCAAAACGCCCTCTCAGCGCCCGTCACGCTCTTCACGCAAGATCTCCAGGGCCCGATCGGTGTCGACACGCGGTCCGGACGACCTCCAAAAAGACGCCGCGAGCATCTTCTGGGGAAGTCGCACCTTGCCCTCGGTCGCGAGGTCGACCTCGTCGGGGGGGCCCTCCATCCTTGGGAGCGGAACGATCTTGGCTATTGGCGCGAGCTGATCGCGAACCACGATTTCCTCCCCGCTACGAACACGCGCAAGGTGCGCGCTCAGATGGGTCCGTAGATCCGTAATGCTAACGACACGGCTCCGCATGGAGGTCGTATGCCATGGCGTGTAAGGGCTGGGAAGGGGGGAACAGCTAACCTATGAGCCGGCGGTCCGCCCCTGCGCACTGTCTTCACAGCTTGAGCAGAGGAAGCAGTCCAACGTGACTGCATGGTCGTGTGCAAAGCTGGCCTCATTTGAACCTCCGGTGCCCCAACCAGGCTTGTCGGTCAGATTGACGCCCTTGAGTCCCCCGCATGCGACAGCCCGTCCACCCCCACGCAGCAAATAACACCGCTTTTGCAACAGAAACGCCTTGACCTACGGCAGTCTGTCCACTACATACAACCTATGAAAAATTTTTCGGCGCGCTTCGCGCGCGTCCTCCCAGACCCTCGATCCCTTCCACCGTGACTCGGGATCAAGGGAAAGAAAAAAATAAACAAAGGTTAATCAGCTCGCAGACAACGGAACCCGACGTAGATGTAGCGGTACGAGGGGGCGTTGTAGTAGCGGTGCGACGCCCGGACCCACGCGGGGTAGTCATAGTGCCAGCTGCCGCCACGATTGACGCGGTCGCTGCTGGTACAGCTCTTGCCGGGGTATGAACAGTAGGGACTTGATGTCCATTCCCAGACGTTGCCAGCCATGTCTTCCAGTCCAAAAGGACTTCGTCCCGCCGCGTAGGACCCTACCGGGCAGGTGCTCTTACGATTGCCTTTTCCAAGGTCGTTCCCTTCCCCGTTCCAGCACAACTGGCTGGCGGGTGCGGCGTTGCCCCAGGGATAGTTGCGGCTGCTGGTCCCCCGGGCAGCGTATTCCCACTCTTCTTCCGTGGGAAGGCGCTTGCCGACGCCGGAACAATAGGAGGTCGCTTGGTTCCAGTCCACGCAGTTGATCGGATGGTTGTCGCGGCCGCTCTGCCCCCAATTGCAGTACTGGGTAGTATTGGGCGCGCTGCACGAGCCGCAGCTCCGGTAGGCGCCGACGGTGACCTCAGTCCGGTCCATACAAAAGGGGCGGACGCTCACCGAGTGCACCGGCTTCTCGTCGGCATCACCGTCGTTGGACCCCATTTGGAACGTGCCCCCCGGGATGGCGACCATGTCGGAAGGGCACCCGGACGCGATGGGCACGCGGGGACTCGGCTCGGACAACGTGGGCCTCGGAGGCGGCGGCGGCTCGGGAACGGAAGTGGGCTGCGGTACAGGGGGCGGCTGTACGGGTTGTACCTGGTCGAGGCGCAGCAGCCCGAGACGGAGCGGGACACCGCAGGCCGACGTCTCTTTCTCCTCGGTCTGCGCCCGCTCGCAGGCCTGCGCGTTCCCCTCTTTTTGCACCGTCTCGACCACCGACCCGCTGCTGCCCCCCGCGGACAGCCCAAAGATGGTCGCGCCCCCG
>CAITRH010000496.1 GCA_903894755.1 uncultured delta proteobacterium
GGCGGGTCCGACACCGGCGACCCAGGCCTCACGCTTAGAAGACGGGTCCCACGGCTCGAACAGCGAGCTCCTCGAGCCGTGGGGAAAAAGGTCAAAGGGACAAACGATCAAAAACCGGTACTCGGCAAACACGGGCGCTGGCACCCTGCGGCCAATCTCCGTGCCCTCATGGCCCAAGTGCGCGGGGTTCACCCCATTTTTGTCGGCGGCCGATTAACGAGTACGTAACGGCACAGCAGCGAGCAGGTCAAGCCGTACGAGCGAAAAATCCAAAATGGGTAGGAGAACATGGGTAGGTAGCATGCTGACACGGGTTTCCGGCCACAACGAACGGGAGACCTCGGCGGGGCGCCGACGAGGTGCTCGAACAAGTCGCGGGGCTTGCGGCCGAAGAAGCGTTCGGCAGCAGTGGTGCCGTCGGGCCGAACGATGACGTAGTTTTCTGGAGGGCAGCACGCTGTTGTTGCCACAGGCGGGATTTCGGAAGGAGGGAGCCGCTAATCAGTTACGATCGCGGCAGATCGGGTAGTCCAATCCAGGCACTACGACAAGAAGCTCCGAGAACCGAACGGCGCCGCGAGGGCGGCACCGCGAGGTTCCCAGGGAAAGATGTGCGCTTGGATCAGACCGCGTTTTTGGACGCGCGGCCTCTCCGTCGTGCGAGCACCGCCACGAAGGCGAACACGGCGCCAAGCCAGGCCGCTCCGCTACTCGGACTCCTCGCGACACCGCACCCCTGGCTGTCGCCAGTCGCGGCAGCGGGCGAAGGTCCCCGTTCCGCCGCGTCCGAGGCGCTGTCGGACTGTGACGGAGCCGACGGACTGTCCGCCGAGGAGCCGTCCAGCGAGGCCTCGCGGGCGGCATCCGAGGGAGCGATGGCATCGTGTGTCGGTGCATCCGCGACCGCATCGGCCAACGCTGCGTCCGACAAGGAAGCATCCGTGACCCCGCCGTCGCGAGCGCCGGAGTCCACCGGCGCGGCATCCGAGACCGAGCTATCGGCGGTTGCGCCATCAGCCGGCATCGCATCGCTCGCCGTTGCGTCCGACGCATTGGCATCGCTCGCCGTTGCGTCCAACACGCGGGCATCGCTCACGCCCGAGTCGACCGGGCCAGCCTCGGAGACTCCAGAGTCCGATGTCCCGCCGTCGGTGATTTCGTACACTGTGCGTCCGATCGTGGCGGAGCTGAAGTGGGAAACGCTTATGCGGAAACCGTCTCCCTCGCATTGGCCGTCCAGCCACTCGCACTTAGTTGCTTGAGCTGCGCCGCTGCAGTACCAGACTCCGAGCTGGGTGGTGCAGGGCGCACCAAATCGTGGGAGCACGATCGAGATCGGAGGTGAGAACGTCGCTCCAGCCGGTTTGAGCTCATAGACAGGTCCTATGGGAACCACCTGGGACGCCGTCAACCCTGCAAGCGCAATACTCGCTCCGGAGATGGGCGGCGATATTATGGAGCTTGGCTGCACAACGCTGATCGCTACGGTCGACGTGGTGCCGGGAACGGTCACGACCGTGCTCGAACTGAACGTCACCTGAACCTCGCCTCCCAAGACCGGGACCGACGTCGTGAAGGAAGGCACAGTGGCGATCGTGCTGGTGACAGTGACAGTGGTCGTGGACGAAAAAGTGGGGAGCGTGGACGACCCGGAGCTTGCCGGAAGCCGACAGAGCCCCCAATGGCAGGCGTTGCAGACTTTCACACCGCCGCTTCCGCAGTCCTGCACCGACTCGGTCAGGCACTCGCCTTCGCCTGCACAAGTCGACCATCCTGACCAGGAGCCGTTATTGCAACTGCGGGTTGCGATTCCGCACATGCCACAGGCCTTAGAAGACTCGCCGATGCACGATGTCGAAGTCGAACTGGACGAGCATGTGCTCCACTGGCAGAGAGAGTTGCAGACGTTCGTGCCGCCTCCGGCGCAGGCCGCCGATGCGAGGGGGACGCATACGCCTTCATTTGCACACGTTGACCAGGTTGACCACGCGCCACTTGCGCACTGTCTCGTTTGGCTGCCGCAACGGCCGCAGCTCTGCGCGTTGGGCCCATCGCACACCGCAACTCCCCCATCGACCGATGGGGGCGGAAGGACACAAGTGCCGCCTAGGCATGTTCCGCCGTTGGAACAGGTCGTGCCGTTGGACTTCGCAGGGTTCGAGCAGACTCCACCGCTGCACACACCGGCCACGTGGCACTCATCGAAAGCCGAGCAAACAACCCCGACACACAAGTCGGGCAAGACGCAGCTACCCCAGGTGCACGTACTCGAGCACGTCTGGGTGCCGTTGGTTCCGCAACTTGCGGTGGCCGCGGGCGCACAGACGCCACCTCCCACACATTGCGACCAATCGGACCAACTGCCGTTGCCGCAAGTGCGGCCCTGCGTGCCGAGCCCGCAGTTTCCACACGACTGGCTGGTAGTGCCGACACACGGTGCTGGCACACATGTGTCCCATGTACACGAATTCGAGCACGTCTGGGTGCCGTTGGCTCCGCAACTCTCGGTGGCTCCGGGCGTACAGGCGCCACCTCCCACACACTGGGACCAGCTGGACCAGGTCCCGCTGTTGCACGTGCGCGACTGCGTGCCGCAGTATCCGCACGACTGACTGGTGGCACCGACACATGAAGGAGCCCCGCTGTCGGGATACGAGCCGTCGTAGGCCGCGTCCGTGCCCGCATCGCTCGCATTGGTGCTCGACGTCGTGCAGACAATGGGGTAGGTGGACGAAGGCGAGGACACCGCAATCGGCTGGGACTGGAAGGTCGCTTGCCCGCAGAAAGGCGGCGGAGACAAATGGAGATCGTATGTTCCGGCTTGCAGAACATGCGCAGTGAACCAACCGTCCGCGGCCGACTGTCCCTCGAAGAAGGCAAAGCACACCCCGGGCGTCGTGGTGTAGCTGGAGACATAAACCCATTGAACGGGATTGCCATCCTGATCGAGCACGCGTCCGGTAAAGGGGATGGTCGGGAGCGTAAAATCGTGGATCACGTTACTCGAGACGATCACGACGTCGGAGACGCCAGGACACACAAAACCGATGGCAACGGTTGTCGTGTAGGTCCCGGGTGGCACGATGGCAGTATAGGTTCCGTCGTAATTTACCGAACCGCCGTAAGAGCCCGTCGCGCTCTCCAAGGCGAGGGACAGTGGGGGCCAGGTCTGGGTGACCGGGGTTCCATCTCCATGGCGCACGGTGCCAGTGACCGCAAAGCCGGATGCAATCGTGAGGTCAGTACTTGTTGACGATGTGGGAATAACCTGCCCCAAGATGTTGGTCTGCGCGTAAATCGAACCGGTGGTGCCGCCATCCGCGACCCCGGCATCGCCGAATGAAGAGGAGCTTTGCGGCGGAATGAGCGTGAGGTCGTACGTTCCTGCTTGCAGAACGTGCGCAGTGAACCGACCGTCCTGATCGGACGTTGCGGAGAAGAAGGTCCACGGTGCAGTGCAACCGCTTCCGGGGGTGGAACTGGCGCTGTTGATAACGACATCGGCCACGGGAGTGCTCGAGGGGCTGAGCACCCGCCCGGCAAACACAATGCTTGGAAGCGTAAAGTCGTGCGTCATGCTGCTCGTGACGGTCACGACGTCGCCGGCGACCGAGCAAGGACCGGCGTAACCAGTTGTCGTATAGGTCCCGGGTGGCACGATGGCCGTGAAGGTACCGTCGTTTGCCGTATAGCTGTCGTAGGGGGCCCCTGGAAGGACACCGTCGCGCCGGCTTGTGTCATCGCGGTGCCGTCCCCATGCCGCACGGTGCCGGTGACGGCAAAGCCGGATAAAATCGTGAGATTAGGGCTCGTCGACGTTCCCGTGATTAACTGTCCCTCTGAGATGTAGGTCTGCGCATAAAGCTGACCTAACGGCGGACTGAGCCTGAGGTAGTACGTTCCTGCTTGCAGAACGTGCGCGGTGAACGAGCCATCGGCACCGGACGTTGCCGGAAAGAAGTCCGACCAAAAACAACTGTCCCCTTGTGATAGTGATATGGGACCGAAGCCGTTGACAACGACACCCGCCAGTGGACTGCTCGACTGGGTCAGCACATGTCCCGCGAATGGGAAGGTCGGGAGCGTCAAATCGTGCGTCACGCTGCTCGTGACAGTGACGACTTCGGAGACACTAATGCACCCGGGACCGATGTCAACGGTTGTCGTGTAGGTTCCTTGTGGCACGACGACCGCGAAGGTCCCGTCGAAAGCAAAGTAAGAGTAAGAGTCCGTCGACCCCTCGATGAGGATTGGTCCCACTCCAATTCCAATCGCCGCGGTCCCGTCCCCATGCCGCACGGTGCCCGAGAGCACGACGCCTGGGGCCCCGCCTTCCAAGCCTTCGACCACCACTCGAGACGCGGATTCAGCGGGTGCTCCCACGCTCGAGCAGTTTACCAGCCCCATCATGACGCCCACCACGAGGGCAAAGGTCCAAAAGTAGAGAAAGAGCCGACTCTGTTGTCGTCTTGCTCTTGTGTCTGTAGTCATCCCAACCTCCGTACGAACGAAAGAACACTAGTAACCAACCGTTGCCTTAGAATTAAAAGAACATGTGTCACGCCATCATTGCTTCATTGCCAGGCCCTCCTCAAACCCCTTTCCGCCCGAAGCGATGTCGGAATCCCCAGCGAGCTCATTTTTTGATAGTCAGGGCTGTCGGTCGTCGAGGTGATAAACGCCCCCAACACCAAGACCATCACCAGCAGTGCCAGTCGCGTTTCGTGTTTGTGCGCATCGGAATCCTCCGGAGCGCAACAGAGCAGCATCCTTGCCGCGGTGTGTGCACATCCATTTCCCGGCAAGACCGGCCCTATCCCACCTACCCCTTCATGGGAGCCATCGGTTGCCGAGACGTCCACCGGACGTCCACCGGACGTCCGGCGGACGTTCGGCGAACAGCAGGCACACGCGCCCCCAAACCACCCGCCCCCAGGTCCACCTCCGCGGTCCGGGTTGCGTATGCACGTCCTTGGAGGTCCCTGACTGCGCTGGGCCCGAAGGGGGCTTTGGGCTGCCGAAGGGGACGATGGCGCCATGGGTGGAACGCCACCCTGATTGGGCGTCTTCGTCGAGCGAGCCACTCCGAACCTCCGCCAACCCGGTTGGGACCGAGGGCGGGTGGTTTGGGAGCGTGCCTGCTGTTCGCTGGACGTCCGCCGGACGTCCGGTGGACGTCTCGGCAACCGATGGCACCCATGAAGGGGTAGGTGGGACAGGACCGGGTTTGGTGGGGAATGCATGTGCACACACCGCGGCGAGATGGCGGTACGGATGCTGCTCTGTTGCGCTCCGGAGGATTCCGATGCGCAGGAACACGAAACGAAGGCATTGGGCAATGCGACTGGCACTGCTGGTGATGGTCTTGGTGTTGGGGGCGTGCTCGGAGACCGCTACGACAGCACTGCCGGAGGCCGGACCCACAATGCTACCGGAGGCCGGAGCGCCGCCAGCCGAACTTTCACTGAAGTCTTTTCTCGCAACGCCAAGGTTCGGAGATGCGCCTTTCCAGACGGAGCTCGCGTGGGATGTGCAGCCTGGGCCAAGCGGAGTTTTCTCTTGTGCCATCGATCGCGAGGGGGATGGGATCGACGATCACACGGAAGACCCCTGTCGGGCGAGCGGATCCGTACCGGCGACGTACGACCAACCGGGTCGATATCGGCCGACGATTACGCTGTGGGACACATCCGGATCGAAAATAGCTCTAGGAATGGACGTCTTCTCCAACAAGTTGGAGCAATCTTCCGACCTGGTGGTCCTCGACAAGCAGTCCGGGATCCTGTCTATCACCTCGACGACCGACAGCCTGACCATCGAAATGAGCCCACTGGGGATTCCGACATGGCTTCGGGCAGGCGCGATACTGACAGGTCGTGCGGGAGGGGTCGGATTCCTGCGCAGAGTGACGGGAGTCGAGATGAGGGGCGCGCAGTTGCGTATTTCCACCTTGGAAGCGCCCTTTGAAGACGCGGTTCTGGGCGGCTTCTTTGGGGGGGTGTTCGAGGTGACTCCGCCGACCAGGGCGGCCGGCAAGCAACGTTCAGCTCGAAGCTACGATCCTACCTACATGGGCACTCTAACATTCCCCCCGTTCAACCTGAAGGATCTTCCCCTTGGCGACTATGTGACGCTCACGGAGAACACACTGGAAGGGAGGATTACGGTGGTCGTCATCGTCCAGTGCCCGTGGTACGGTCCGTGTGGACTCAAGGATGCCATGTCTGTAGATGTCAGTTCGAGCCTGACATTCAAGTCTCATTGGGTCTTGAAGGCCGACGGAAAGACAACCGTTCCGATGGACTTTGGCGAAATACCTATCCCGGTTGGCAGTTGCGCAGGTGTGCCGCTGGACGTAGCCATTGCGCCGGAAGCGCAAGCCGTTGTCCAGGCCTCCATACAAGCGGAGGGAGATCTCACCGTCACAGCGAACTTCATTGGTAACTGCACCAGAGGGCGACTCTGTTCCGGTAGTGGGAGCATCACCGGAGGCATTGAACGGGAGGGGATGAGTGTCAGCGGCTCAATCCAAGCAGACCTCTCGTTTACGCCCTTCATAGTGCTGAAGGTGGGCGGATTCGATGGCCCCAAAATTGGTCCAAATACGACGGTGACCATGGAGATGGGCGCCAAAGCAGGGCTCGCATCGACGCTATGTACGGACATCACGTTGAAGGGATGGGTCGAGGGGAGACTGCAGCTCGGACCTATCAAAGGAGAACTATGGAAGAGTGCTCCGTTCCTCGAGAAAACGTTGTACCACGAATGTGCTTGCATGGGGACCGCATGCCCATCAATTCGTGTCGATCAGCCTACCGCCGACGCCACCTCGCGTCTCACCGTTCAAGCGTCCCACTTTTCCCCAGGCCAGGGGCTCTGCATCGACATCATGCGCGCCGAAACCTCGGTGCAACATGATTGCCCGGACGTCAAGACCGACGGTGAGGGCAACGCAACCCTGACGATGGCGGTCCCTGCGCAAATAGGGGATTACACGGTTATCGCGAAGGAAGGCGACAATGGATGGCGCTCGGAAGCTCCTTTGAGAGTCATCTGCAATGACCGTAGCAGCGAGATCTGCAAGCGAACTGGACGAACCTGCGGCATCTTTGATACGAGCAACGCCTGCAACGAACCAGTTCAAGTCAGCTGCGACACGGGATTTGGGTGCCCCGAACAACACGTGTGCAACACCGACGGCAAATGCATCCTCGCATGCGATCCGAGCTGCGAGAATCTGAAATGCGGCGACGTCAACGCCTGTGGCATCCAGTGCCTAGGCACCTGCCCCACCGGCCAGACCTGCAGCGGGACTTTCCAGTGCACGAGCTCCCCTACGAACCCTTCGCTCCGTGTCTTGCCGCCAAAGCTCACGGTTGGTGACACGGTGACCCTCTATTGCGACCTAGGCGCTGCCGGCGCCAATCACAGAATCGGCTTTTTTCTCCAAAAGGCATCCGGATTGATCGGCCTTGGCACCAGCCAGGCGAACGCCTTGGGTTCGGCGATGTCGACCTTTCCATCGAACGCCAGCTGGCTCGCGGACCCCACGACGGGACTAGACATGGCGTTCTTCTGCCGCGATGAGGACAGCGTCCCCCCACGGGCTTCCGCTTACGTGGCGGCCTGCCTAGGTGCCACCTGCCAGTCGGCAGGAGCCGAGTGTGGGTCCGTAGCTCCCGGCTGCAACATGCCGACGGTCACGTGCGCGTCGTGCCCAAACAAGACGGCAACATGCTCCGGATCCAGCCTCGTCAGCTACCAACCCATGTGCAGCCCGTCTCGATCCTGCACCTACCCGTCGTCGAGTGCAAGTTGTGCCAACGGGTGTCGTGGCGACCACTGCCGGACGTGCAGCGACGAATGTTCCATCGGCAGCACTCAGTGCTCTGGGATACAGGTTCAGTCGTGCACGGCCGCCAATCCCGATTGCCTCCAATGGGGCGCCCCCGCCAATTGTCAGTCCGGAAGTCAGTGTTCTGGAACCGGCTGTGCCGGCATCACAGTCACGGCTCCGACAGCTGGCACCACATGGTCACAAGGCAACCGCTATAGCGTTTCCTGGACATCGCAGGGGGTGAGCGGACCGCTTCGCATCGTGCCAACCAAGGGTGGCCAGGAAATCGGAATCCAGCTTTCAACGTCTGCACCGCCCACGGGTAGCCAAGAGGTTACGGTGGGAAGCGACTGGGCGACCGGAAACGACTTCCGCATCTGCGCAAGCTCCGGAACCATCTCCAATTGCACGGGTGTTTTCAGCATCGTCGTACCGCCGGGAATCACCGTAGCCTCCCCAGCAGCGGGAGATACATGGATTCAGGGAAGCACCTATACGGCCTCGTGGAACTCGACCGGCGTGACCGGACCGCTGCGCCTCGTCGCTACAAAGGGAGGATCGGAGCTTACGCCGGTCCTGTCTACCAACGCCGATCCATCGGGGAGCCAGTCGGTGACCGTTCCCGTCGCATGGGGCACCGGGTCTGGTTACCAAATCTGCGCTACCACTGCCAACCTCTCGAAATGCAGCGGAGCGTTCACCATCGTTGCACCAACGCTCATGTGTCCAGGCGAGAGGAATTGCACCGGACGCAGCTGCGGCCCCGATCCGGTGTGCGGGCTCTCCTGCGGGAGCTGCGACAATCCGCCAGCAGCCGCGTGCAATGGATCTGCCTACACTACCTACGCGGCTCAGGGGACCTGCAACGCAGGCTCCTGTTCCTATGCGGCGACCGTGTCCCCGTGCGCCTATGGGTGCGACGCGCCAAGCGGACCGTGCAAAGCTCCACCCGCTCCGCCGACGCTCATCGCCCCTGACATCACGGCGACCGCGGGGCTGATCAACTTCTCGTGGGGAACTTCCCCGGGCGCAGGACGCTATCACCTGATGGTATGCAGCGATGCAGCATTGTCCATCGGCTGTATCAATCCGGACGGCGCCATGGTCGGGGCCGAGCCCCCGAATGGCGTCACCAACGTGGACGTGACGCTCCTCGGCACGGGTTCCTACTACTGGGCCGTGCGAGCCATTCTTCCAGGCGATGTCGGTGGATGGGGTCCTTACAGCGCAGCGCGCAATCTCTTCGTTACCTCGACGGGCGAAGCGGACGCGGGGGGAATCGATGCAGGCTTCGACGCAAACAGCAGCGACGCCGGTTCGCCTCCTCCCATCGTCGACAGTGGACTGGAAAGCGGCTTCGACGGTGCCGGACCCGATGCGGGTTCATACTACTTCATTCCATGGCCAACGAAGCCCTTCAATGGGGACATGGTCTTGCAGGGAAGCGTTCGGCTGCACTGGGCATCCACCCCGAGCGTGGGCGGCACCGTCAGCTACCAGGTGATGCTCTGCACCGATGCAACGCTGACACAGGGGTGCGCCACCCCGATCGAGGCGGGCACATCCACAGCAAGCCTAGTGAGCCTGACTCCGGGGACCTACTATTGGGGAGTTCGAGCGATGGATTCCACCCTTCCGGGCTGGGGTCCTCTCAGCACTGCCTGGAAGGTGGTCGTCACCACACCGGTATGCAGCGATGGAGGCTGGTGCTGGAATGCGCCACTGCCTCAAGGCAACGACTTCAATGCAGCCTGGGCCTCTGGTCCCTCGGACATCTGGCTGGCAGGTAATGCCGGAACGCTGTTCCACTTTGACGGAAGCTCCTGGACCAAGGTCTCAAGTGCGACACGGGCGGATCTATACGGACTCTGGGGGAGCAGTCCGCAGGACGTGTGGGGCATCGGCAGCAAAGGGACCGTCATTCACTGGAACGGTTCGACCTGGAGCACGCTGGATGTGGGGACGACAGCAGACCTCAAGGGGATCTTCGGGCTCGACGCAACGCACATTTGGGCTGTCGGCACCGCCGCCACGCTGCTCCAATGGAGCGGCTCGGCCTGGACCGGTTCCACCATCCCGACCTCCGCCACCGATAGCGCGCTCGCGGCGGTGTGGGCGAGCAGCCCCTCGGACGTCTGGATCGTTGCCGGGCAGTCCCTCCTGAACTCCAGTGGGGCAACTTGGAGCACGATCGGATCCCTTGCCAGTACCCCAGGTCAAGCCATCCTCTGGGGCACCGCGACGGACAATGTATGGGTGGGGCAATTCGGTATGACGTGGCATTGGGATGGGACGTCGTTGGCGCCTACGTCCCTTTCCAGCTCGACTGGATCGCCGACCTTGTTCTGGGGGACGGGCCCGACCGATGTAAACCTGGTCCTATCCAATGGCGCGACACTCCATTGGGACGGCAATTGGCAAGCGACGGGAGGATCGTCCTGGGCGAGCCTCCGGTCGGCGGTGCGGTTCGACGCTGCGACCATGGTCGGTGGGGGCGAGGGCGGTGCCATTTACCTGTGGGATGGTCAGAGTTGGGTCCGCAGTGCGGGCTCCAACTTCGTGATGGCCGGCGGAGTCGTCGCATGTGGCCCGAACGACGTGTGGGCCGTAGGCAACGAGCCTACCCACTGGGACGGGGTCGAGTGGGAGGCCGCTCACGGCGTCTTGACCAACAACGCAGCTTGGTGCAGCGCCTCCAACGACGTGTGGGCGGGAAGCCAGGGTGGGAGCGACCAGATCGTTCACTGGAATGGAACTACGTGGCAGGGGAGTGGCAGCATCCTGCCCAACTTCAACGTCTCGGGCTTCTGGGGCTCCTCTCCCTCGGATGTTTGGGCAGTCGGTTGGGACACTTCCGGCCAGTCTACAAGCACGCCGGCCATTCACTGGAACGGCTCCACCTGGACATCGACGACCCTTCCTACCTATGCGATTTACAAGTTGTGGGGGAGCGCCTCGAACGACATATGGGGGGTCGGGACAGATATCGTTCATTGGGACGGAGGGCGCTGGAGCGTCGTGTCGGGGCCACCGGATTTATGGCTCAACGTGTGGGGGAGCGGTCCGTCGGACGTGTGGGCCGTCGGAGTCGCTGGAGCCATGGCGCACTGGAATGGCAGTACATGGATCCCGGTTGCGAGCAATGCGACGGAGAACTTGCTTGCCGTCATCGGAACCGGGCCAAACGACGTGTGGGCATCCGGTGCTCATGGAACGATGCTTCACTGGACCGGTTCTTCGTGGACCGCTGTCGATACGGGCACGTCCCAGCCGCTTCAGACGATGTGGATCACGGGACAAGACGTTTGGGCGGGAACGCTCGGAGCCGTCTTGCGTCTGGACTGAAGGGGCTAGTCTCTTCCATTGTAGCCGTCCCGAACGCGGGCAACACGTGCCGTCATCAGTGAAGACAAGAAACACTTTGGCGCCTGGAAAGTACTCGCCGACGTGGCGCGAGCAGGTGGAGACTGGGACCGTGTACTAGATGCCGCGTCCACTGCACTAGCGCTCCCGAACATTGACAAACCGACGGCTGACGACATGAGATACCTTGCAACGCGCGCCCGGATCGAGCTTGGACACTGGGACCACGTCGACAAGTCTCTCGCCGCAGCGGCCGAAGTATCGCGGCATGGGGATGAGTGGCGCGAGCTCCGTTGCTCTCAGACCTGACGCAGCAGGGTCTTCGAGAGTCCGGCTATGCGAAGTGGGCATCGGACCTCGAGGTGCTTGCGTTTCTCATCTGAGCCCTTGCTAGCATGGTCACCTAAGGCCGATCACGAATGTCCCCCATGTGCTTCCGATCCACCACTCCGAATGGGATTCGGAAAGGCGCTCTTCAGGGTGACCCCCAGCGTATCGAAAATGCGGCTGGCACGCTCGACGGTGATCCCTTGGTATTCATTCCTTTCGTCGCGGGACACCTGTGATTCGTTCACATCAAGGCGCGCGGCCAGCTGCCGTTGGGTCAGCCCGAGCGCGATTCGTAACCCGATGAGCGTGCGGCCCAATCCGTGAAGATTATCGAGCTCGCCGAGATCGCCGCGCTTCAGGTGCTCGTAGACCTCCACCTCCTCCTCGAGCTGAAGATTGAACGAGCGCAGCGGGTCCATCGCCCGCTTCACTTCGTCGGCGGTCAGTCCCATGCCGACGAGATCGCGCCCATGCGCGTCGTACCGCGTGCGTTCTTCCGTCAGGCTTTTGACTGCCTCCTGGTATTCGACTTCGTTACGGATCATGACGATTCTCCGATCTTGATGATCCCTCTTGGGTTGCCATTCCGTCGCGAGAGCCGAAACGCCGAAGGGAATTCGAGCTCGTGTCCGAAACGATCGCGGATACCAGATGGCTGCCCGTAATGCGGGTAAAGTTCGACCCGGTATTGGTGCCACATCGGAAGCTGTTTCTTCGGATAGCCGCGATACGGGCGACGGGCACTTGGATCCCATGTCCAAATCTTGTGCGGATCAAGCAGATTCAATTCGGCTGCAGGTCTCCGCGGGCGAGCCTCATCAGGTCGCAGACAAAGTAGCCGTCGATGTCGTTCGGGTGGTCCTTGTCCTCGACGAAGGAACCGTCCACGAAGATGTCGCGTATGCCAACCTGGCGGAGCTGCCCAACCAGTACCGCCAAGTTTTCCAGGAGGGAAGCTCGCCACGGGGAATCCCACGTCGTGGAATGGACGCCGTTTCCCGTCACCAGCGAGGAGGCGCGCAGCTCATCGAGGGTCAGCTCGTAGTCTCCCAGCGGAAGCATCCCGTCAGCGTCAAAGGGCGGTAGGGGAAGCACGTGACAAATATGGCCAGCTTGACGTATATGTCAAGCATTCTTTTGGATGGCTCATCGCGGCAGCCCCTCGCGGACGGATGGCGTCGATCGTAGTGCTGTCAACAGGACGAGTGCGTACCCTCAAAAACCTCGAGAAATCCGGAGCACCACCTGGGCTCTCCGGAGCACCAGTTGGGGCACCACTTGGCGTAACGGGTGGACCGCCCAGGACACGCCGAAAGGGTCAAATCTGGGGCTTGGAAACGGACAGTAACGCCCAGAAACGCGAGAGTACTCTCTTGCCAAGGTGGACGTCGCGGGTTCAAATCCCGTCTCCCGCTCTACACTTACGCGATCACCTCCTTTCCGCTACCCCACTTATACCCCACCTCAACCGTGGGGAGCGGTGGGGTACGCTCCGGTAGCCCTGAATACCCCACCTTTTTGCCTCGGCCCGATGTCCCCGAGTCACGAGCCTGCGGGTCGTACGATCCGCGGAGCTCGGCCCGAACCGGCCTTACCCCACCCCGGTGCCCCACCTCAGCCGTGGGTACCGGTGCGTCGAGCGCCGGTGATCTGGAACACCTTCGAGATCGCCTCCTTCTGTTCATTGGCGGCTACGGTCGAGTAGCGGCGCTGCATCGCTTCGGTTTGATGCCCGCTGATCGACCGTGTCACGATATCCGCGATCCCGGCGGCTCGGGTCAGGTCGTTGTACGACCGGCGTAACGCCCTCGGCGTGATCTTCTTCTGAAGCTCAAGCTTCCGGACCACCGCGCGAAACGGTTTGTCCAAAACGCTTGGGCTTCGGAAGCCGCCCTTTTCCGACGGGAAGAGCAGATCGCTATCCCGCATCGGCCCCTCGGGCAGGTTGTCCACGTGCCAGCGCAGAGTTTCGAGGATCTCCTTCGGCACCGTCACGATGGAGTCGTGGCCGGTCTTCGTTTTTTCCATCGCCTTCTGCTTGCGCGTGTGGCTTCGCCGAATTTCGATGGTCCCCGTATCCCAATCGATGTCCGCTTCCGGCCCACGCCGGCGAAGCGGTCGTAACGAGGAGGGGCGCCACCCCGTCACGAGCCCGAGCACGACCATCCCGTAATGCTGAGGGTAAGCCTCGAGCATCTCCGTGAGGAACAGCGGCACCTCATCCGGGAGCAAGCTGTTCGGCTGAGCCCGGGTATACGTGCGATGGGTCGAGGTGTCGAAAGATGACACCCCCATGATCGGGTTCCTGTCGAGCTCGAGCTCGGCAACCCCCGCGTTCATGACCACCTTGAGCACCGCTAGCCACGTGTTCGCGGTGTTCGGGGAGTACTCTTTGGCCTCGATTTGTTCGGCGACCTTGTCCTTCCACGCCTCCACATCGGCGCGGCGGATTTGGTCGACGAAAAACTCCCCGAAGAAGGGGACCAGATGGTTCTTAAGGATATCACACCACTTCTCCTTCCCCTTCTCGCTGCGGATCTCACCACGGGCGAGTTTCCGCTCAAAGAGCGAGACTGCGAAGCCGCCGAAGCGCGGCCGCGGTCCCGTCATCGTCGTGCCCCCTTGCCGTACGCGTTCGACCTCCTCGGCCAGGAGTGTCTTGGCTTCGGCGAGGCATGCATCGGGGAGGGTCTTGATGACCTCCACGAGCTTGCCCGTCTTGGGGTCTGTGACCCGCTTTCGGATCACGAATCCTCCTTCCTTTCTCTTCCAAACTCCCGGTACTACCTCTTCCGGGTCGATCCATCGGTTCCAGCGCTTGATCCAGCTCATCTTCGGCTCCTTCAGCCGAACCGGACGTAAGCGCGCATCCAGGACCTCGGCTTGCCATGAATCGGTCCAACTCGCCAACACA
>CAITRH010000497.1 GCA_903894755.1 uncultured delta proteobacterium
ATTTGTCTGAGGGGGTCATCTCACTAAGGCCCAAACGTGCTTTCACCATGGTCATTGCTTGCATCCGTATCGCCAGATCACCATGCGCGCAAGGAGAAACACGCGGGGGAGCGATTTTTGGATCCGCTCGGGTGCTGGATCGATCCGCTTAGCTGCTCGATTGATCCGGTTAGCTGCTGGATCGATCCGGCTAGATGCTCGATTGATCCGGTTAGCGCCTAGATCGATCCGGCTAGATGCTCGATTGATCCGGTTAGCGCCTAGATCGATCCGGCTAGGTGCTGGATCGATCCGGTTAGCTGCTGGATCGATCCGGTTAGCTGCTGGATCGATCCGGCTAGGTGCTGGATCGATCCGGTTAGCTGCTGGATCGATCCGGCTAGGTGCTGGATCGATCCGGTTAGCTGCTGGATCGATCCGGTTAGCAGCGGGATCCATCCGATCGGCGTCACACGGCGTCACATCTCTTGTTTGTCTGGTCATTTCGAACTTTCCCCTTGACCGGCTCGCCATCTCGCCGTCTCATCCGATCGTAACCGGAACCAGTTTCTGGACTTGACGCCCTCAGGTTTGCCATGATTCCCCGCCCCGCCCCGCCCCGCCCCGCCCCGCCCCGCCCCGCCCCGCCCCGCCCCGCTTAAGCCAAACCTCGTCTTTCCGGATCCCCGGCGCCCGGCCGCCACCCAGGACCCAGTCCTGGGCTGTCTTGTTTCGCCCCCTCGGGGCTGCCAACCAACGCGCACGGCCCCCTTGCGCACCGGACAGCCCACCCCCGTCCTCTCGTCTTTTTCTTTTTTCAACCCCTTTCATCAAGGTGCACTCATGACACATCGCGTAGGTAACCAACTCGCTCGCGCTCTTGGTCTCGGACTCCTCATGGCATCGTGTGGCGCGCCCAGCATCGGACCAAACAATGGATCCAACAGTCGCACGCTTCCTCCAGAGTTCAACGACTGCTTCCTCAAGGTCAAGTCGCCCAAACTGTTCTGCGTCGTCGGCACCGTCGCGGCCCCCGACGAGGACATCGCCCGTGACTTCGCCCGCATCAACGGGAAATTGCTGATTCTCGATGCATTCCAGTCCCAGGTCACGGCGACCGTGGAGCAGTTATGCTCCACCTCCAAGGCCACCGATGCAGAGATGCACCGGGGCGAACTGCGCGGTGAGGCCCAGGCCAGCATCGGGGGGTTCCGCACACCCCCGCTGTCCGGCACCGCCGAAGGAAAGGCCATCGCGAGCAGAATGGACGCAAACAAACGCTGCAAGGCCTCGGAAGCCTTCTCCCAGCTCACCTCCATTCAGCTCATGGGACTGCAGACCTCCGGGTGGTACTGGGACAACAGCAGCAGCAGGGCCTACGTCATCATGACCGCCCCCTACGAGGCACTCCGCGCTGCGGTCAAGCTGTCCGCTGCCACGCCGGAACAGAAGCAGGTCATGCTGGAAGCCGTGGAAGCCTTCGCCGCAGGCCGCCCATGAAGACCCACGCCTTGGCCATCGCCGCTGTCTTGCCTACACTCATAGCAAGCGCGCGGCTCCACAACTACCTTGTGAACGCCTGCAAGAAGGCGCGAACCTGCTCGGTCCTCGAGCAGACCGCCAGTCCTGACGATCCCAAGGTCACCCATACGGTCCGCGTGCAATTGCAAAAGCACGCCTCCGGTGGGGTTGCCATCGTCACCCTCCTAGAACGAGGGAAGCCCACTCCCGTCTACAGCAAGGACCTATCCCTCCCTGTTCAAACCTACACAGGAGGCCAGTTGGAGCTCCAGGCGGTCGCAAACGCGGACGACGACATTGGCTCCAACCGGACTCCCGGGTTCGTTGTCGGTGGACTGGGGCTTGTAGTTGCCGGAGTGGGCGGAGTCTTCGGAATCCTCACCTTGACCAACCAGGCGCACGCCAAGGACCTCTGCCCCTCCCACGTAGGCTGCAGCGACGAAGCGCTGAGCGCGCGCAACCGCGCCGGTACCTACGCAACTGTGTCCAATGTCCTGCTGGGCGTCGGCGCCGTGGGGGTGGGCGTGGGGACCTGGCTCCTTCTTCGAACCCCTACGGATCCAGAGGCAGCCAAGGGCCCGACCTGGCGTCTGCAGGCCGATCTGTCACGCACCGGACTGACCCTGTCGAGGGACTTCTGACATGAAGCGCCTTGTCTTACTGCTTCTCACGCTGTCGGGTTGTCAAGTCGTGGCCGGTCTGGAGGACTTTACTGGAGTATCCTGCCAGGGACAGGCCCCAACGGAGGCATGCGGGAAATGCGGCACCCGCACGGCCTCTTGTGACGAGCACACGTCCACATGGACCAGTGGGTCCACCAGTTGCACTGGGGAAGGGGTCTGTCTTGCCGGGGCTACGCAGGCCTGCACCACGGGGAGCGACCCCAGCATGCAGACCTGTTCATCGTCATGCCAGTGGGGCTCCTGCGGCCCGCGCCTCACGCCTCTCACGATGGTGCCGCGTCCAGACGGCACCGGCACCTTTGGCATCGAGCAACACGAGGTCACGCGGGAGCAATACGCACAATTTCTCCAGGCGCCCGCGTCAGACATCGCGGCCGCCATCGGGACCCCCCGAGCCGGCTGCGACGCAACGCAGAACCCGTCGTATGAGCCCGATGCAACATGCATGAAGGAACCTACCGTGTGCACCAAGAGCTGCAACCGGCATCCGCAGGTCTGCGTCGACTGGTGCGACGCCTACGCCTATTGCAAATGGATAGGGCGCAGGCTCTGCGGGAAGATCGGCGGGGGGCCGAGCGATATCAACGAATACAACTCATTGACAATGAGCCAATGGACCGCGGCGTGCGTGGGGACCCAGGGGCGCGTCGATGTGTTCCCTTACGGTCCCGAACCGAAGGAAGGCATCTGCAACGACGGGAGCAACGGGTGCACCAATTTGAACACCTGCACCGTGGAGGTGGGGCAAGAGAGCAAATGCCATGCTGCGTCGAGCCCGTACGACACGGTCCTGGACCTGTCTGGCAACGTGGCCGAGTGGGAGGACGCGTGCGATCTGGTTACCCCCCAGACGACGCGCTGCCAAGTCCGGGGAGGCTCCTATTATGATTATCCGGATCGACTGACCACGAGCCTCCAGTGCTCGGGGAACAGCCAGGCTCGTTTCGAAACCAATGCAGCGTATGAGTACATCGGAGTGCGCTGCTGCGCTGACTAACTGACGGTACAATGGAGAAGACATGATGACAATGACAACTTTTCGAAGCTTGCAAGGGTACTCGGTAGTTTCTGGGCTCGTTGGCCTAGCGACGGTGGTTGTGGCGTGCACCTCGGGAACGATCCCGAGCGCCCAGGGGGAGGCGCCAGGACAGGACGCAGGAGTCGATTCCACCACGGAGACGCTGGTAGACGACGACATATCGATTCCGACCCCTTCGGGCATGGGCGGCGGCGCGGCTTGCGGGGTTTCCTTGGGGACCTATCGCAAGGTCACGGTGTTCGCCCCTGGCAATCACACGGCGGCGAAGACTTGTGGCGAGCAGACGCAGTGCGAAGGGGGCTACAAGAGCGTGTATGGGCAATCGCTTATTTGTGCGACCAAGAGTGGCGTGTGTGGGGCGGAGAGGGCGAAGAACGTACGCACCGAATATGGCCTTGCGTACCAGTGTGTCGAATACGTACGCCGTTTTCTAGCCCAGCGTTACCACGGTGGGTTGTCCTCGCCTGTTCCCTGCTTGGGCAATGCAATTGACTGGTGGACGTGGACAACAAGGTCGACATATTTCCGCGAGAGGTACCGGAACGGTGAAGCCACGATACCGCCGCAGCCCGACGACATCGTGGTATTCTACGCAGTGGCCTCTGGGGCACAGAACCAGATTGGACATGTCGCTGTGGTGCGTCGTGTGAGCGCCGACCGCGTTTGGGTGGCGCAGCAGAACGTGTCGGGGCACGAGGCGGACGCGAACTACCCGTTGGATATCCGGATTGAAAACGGCAGCATCAACCTCTCGGACGCAGGCGGGTCTCTCACCGGATATGCGGTAGCGGGGTGGATCCGCAATCCCGACAACGACCCGTACGCTTGCGGGACCGACCAGACGTGTCCAGACGATTATACCTGCTTGCAGGGGAAATGTGGGCCGTGCACACAGAAGGAGAGCGATGCGGCGTTCTGCGCGCGGCTTGGTAAGACATGCGGGAGCACAACGGCCTCGGACATCTGTGGGACGGATCGGACGGTCAACTGCGGGGCGTGTACTTGTCCCAGTGATTGCAGCGGTCATGGGTCGTGCAATTCGGCCAATGGGGTGTGCAGCTGTGCTGCGGGGTATGCGGGGGCTGCTTGTGACTCGTGTGGTACGGGGTATGGGGGGTATCCCAATTGCGTGCGGGTCTATTCTTGTCCTAGCGATTGCAATGGGCATGGGACGTGCGACACTACAACTGGGATCTGCACTTGTGCTGCGCGGTATGCCCCGCCGGCATGCGCAACGTGCGCAACGGGCTATGCGGGGACTGGGTGCGACTCGTGTGACACCGGGTATGTGGGCTATCCAAATTGCGTGCTGGCCAAATCGTGCCCCAGCGATTGCAGCGGTCTTGGGACTTGCGACACGTACACAGGCATTTGTGCATGTGCAGCGCACTATGCGACTCCGGCCTGTGCGGCGTGCATAACGGGATATGCCGGTGATGCATGCGATGTTCCTACGACATGCAATGGAGGCAATGTATGCGCCGCGGGTCTCGTCTGCTCACCAATCGTGGCTGCCGGGGCGTGTTACAACGCGGAGTGGACTAAGTGGCACATGCCTCCCGACGAAGGGACCTATTCTCTTCCCACGGCCGGCACGGTACGTGACGAAGTGAGCAAGCTGTTGTGGCAACGGACGGTACCGACTCCGACCTATAATTGGGCCGATGCAAAACGATATTGTGCGGGGCTCACACTCGATGGCATCAGTGGATGGCGGCTTCCCACGGTGATCGAGCTGGTGTCGCTGCTTGACTATACCAGGAGCGGTCCAGCAATTTACGCGGTGCCTTTTCCCAGCACCCCCAGTGAGGCATTTTGGACATCCACCGTGGTGGCTGGCTCCACGGGTCAAGCGTGGTGGGTTAGGTTCAGCGACGGCGGCACGTGGATCGACAATGCGAGCGTTGTGCACCGTGTTCGTTGTGTGCGTTGAGGGGCTGTGCAAATAGGGAGTGGTCATGACTCGAGGAATTCATAGTGTCTGGACGGTGGGCCTGATGGTAAGTTCGGTAGGTGATTGTCTGGCACCAAGGCCGCGGGTCCGCAGGGGCGTTCTACGGTCAGCGGCGACATGGGACACAGCGAAGACGTACTGTTTGGGCTCGGGGGAGGAGGGTGGCAGCTCCCGACTGTAAAATAGCTGTTGACTATTGTCGATTTCTGCCCTACAATCCCCACCTACGACACCACGTGTCTTGGGTGGGGCAGGCGTTTGATGTAAGCAATCCGTGAGCCAAGACGGCAGCGGAGTGCGAGAGACGAGCAGTGTGTGAGCCGCAAAGGAGGTGGCGCGCATGAACATCGATTTTCACTACTATTGCGTCCGAGTGTTGGCTTTCAAGGCGGGATTGTCCGCCGCCGAGGCTGAAACGATCGCCTACGCCTCGCAGTACGTGGATGACGCCACGGAGCACAAGGCGATCCGTGTTGACGGACTTCCAGTGGAGGCGCAGGAACTGGCATCTCGTGGGCGTTTCGACCCAACATGCACCGCACACCGTCGACTCCAATACGTGACAGGTTTGGAGAAAAAGGTGCAGGCCAGTGTTTACATTCCATTTCACTTTGTACCGGCGCACCCCTTCGATGCGGCGGCTCCTGGCCCGTACGAATACCGTGTGGAGGCAAATGGCCCACTCGTCCAGAGCCTGTTGCAGCAGGCGGTGGATTTGCTCGGCGCCGATCCGCACTCACTGCGTGGTCTGATCAAGACGGGCATTGCGCTCCATACGTATGCGGACTCCTGGGCCCATCAGCGGTTTTCGGGACGAAACAGCGCGCGCGACAACGATATCCAGGACCGGGAGTTCTTCAAGCGGCAGGTTTGGCACGATGTGTCGCTGCCTGAACGGGCCTTCCTCGACATGGCACCGGACATCGGTCACGCGGAGGCTGGGATGTATCCCGACGCCGCTGACCTTGGTTTTCGATACCGGCCAGCGCAGGAAACGGCAACGATCGAGCGCAACAATACGGACCAGTTCCTGATGGCAGCGTCGCACATCTTCCATGCCCTGCAGCTTGCTGTAGGTGGGGCCGTCCCCTTCGATGCTATCCAACCCGCTCTTCGAGCACGCTTCCTGGATGCGGAACGGAATCACCAGGAGCAGCTTTGGGCAGCCGCATTTCCTGATGTGTTCGCGGCGCCAGCAGTGCAATACACGCGCTGTCGGTGGAGAAAGGACGCTCTGAGCGGAGAGCACCACCTGCAAACTCATGGTCCGCCGCCATCGAGCTCTTTGCCGATGGCACGACCTGCAAAGGCATCGTGTCTACAGCGGTTCAGTGCCTGCTCGGCTCCGACGGCGTCGCTACCTTCGGGGTGCGTGCGGTGGGTTCTGCTGTTGGAGGCTATATCCCAGTCTGCATCGGAGCGGCTGCAACCTCGGATGCGGGCACTGCCACTGCCTTCTCCCGCACATTGCCAGTCTTTGTCGTCGATCGCCCTGCCTCGGATGCCGGGACTAAGGATGCCCCATGAAACGAAGCCTTCTGTTCCTTCTCTTCTCGTCCATGGCCGC
>CAITRH010000498.1 GCA_903894755.1 uncultured delta proteobacterium
CCTCGTCTGGCAGAAACGGCGGGTCTCGATCTGGACGCGGTTTAAGTTCCAAGAGATCGCTTGCGGTGACGTCATGGGCAATCTGAAAAACTTCGTGAATCCACTCCACCGGAAGACCTCGCGAGACTGCCTCGCTCGCATGGTCGACAACAAGGTTGAGGCCATGGGCGTCGCCAAGCGCTACGGGCCGGACTACTGGGATGGAGACCGGCGCTACGGCTACGGGGGCTATCGCTACGACAGCCGCTGGAAACCCGTCGCGGAACGGCTCATCGAGGCGTACGAACTGGGGCCCGAAGCAAGAATTTTGGACGTAGGTTGCGGCAAGGCGCACTTGATCTACGAGCTGAAACAACTGCTTCCGGAGGCCGAGATCCGCGGTTTCGATATCTCGGCCTACGGCCTCCACGATGCGCCCGAGGTCATTCGCCCTTTCTTGTTCGAGCACGATGCCCGCAAGCCGTTCCCTTTCGGAGACCAGGCCTTTGATCTGGTCCTTTCCCTCGGCTGCCTCCACAATCTGCGGGTTTTTGAGTTGGCGACGGCCCTGAAGGAGATGGCCCGGGTAGGACGACAGCAGTATCTGATGGTGGAGAGCTACCGGAACGATCTAGAGCTTTTCAATCTCCAGTGCTGGGCCCTCACTGCGGAGAGCTTTTTCGACGAGCTGGAATGGACCTGGTTGTTATCGCATTTCGGCTACGACGGGGACTACGAATTTATCTTGTTCGAGTAGCAAAATGGCTATCCTAAATTCCAATCTGAAGATTTTTCACTACCCAGAGAAGCTCCGTTCGCTGTCAGGGTCCAGCGTCAGCGTCCTTCCTCCACTCCACGTCCGTCTCAAGCCCACGAACATCTGCAACCACGATTGCTGGTTCTGCGCCTACCGCCAGGACGATTTCCAACTTGGCGAGACCATGGTCGAGCGGGACCAGATTCCGCTCGAGAAGATGATGGAGATCGTGGATGATCTCATCGAAATGAAGGTGGGGGCAGTCACCTTCAGCGGAGGGGGGGAGCCTTTCGTCTATCCGCACCTTCTGCAGACCGTAACGCGACTGGCCGAGGCAGGTATTCCCTTCGCCAGCCTGACAAACGGATCTCGCTTGTTGGGAGAGGTTGCCCAAGTCTTTGCGGAGCGCGGGGTTTGGGTTAGGGTCTCCCTGGATGGGTGGGACGGACCCAGCTACGCAAAAATCCGACGTGTGAAACAGACCGCATTCGGCAAGGTACTGGCCAACATGGAGACCTTCAAGAAGTTGGGCGGTCGCTGCCTCCTGAGCACGGTCATCGTGGTTACCCACGAGAACGGTCCGCACATTTACGATTTGGTCCGCACCCTCTCAGGTCTTGGTGCCGATAGCATTAAGATCTCACCGGTGGTCGTGAGCAACGACGAACGGAAGAACCACGCATACCATCAGGAGCATCTTGATCTCGTACGGAATGAAGTGGCCCGTTCCAAGGCGGATTTTGGCCACCTGACGGAAATCTCCGATGCCTTCTACGGTCAATTGGCTTCTTTTTTCAAGGATTACCACTGGTGCCCATTCCTTCAAATCCGTCCGGTGATAGGCGCAGATTTGAATGTCTATTCGTGCCAGGACAAAGCTTACAACCCGGATGGTCTGCTTTTCTCCATCAAGGGTCGGGGCTTCCGGGACGCGTGGCATCGTGACAAGGGCCAATTTCTTCGTCTCGACCCAAGCAAGGTCTGCAATCACCACTGCGTTGCGAATGGCGGCAACAAGCTGATTTTCGAGTATTTAGGTACCGATCCCCAACACCTTCCGTTCGTGTGACCGGTTCCGCTGGCGAAGGACCTTTCATTGGAGCTGAGTCGGTTTGAATGAACCGCACAAACTCAAACAATTAGAAAATCAATTCAGAACGAGTAAGTCGAATGTACGAACTTGGTTGCCGCTTCGAGCCGCTAAAGCGTATTCTATAGGGTTTGGTGCCGATTCGGCTTTTCGACGAAACACTCAGTTCCGCAAATTTGGCAGCGAGATATCATCGATTCTAATGGAAATGTCGCAGATGATTCTTATAGTGTTCGAGCGAGACAGCGCAAAAGGCTATGGAATACCCTCTGGTTTCTCCGGCCGATGTTTCTCTTTATTGTTTGCATAGGAAACATTGGGGAATTGGCGCCAACGCATGACCGCAAGCGGAGCGCGGCCTCTCCCGACGTCCAGACCGGTGCTTGGTTCGCCGCTTAGCCGCTGGCGAAGCAGGATCGAGTTCCCGCAGATCGGCGGAAGCTCGTGATCCACGTCGCCGCGGGCTACGCTCCCGGCTCAGGCGCGGCCTCGTTGTGCCATGCTCCGCCCAATGTCAACTACAAATGTCAACTACAAATGTCAAGGAAAAAACGTCGTACCCAGGATGGTTAATCACGCAAACTTGTAAAATGTTGAAATTGCATAAAAAACATCCTTCTGGGCCGGTTCGTAATCGAAACAGGTTAGGTTCCCCCTTGCCGACGGCCCTCGAAAGAACTACACTCTTTTGCGACACTGTGGCTGGAAAATTAAAAATTAAACCTTCATGGATGGGCAATATACTGTTTGCGAAAGACTCGAACGGGTTTCTCCTGAGTCATGCACGTCGGGCATCTCTCGTCCTGTGTGTCTCTGAGTCGCGGCTCTCCGTGGTTACTGAGAAATTTCACCGTTCCAATTATCTCCGCCCGTAGGTAGCTAGCCCTCCTCAAATAGAAATAGGACGCCCAATAATGATCGATCTCTCACCAGACCATTTGATGCACCTCAAACCCGAGGACATGGAAGGCCTCTACAGGGAGTGCGAAGCGAGGGTTCAGGCCGAGATCGACCGCCACGAAGCCTTCTCGACGGAAGTCGAGGCCTTCGCCTTCCTTCGAGACCATCTGCCATCGGGACGTTTGCTGCTCTACGGTGCCAAGCTTCATTCCATGCGCCTTCTTCCAGCCCTTGAGGAGGTCGAGGGAGTGACCATTCTCGGCCTTATTGATCAGCGTCACGTCGTCATTAAGGAAGTGATGGGTTACCCGGTATACGGACCGGACGATGTGGGGCGCATCGACTTCGACGCAATTCTAGTTGCAAACCCGCGATTCGAGACTGAAATGGTTGCGGCCCTGGTCCAGCGCGGTGTGTCGACGTCCAAGATCCTCACGTTATATTCCAACTCAGAATATCGAGTCCAGTCGCGAAGACGCTTCGAAGACTCCCTCGACCTAGCGTCGCTGAGAAACGTCGAGTTCGTCATCTTCGACGGAATGTCCGGCGTCCTGTCGACGGAGGAATTGAGCCGTTGCTTCCCCCCAGACACGACGATTCTTCTCCGACATTATCACACTCGACCAAGCCTGGTATACCGAACGTTGGAAGTGATGCGGCCTCTGGCGCACCTACAGCACGTACTCAAAGAGATAAACCCGCGCCTAGTTTACGTTCGCTCGCAATACGCGGAGCACATTTGGACGTGTCTCGCGCGCATGACGCTGCCAAATACACCGATCGTTCACGAAGTCCTCGATTATGCTGTCCTTAATGTGACTTCCACCATCGTCGAACATGGGCACTTGACTGAGGATGAGGTCCGTACCATTCGACTCACAGAACTGTACAGTCTGCGCTACGCATCGCTTGGGCTCAGCAAGTGGAAGGGGCCAGTTTTCAACCACGTCCTAGAATTGACAGCTGCTCATTACAAATTGCTCTATCCGTGGCTGCTTCCCAAGGGCGTGCCTAAGTCACCTCCACCGGAGCCACCGATACGCCTCGCATATGCCGGGCAGTTCTGGCCGTCAGCCAAGCAGGCAATTTTCAGGGGCGAATGGGATTATTGGCCACTGTTCCAGGAATGGGCAGTTTCGGGCGCATTCTCGATTGATATTTTTAATTCAGTTCATCATTTCGAATCCCAAGATGACTACTTTGCCGAGTTCATCGAGGGCGCGCGGAGTGACCGAGGGCTCTGCTATCACCGGGCATACTCGTATACCCAAATGATTCTAAAACTCCGATCTTATCACTATGGTCTGCTGTGCACCTTGGCGCCCGATTCTCGCAACCTCGGCCGGGGCGAATCGATTCCTGCTCGGCTCACGGGCTATTTGAACGCAGGGATTCCAGTAGTTGTAGACGACGGACTCTCGCTGATTGCCGACTGGATTCAAGAGTTCCACGCCGGGGTCGTGGTTCCCCGCGGGAATTTGGATGCTGTGATTACGGCAGTGCTCAATGCGCACAAAGAGTATCCGAGGTTGCGGGAAGGAGCACATCGACTTCATCAGCACATGTGCAGAGAGAACGCAAACGCTATCGACCAATTGAAGAATCTGATCCGAGCAAGTGGTCGCGAAAAGGCCTCTAAGGACTAGGGTATGCCGCCACCCTTCAGATCAAGGCCCAGCCATACGCACGCGCCGCCATACGCACGCGCCGCAGCGCAGCCGAGGGCGCTCTTTGCACTCAACTTATCGGAGGACTGTTTCCATGAACCAACTGATTACCGTGACGGAGACCGAAAATTCTGGCCCCCCTTGGGCACACGTCCAACACGCCTTGGTGGAGCTCTGGAGCTTTCGATGCGAGGGTTGTCGGACAATAGCCCCTCTGGTCGCTCGCCTGGCTCGCGAAGACTCCGAGATCTCCGTCTTCAAGATGAACGTGGACGAATGCCCCCGGTACACGTCTCTTCTGGGAGTCGCCATGCTACCGGCACTCGTAGAACTGCTTTTCGGCGAGGTTCAGCGCCAATGGACTGGGAACTGGGTCCTCGCAGACGTCCAACGAGCGACCTCCCGTCGTGACACCGGCTCCTGACCGCACCATGCTCCCTATTCGTATCATACGGGACCCCAAGAAGACTTCCCGGGTAGACCGTGCTCAGAGCGCCATGAGCTTCCTTGCCCGCCTCCTCAACCGGCCTGAGGCAGTCGATGTCCTTCGCTGGCGAGGCTGGGAATCAATGCACGACAGAATGCTCGAAGCGTTGAACGTGGAGACCCTTCTTCGTTTCCAGGCATCGCCTGCGATTGCCCCACAGATCTGCGGCGGGGGCGGAGAAGTCTACCTCGACCGCCTTGGCCGCCGTTGCGGCATGGACGCGCGGGAGTTTTTCCTTTCGACCTTTCAGGAGACTCTTTGCGGGGACCCTAGAGATCTCGTCACATTCCAGGGCACCCCCATCACCAAAACCTCGATGCGACACCTATACCACGCGGCGGTGCTTCACCGCTTCTGCCGCGCCTACTACGGAGAAAAAATCACCATCATCGAGATCGGCGGAGGATTCGGGAATCTTGCTCGCCTCTGTTTGCAGTACGGGATCGCCAAGCGTTATGCAATTGTGGACTTTCCAGTCGTTCACATAATTCAGTTTTTTTTTGCGAGTGAGTTTTTTGAGGAGAAGTGTATTTCGTTTCGAGTCGGACACCATACACTCCCGGACGGTAGATCCTGTCGACTCGAACTCGTCCAACCCGGAGACGTCGAAGCATTCGTCGAAACGGTTGCTGGTCCGCTCCTTTTCGTCTCGACAATGGCCCTCACTGAGATCCCGCGTGCAGGCCAAGACCACTACCTCGACGCTATTCCAGCAAATGCGTATTACCTGTACGGTCAGAAGGTAACAAATGCTCTGCCAGGCGCGATGCCTGCAGACGCAGTGGGCGAACTGACCAACGAAGCACTGTTCTCACGCCTGAGCATGCTCTGCCACCCGGTAGACTGGGAGTTCGGTGACTACTACGGGGAGTTTCTGGGAGTACGAACATGACGCATTGTTGCACCATGTCACCAATTTGATAGAAGGCTCGTCCGAATTGGAACTGTCCATCCACGGTGCTAGCCCCATCGACAACCAGCGGTCTTGTGATATGACGCCATCCCTTGCCTCTTACCCAACGGTCCTCTAATGCATTTGAGTCCGGAAACATATAATCGCGCGGAAACATCGGCACTCATGAGGCTTCCAAACCGAGCGATTGAAGCGTTCCAGCCAGCCCATTTCAACGCCGTTGGCTACCCGACTCGGATCCGCGAACCAACAGAAATGGCAAAATACGCTGAGATTATGCACGAAGGCGAAACCGCCCACCATCTTTCCGTCCTTGGAGGACTAACCATGGCGGAATGGACATCGGTCGCAGCAATTACGAGAGATGTTTGGAGCCTAACCTCGGAGCTGGGTTGTCCTACCGTACCGCAGGCGTCCCTGCTGCGAGCCGTTTACGTCCTCCGCCTGATCCAGAAAATGTACGGGCTGGTTCCTCGTCCACGAGTCTTCGAAATCGGGCCAGGCACCGGCTATCTCGGAGCTTTGCTGGCGATTTTCAATTATCCATTCACCGCAATGGACATCACCCAGGGGTTCTATCTATACCAATACACTTCCTGGGGGCGCGTTGCGCCGAAAGGGATTACCGAACTAGCAGCGGAGGAAACTTTTTGTCCACAACGTTTTGCCGACCCTTCCGGCGGCCGTCCGATACACCTGCCGTGGTGGAACTTCGCAACGCTCCACCCTGGAGATGTTCCAGCGTATGACCTTGTCATTTGCAATCGAGCTCTCTGCGAGATGCACCCAACGGCATTGGACTTCAGCCTCAGGATTGCCCGGTCCCTTCTCTCCGGTAACGGATGTCAACCAAAGGCCTTTCTCTTCGATGGCTGGGGCGCCGACATCGTCTCGAAGCCAATTCATGTGGTACGGGCGTTTTTGAGGGCTGGATTCGCCCCCGTTTTCCTCGATCGAACCTGCACGACTGGTGTGTTCATCCCTTGGCGCCTCGGAGAGCCATTCTCCCGGGATTGCCATTCCACCGCACTCTTCGAAATCCAGTACGCTACCGAGCATCACGCTCTCACCACTATTCGTCACGTCTTCGACAATTCGGTCCCGAATGCCGTCGCCCAATCCCTGCAGAATCAGGGGTGGTCTAGCGAAGTGCTTCCCGTCGGCGAGTCACGCATTGAGGAATTATGGGACACGCTGCTCGGCTCGGTCGAGCACCGGACCCATGATGAACGTTTTTGGGACGATGCCAGACTCCCTGCGTTTGTCCTGGAGTCCCTGCCAGAAGCGCGCAACGTGTATCTCTTCGGCGCCGGCGCCTTTGGTCGCAACATCTGCAGGACGCTCCGCCAGCTTCGGCGACCTCCGAAGGGATTCGTCGACAACGATGCCTCTAAGTGGGGCACTCTACTCGACGGCCTCCGGATTCATAATCCGTCGAACATCCCGACGGGAGCGCTCGTTCTGATTACCACTGCATATTGGCGAGAAATTCGGAGCCAACTCCTTGCTATGGGCCTAGCTGAAGGGGGCGACTTCTTTGTCTTTCCGGACGTACTAGCCTAGAGAACATGCAGGCAATGTCGAACATCGTTCCGAGCCCTTCGTTCCACTTCTCTACAGTGGTATTCAATGAGCCCTTCCTGTCATGGTTTCTCGAAGCTGCCCTTCCCAGTGAGCTTTCGCCGAATAACCTGCCCGCGATGCTTGCTGGCAGTAGCAGCTGCCGCTACCACATCTACACGTCTTCTCAGGACGAAGCGACCCTGCGCGGCCACCCGGTGCTCCAGCGCCTCCAGGAGTTCCTTCCGGTGGATTTTCATCTGCTCGACGACGTGTTGGTGCAGTTCAGGAGCGGTCGTAGCAACCAGTACGACATCATGGGCTACGCATATTCCAACACCGCAAGACTTGCCCAGGAGCATGGCGCTTTCGTCGTTCCCCTATGGGCCGACGGAATCTTCTCGGATGGCTCGTTCCAGCGCATTCTCGCTCTGGCTCTGCAGGGCTACAAGGCGGTCGCTATCTTCGGAAATCAGGCGCTTCACACCACGTTTCTGCCGATTCTCAAGCGCACATACGCTGATTCTAAACGGCGGTGCATCACGGTTTCTGCCCGAGAGCTGAACGCGCTGTACATGCAGCATGTCAGTCCGAATTGGACACAGAACTACGTGGATTCAGGGTACTTCCCGGACCACCATCCTGCCTTCTTCGCTTGGAGGGTGGGGGATGAAGGGGTGCTTGTGCGGAGCATGGTGTTCCACCCGCTACTTGCGACACCTCTCCCAGACGGTACCCTGACGCCTACCTTAGGAACCGGGACAGACTCAACAGAGTATTTCACTCAAATTAGCCAGCATTTCGACCGAGATCTCTACGTCGTCGATAACACAGACGACATCTGTTTTGTTTCCCTTGATTATCGCGCTCGGTTCCATCAAAAAATTGGTCGCCCAAACGTACTCAGGATGGCGGCGTCCATCAAGCGCCGTCTCTGGCCTCACACGCGTTACTTCCTGAATCACCAGCTCCGTTTTCATGCTGGGCAGACCCCTGAAGCCTGGCAGTTTGCCGAGGCCGAGGCCGATAGATTTCTTGAGCGTATCTTTTCCCAGATTGAGTTCTTCGACAGGCACCCAGAAATATACCAAGACACACTTTGTATTGTTCGGCCTGAAAAGCCGAAATACGCCGATTTGGCGAACAACGACTATCTGATACCCAGAATCAACGCGTTGGTGGAAGGGTGGATAGTCAGGAACAGGCGGGTGCTTATCTATGGCGCCGGGGCGCACACGATGAACCTAGGTATATTTACCAACCTGAAACACGCAACCATCGTTGGGCTCTCCGATGGGAATTCGTCTCTTCATGGTAAGCCTATTATGGGCTACACGGTGCTTCCTCCCGCCCGGATCCCGGAAATGCAGCCCGATGTCGTTCTGATATCCTCGGCGACATTTCAGGATGAAATCTATCAAGAACTCCAGCACCTGGAACGGCTCGGGATCCAGCTGGTCCGGATATACTGTGAACCGTAGGCGAGCCGAGGGATAGCCAATGCCGGAATACAGTCCTGCCAGGATCGCATCGCTCCATGTCGAACTGACGACTCGCTGCAATCTCGATTGCCCCATGTGCTGTCGGGCTGCGATGACGCGGTTGCAGGGAGACATGCCTCTGGATCGGTTGCGTAAGCTTTTCGACATGGCGGAGGAGTCGAAGGTAGAGGTTTTGAGGCTCTATTTTTATGGTGAGTCTCTTCTCTACTCTGACCTCCTGAAGGCACTGGAACTCTCCTGTTGGCGTTTTAAGGTTATCTTGTGTACGAATGGCGCTCTTCTCACAGAAAAGATAGCGCGAGAGCTCGTTCAGTTAAATATTCACGAGGTGGAGTTCTCTCATACGGGTTGGACGCACGACGTATTCAGGCATTTCCAGGGCCATGAGCGTCCCGCCGGGTTGATCCATCGCATCCGACAGAATATCGAGCGCTATCTAACGCTTAACCGCGCTAGTCGGACTCCAGCGCGAACGGTATTGTGGTATGTCCTCGATGAGCACAGCCGTTTAGAGGCGCTTACCTACGCGCAACAGTGGGAGACTCTCGTGGATGACATCTGGTTCACGTATCTTCAGCCCATGTTCGGCCAAATTGCACCCCTTCCGCACGTCGAACGCTACGCGTCCTGCGGGTTTCTTGGGCACACGCTGACCGTCTTGGCTGATGGCCGTGTCACTACGTGTTGCTACGACTACAACGGAGAGAACACAGTCGGAAGCCTCGAACAACAGCGTCTGGCGGACATCATTGAAGGACCCACCTACCAACGTTTCCTCGTCGCCAACGCCAACACGCACCTCGCACAGCTGCCCAGGCTCTGTAATTCCTGTATTCATCTGATGTCTGAGCGATGTCTCGCCTTCAACTGGAAGAGTGTAAAGGCGCTACGAGGACTCGTCGGGCGCCTGCCTGCTGCGGTCTATGCGGTATTGGGTTCCGGTGACGTCCCGTCGCACCTTTTGAACGCCCTTCGCGTCTTTCGGCCCAAATTATCGCCGCCCGATTGGATTGCTCCTGACACCGCTGGTAGTCACTTCGGACGTCCCATTCTTCTCGCGCCGACGCCAAGCCACGAGCTCCTGCTGCAGGTCCAGGACCGCTACGGAGTGTCCTGCCTCGATGTTCGCAGACTAGGAGCACAGGGATGGGAGTCTGTATCCGTCGAGGCCATATATCCTCCGTGGGATTCAGTTGCCCTAGTTGTCAACCAAGCCTTGGCTGCTCATCCGAATGCAAGGATTGCGCTGTGGGGAGCTGGTCCGGGCGCCATGAAGGCCCTCAGTTTTACGAATCTCCGCATCGAAAAAAAGAGAGTTGTCGTCTGTTTCGACAGCAACCCCAGTTTGGCGGGCCTCCAAATCGATGGAGTCCGTGTCGGATCTCCCCCAGGAAACATGGAGACCCTAACTGAGCATATTGACCTCATCATAATAACGTCTGTGTATTCCACCGCGCAAATTTATGATTGCATCCGTCCCTTCGAGCAGAGACGCGGCCATATCGTAAAACCATTCGCCGGTTTCTTGGAGATAACGTGACCCTATGGAGGTACAATGGCTATTAATCCGATCATGTTGAGTTGGTTGGCTAGTTTGAAGAATGCTGGTATCCTCGAAGGGCTCCATGGACTTGTCGAACTGGGACCCCAGGATCTCACATCGATGAACGAGGGCATCCTGACGGCGTTTGCCCGGGAATCCAAACTGCCACAAAAACGAGTGCACGAACAACTGAGAAGGCTATCGGAGTGCCGTATGGGCGAAGACTACTATTACGGAGGCGCTCCCGAGATTTACGCCTTGTTGGGAATTGAAAGTTACGAGGCCGCCGATCTGTTTGACGTCCGAGCAAAGTACAAGGTTGATCTAAACCAGGGCGTGGATGGTTTCGGCCCCTTCGATATCGTCACAAACTTCGGTACCGCCGAGCATATTCTTAACATTGGGAATGCGTTCAGAGCCATTCACGACCTGACTCGTCCCGGAGGACTGTCGCTTCATGTCTTACCCGCCTACGGGAACCTTGTGCACGGCTTCTACAACGTCAACCCCATCGTTTACCCGGCGCTTGCAACAGCCAATGGCTATAGAATCGAAAGCTGCTATTATGCTGGGGATATGGGGCGGGCCCAGATGGAGCTGGCCCAAAAGCCACCTGAGCGCATCCCTGACCTGCCCTTATTTTCCCAAATGGACTACGCTGCCATCGATGCCGCTTTCCGAGATGCTGCTTTTCGACGCGATCAGGCTCAGCTCCGCTATCCGGTAATGGACTACGTATTCGTTGCATTCCGACGCCTTACAGACGCTCCCTTTGTGATTCCCTCGCAGTATATGGCGCCCACCAGAGGAATCCTGAGTCTATTGAAGACCGCACGGAGCCGTGCCATCGTTCTTTTCGGGGCGGGTGCAATGGGCCTGGAAGCGGTCGGGGCCCTCAGGGGCTTCGGAGTAAATCCATCCCGATTCATGGACAATGCCCGCGACAGGTGGGGCCAAACTGTTTCGAGCGTCCCCATCGAACCGCCGGGGCGACCGCTCGATCGCGCCTTCGTAGTCATTACGAGTCAACATCATAGGGAGATTGCAGCGCAGCTCCGAACCTATGATTTGCTGGAAAATGAGGATTTCGGGACCTGGCAGGGCATGTCATCGTCGTAGAAGCTAACGGACTGGAATGTACATGAATATTCTGGGACTCTCCTTTGACTACCATGATGCGGCTGCAGCCATCGTCTGCGACGGTCGTATCATTGCGGCCGCCCAGGAAGAGCGTTTTTCGCGCCTAAAGAACGATGCCGCTCTGCCCGAGCACGCCATCCGTTTTTGCATGGAGCAAGCCGGTCTGAGTGCTAAATACCTAGATTCGGTTGTATTTTATGAACGTCCACTACTGAAGTTCGATCGCATCCGACACCACGCCATCCAGTTCGGAGAACGCGGGCAGCGGTACTTGAAGGAGGCTTTCCGGGCTTGGGTAGCCCATGGAAAGTTCGAGCCCCTCCAGAGGATTGGGACCTTTCTGGATCTGCCATCGGATCGCCTCCATACGATCGAACACCATCAGGCTCACGCGGCTTCGGCCTTCTTCTGTTCGCCGTTCGATGAAGCTACCGTGATCACTCTGGACGGCGTGGGTGAGTACGAGACCTTAACCGTGTCGCTTGGACAGGGGGTGCGGCTTGAGAAACTCTATTCACTCACCATTCCGGATTCTGTTGGGCTACTGTACAGTGCTTTTACTGCGTTTCTCGGCTTCGAGGTCAACGAGGGTGAATACAAGGTAATGGGGATGTCTGGGTTTGGACAACCGAATCAGCTTGAGCGACTCAAGTCGCTGGTGCATTTTGCCCCAGACGGGACCTTCTCGCTATCGGGGAGTCACTTTGATTTCCTGTGCCCTGAGGACGCTCCTTACACTAAAGATTTCCTGAAGCTCATTGGTTCTCCAAGGGTTCCAGAGAGTCCGTTTCTTGTCGGGTCAGGCCCCGCCAAAACCGGAACTCCAGAGGCGCAAAGCGCCTCCTACGCAAGTATTGCCGCCAGCATTCAGAAGCTAACGGAGGAACTCATCTTGCATGTAGTTTCGGTTGCTGTAAAACGCACTGGGCTTCAGAACGTATGCCTTGCCGGGGGCGTAGCACTAAATTCCTTGGCGAACGGACGTATCGAACGGGACCTTGGATTGCCTTTGTTCGTCCAGCCCGCCGCGGGCGACGCCGGTGGAGCCCTTGGGGCGGCGCTGTACCACCAGCATTGTGTGAACCATCGTCCTCGCGAGTGGACCTTCGAGCATGCTTATCTTGGTAGGGGCTATTCGGTGCAGTGGTGTCGGGACGCCCTTCTTGAGGGTGGCATTCGCGTTTTCGAAGAATTCCACGACGAGGCTTCCTTGTTGGAGACGGTGGCCACCCTTTTAGCAGCGGGAGCGGTAGTGGGCTGGCTTCACGGACGCTTCGAGTGGGGTCCCCGTGCGCTCGGCGCGCGCAGCATCCTGGCGGACCCGCGACGCGCCGACATGCAACGGGTCGTGAACGAGAAAATCAAGTTTCGTGAACCCTTTCGGCCCTTTGCGCCGTCGGTACTGGTCCACCGGTCGGAGGAATACTTCGAACTACCAGCGGGCCGACGGAGGCTTTGCCCGGAGGACTTCATGCTTTCGGTGAGTCCGGTGCGCCCGGATATGCGTTCGAAGGTGCCTGCGATCACTCATGTGGACGGAACGGCCCGAGTCCAATTGGTCAGGAAAGAGACTGCTCCACGCTACTTCGCACTGATTGAGGCGTTTGAGCGGATAACGGGAGTTCCTCTTCTCCTGAACACCTCCTTCAACCGGCGGGGTGAGCCCATTGTTGCCTCTCCGCGAGACGCGGTGGAAACGTTCCAATGGACGGGCCTAGTAGCTCGCGGCGGAAGTCCTTGGACACTCCGAGGAGTCCGGGAGGAGTCCGGTCGGCCCGGACACCTGAGTGCCCAAATGGGATCCAGAGCGCACGTTGATCGCTCGTTCGCCTACCCCGGAGTGTCCAAGGACTTCCGCCGCAGGCTACTAG
>CAITRH010000499.1 GCA_903894755.1 uncultured delta proteobacterium
CCCGAAGGGGGACGGGTCGCAGACACGTCCCATCGGCATCCCGACCTTCGAGGATAAGGGACTCCCTAGGAAATAAATACACCAGAGCTACCCCTCCGATCCGTCTCTCCGTTGGGGACCCCACGCTTGGGCAAGTGGTTTGTCGGTATCTGCTCTCGAGCTGGCGATGGGTAGCTCTGGTGTATTTATTTCCTAGGGAGTCCCTTATGCGGGAGGCCCAATCGTGAGTCCTGGACTCTGTCGTCTTCCACTCCCACTTCCACGTCTCATCGGTCCCGTGGCGGTCGCTCCGAAATCACTTGCTTAGCGACGAGAACTCGCCCCCGACGGCAACTCGTGTCAGTCTCCTGACTCCGTGCGGATATTTGGTCTTGCGCTCTTGTCTCTGTTCATGGCGTGTGGCGATGGCCTGCCGCCAACGCGTGAGCCTATGTCCGTCGATGAGCCCGTGAGTGTTCCGAAGCTGGCACGCCCATCGGCCCTCGCCTCTTCTGCCCTTCTGACCGTAACACCGCCGCAGTCCGCGTCCCGTCCCCCTTCGGCGCTCAGCGAAGTCCACGGTCTGGTGAGGTTTTTCGAGGCACTCCATCAGCTCGAGCTCGGACAAGGTGACGACGTTCGCATTGTCCAATATGGCGACTCGCATACCGCAAGCGATCTTCCCACCGCCGCTACCCGTCGCGTGTTAACCACGCGTTTTGGCAAGGGGGGACGAGGGTTTGTACCCATTGGCAAGCCCTTGGCGCATTCGGCTTACGAAGGGGTTCGAGGGGGCATGTCCAAGGACTTTACAGTCGAGTGCGCCTCTTTCTCTCGCGGCAAGGGGGCTGGCGACGGTGCCTACGGGCTGCTTGGAGTCGCCATCGCGTCGTCTCATACGGGAGCTTCGGCCTGGGTCAGCTTCCGCCAGCACGCCTCGGGCCTTGAGATTGCTTACCTCGAGCAGCCACACGGAGGCAGCTTCGACGTGGTCGTGGATGGTTCCAAAATCGTGCGCATCACCACTCGGGGACCGGTAGCTCGCTCCGGATTTCACCCGCTGTCTCTTACAGACACGCCGCATCGTCTCGAAATACGTGTAGTGGGAGGCGGAGACGTGCGACTGTTTGGAGTGGCCCTGGACAGTCCTTCTCGCGGAGTAGTGCTCGACGCGCTTGGCATAGGTGGGGCGCAGATTTTCACCGCGCTTCGCTGGAACGACGTACATTTTGGCGAGCAGCTCGCCCATCGGGCCCCGTCCCTGGTGGTCTTGGCCTACGGGACCAATGAGTCAGTGGAGACACTGGCCCCCTCGGACTACGAAAAAGCCCTGGTGGAGTTGGTGGGACGCGTTTCGCGGGCGGTCCCCAATGCCGCATGTTTGCTGGTGGGGCCTCCCGACCGTGCCGTGCGTGCGGGTCGTGAAGACGCGGCGACATGGCAGACAGCGTCCAACCTGGTGGCTGTAGTGGCCTCGCAAGAGCGCGTGGCTCGGGCGATCGGCTGCGGCTTTTACAATCAGTTTCTCGCGATGGGGGGCGAAGGGAGCATGGCAAAGTGGGCAAGTGAGTCGCCGCCGCGAGGGGGACGCGATCGGGTGCATCTGACCCGAGAGGGCTATACGGAGCTTGGGACCAAGCTCGCCAACGATCTCGTGGGGGCCTATGAGGCGTGGCGTTCAAGTGCTGCGCACCGCAAATAGTGCTGCGCTCCGCTAGTCCAACCTGGATCCCCTCCTGATCGGCCAAAACAACGGTCCCCTGGACGTCCCGCACGTCGCCACATTGCGAGGGCTGTGAGTGAAACCCAGTTCGAAAATTCCCACAGTGGGAATAACCCGGTACGCCCCTTCTAACTCGCATTTCGCAGGGCTCACCCGCCTCTAGCGATTTTTGACGTAGCCCGACCATGGTTCGGGCACGTAGACGGGGCTCGGTCGCTTGACACCCGCACCGTTGCCAGGATGGTTGGCCGCATTGCGATGAATGCGACAGGTCCGGCGCGGGGGGCGGCAGACATGGTGGTTCCGGCGCAGCGACTGGATTTCGATCTGGTGGCCCTTTCGGTGCTGCGAAGGATGAAGGTTGCCAAGATCCTTGATGAACAGATACCCGCCAAGCAGGCAGGTCCGCAGAGCACCATGTCGCAAGCGCAGGGCCTCCCACCCCCGACGCCTGGTCCTTCTGTGTAGCCTCCCCGCCAACCGCGTTATGGACACGGAGCCTGGCGGAGCACACATTCCCCGCACCAGAAGCCATATTGGCTGAGGAGTACAAGGGAGTCGGACCATGGGAGCAGAGAAGGCAACCGCGGAAGACCTTCGCGCGGCATTAGCTAAGTACCGTCAGAGTGGCAGGTACGTCAGGTACCCGGAGGCACTGCG
>CAITRH010000500.1 GCA_903894755.1 uncultured delta proteobacterium
AAAGTAACGAGAAGGAAAGGAGCAACTGATGTTTGTCCAACGAGCTTGCCTGATGACCGTGGCCCTGGCGCTGGCGTTTGCATGGGGAGGAAACGACGCGCGTGGGGAAAAGCCAAACAAGAGACCACCGGCTCCGCAGCCTGCCCCGCAGCCCGCCGCTCCGGCACTGCCTCCCATGGTGTCTATCCCTGGCGGGACTTTCCAGATGGGAGCGGACGATATCGATGCTGCGAAGCCCGTGCACTCGGTGACCGTTGCAGCGTTTTCCATGGACCGGAACGAGGTGACCGTCGCTGCGTACAGGGGCTGCACCTCGTGTAGCGCGCCCGATACTGGCGAATACTGCAACTGGGGCAAAGGCGGTCGCGACAACCATCCGATCAACTGCGTCGACTGGAACCAAGCGACTGCTTATTGTTCCTCCGTTGGCAAGCGTCTTCCCACAGAAGAAGAATGGGAATATGCCGCCCGCGGGACCGATGGCCGCCAGTATCCCTGGGGCAACACAGAACCTTCGACCCAGTTGTGCTGGTCTCGAAACGGTGAAGGCAAACCAAACAGCACATGTTCCGTAGGCTCCTATCCGGCCGGCCGTAGCCCTTTTGGATTAAACGACATGGCAGGCAACGTTTGGGAGTGGACAAGCTCCCCCTACTGTTCCTATAGTAACCCAGGCTGTACCAACAGCGACCGCGTCCTTCGAGGCGGCTGCTGGGGCGTTGGCCTCCCCGCGAGGGTCCGGGCGTCGATCCGCCTCGACTTCGCCCCCACGGACCGCTACAGCATCGTCGGGTTCCGTTGTCTGCGAGCTGGTTAGTCTTTGTATTTTATTTTCTTTCCCTTGATCCCGAGTCAAGGCGGACGGGATCGAAGGTCTGAGAGGGAGCGCGCGAAGCGCGCCGAAAAATTTTTCATATCCTCTATGTAGTGGAGGGACAGGGATCTGTCAAGCGGTTTCTGTTGTGAAAGGTGCGTTTTTGTTGGGTGGGTGTTGCGGTGGGGAGGGACGCCGTGCGTTGGTTGGCAGCCCCGAAGGGGCGAGTCAATTCAGCCCAGGGTGGGTAACCCTGGGTCGCGAAGGATCGCGGTGCTGGTTGGGTGGGTAGGTAGGAGAGCGTGGTGCGGGCTGCTTGCTGTCTCTCCCATAGCCCCGCGCGCCCCCTAAGGGTACACTGCCCGACCTCATGGCAACCATCACGCTTGAAATCCCCGACAACGTCGCCGCCGCCCTCCGCTTTCCGCCGAGCCGAGCGGCCGAGGAGCTCCGGCGCGAGTTTGCGGTCTTCCTGCTCAAGGAAGGGCTCCTCCCCCGGCACGAAGCGCGGCTCCTCGCCGCCATGGATCGGGTCGCCTTCGAGGATCTGCTCGCCCGCCGCGGTGTCCCATGGGAGGGGACCGCCGACCAGGTCTTCGCGGATGTCGCAGCCGCCGAGCGCGTCCTCGACCCGTGAGCCTGATCGTCGCCGACACAACGCCCCTTTCGTGCCTCGTTCGCATCGGTCGCGCCGACCTGCTCACGACGCTGCTTGCACGATGTGCGGATCCCAGTCGCCGTCGCCGAGGAGCTGGACTGCGGTGCTGCCATCCTGGGCGACTGGCGAGCCGTGCTGCTCGACGCGGGCGAGGCCAATGCGCTCGCGCTGGCCGCATCGAACCACGCCGATCTTGTGCTGATGGACGAAGTCCGCGGGCGTGCTGTCGCACGCAGACTGGGGTTGGCGGTCCTTGGCACCCTTGGCCTGATCGCCACGGCGAAGAAGCGTGGCCTGATCCCGGCCGCACGTCCGGTCATCGCCCAGGTACGGTCACGAGGCGGCCTCTGGCTCGCCGACAAGCTCGTGGCGGAGGTGCTGGCTGGCCTCGACGAGTGAGCGTGCCGGCTTTGCTGCCGTTTTCAGATTTCAAAGGCTTTTCAACCGCTCGGGACAAAAGCCACGCGGGAAGCCCGGGCGGGAGCGGATCGCACGGTGAGATCTTCCGCTGGAGAAGCCGCGGAGGGACCCGCCGGGACGACTTCTGTCGGAGCAGTCGCCGCGGAAGGCCGCGACGCGAGAGGGGCCGTTCAGGAAACCGCCGCCTCAGGGGATGACGCGGCGACTTCCGCGGCCGCGATCGTC
>CAITRH010000501.1 GCA_903894755.1 uncultured delta proteobacterium
AGGATGTCGAGGGAGAGGGGGTTGGGGGTGAGGTCTACGCGACATTGGGGCGCGAAAGCGGTAGATCGGACCTGCGGTTTTCAAGATGGGTTTGGTTTAGAGACCGTACTTCTTCATCCCCTTCATCCCCTTCATCCCCTTCAGCAAGTCCCTCGACCGCTGCACCGCGTCGAAAGCCGATCGCACACGCCCCCAAAACCACCTCGACGCCGCCAAGTGCGATCGTCGACGCTCGACGCCATCACCTCCGCCAACACAACGTGCCTCGTCCACGCTCGACATCCCCACAAGACCCGGCCCGAGTGCCACCATCGAGCGTCGACGCTCGTTGTCCGTCGCCCCGAGGTGACGTCGTCGACCGTCGAGGCCCGCACCGCGCTCCCCCTTGGCTGCGCCCTCGACGATCGACGATCGTCCCCCGGCGCACCGAGGTCGCTTGCTCGACCGTCGACCTCCATGCCTCGCCCCGCGCAGGTGCCTTGATCGACGGTCGACGATCGCACTTAGCCTTGTCCCGGCGCGATCGTCGAGCGTCGATGATGCCACCTTGACGCGCCCAGGTGCCTAGGTCGACGGTCGACGATCGCACTTGGCGTCCCAGAAGCCCCTCGATGACTTCTCGACGCACGGCCCCTGCAGGCCCTATCGCTTCTTCCGTAAGCTCGTGCGACCGGTCGGACGTGCGCGCCCCCTATCAATGAAACTGCCCGCTCCCCTCCACCAAGAGGTCCGACTGTGGTGCAGGAAGCAACTCCTCGATTTGCTGACCATCCACCGCGGTCACCCGCACGGTAAACGGGTCCGGACCTACCCCCGGCGACGCAATAAAGTAGTTGTAGTCACGCCTCACCATCTCTACCCAACTCGCGCCATCCTTCCATTCTAGTCTTGCGACCGGAAGAACATGGTTCCGTACCTGCAAAGCAGTCCACCATCGGGAGCTGCCGTCCTTGAAATGAAAGCTCACATTGCCAGTCACCTTGCAGCTCACCACCCGCCAGCGAATGGCCACCCGCCCTCTCGACAGCGCGTCTATGACAGCAAAAGCCTGCCTGCTAAGGTCAAGCTGGCCCGTGTCGCACCCAGGGCAAAGGTCTACCACACGAACCACCACGGTCCCCTGCGCCCCTTGAACCTCAACACACGCTCCGCACACCGCACTGTCGTTGTACTGCAGAGCATTCGTCAAACCATGGAATGGCCCCGCCATCCGCGGCGCTGGCATCTGTCTCCCCTTGGAAAGGGTCGGTATTCAACCCACATCCCAGAGTCGCAACCAGCAGGACCGGCAGCAATCGTCTCATCAGCGCAGCCAATCGTCGATGGCGCTGACCATGGCCACCATGTCCTCTGGAGTGCCGATGGTGATCCGCAGGTGCCCCTCGGTCCGCGGGTCCCCCCTGAAGTGGCGCACAAGGATCTTGCGAGTCTCCAGGAAGTCGAACAGGCCGCGTGCCACCTGAGCGCCACATTCACCTGTGGGCCTTCGGGGCTCGGTAAATACGAAGTTGGCTTGGGACTCGTAGGTCGCAAACCCGCGCGCACGAAGCGAGTCCAGTGTGGTGCTTCGTGTCTGTCGCACAGTCGCTCGAATAGCCTGGTAGTAGGCTGCATCCGACATCGCCGCTGCGGCTCCTGCAATGGCAAGTCGATCCAGGTTGTAGAAGTCCCGGACTACGTCGAGCAGTCGGATCACGTCAGGATGTGCCAAGGCATAGCCAACCCGCAGTCCCGCAAGGGCGTGCGACTTTGACAAGGTGCGCACGACCACAAGACGAGGGAACTCGCAAAGAAGCGGGATAGCATCGTCATCGGCAAAGCCCGCGTAGGCCTCGTCGACCACCAACAGCCCCGAGAAGGCGCGGGCGAGGTCCGCTACGATCGCGCGAGGGACTGCGACTCCACTCGGCGCGTGCGGCGAACAGAGGAAAAACAGGTTGACATTGCTTTCGACGATGGGGGCGAGGTCGGGCACCATGGACGGACCCAGAGGGATCTCGACGATGGGTTGACCAGTGAACGCGGCGAGGTTTGCGTAGTAGGTGTAGCTCGGCGTGTTCATTCCGGCGGGTTTGCCAGGGCCGCTGAACGCTCGAACCAGGAGGTTCAAAAGGTCGTCGGAGCCGTTTCCAGCGATGACCTGGGCCACGTCGACGCCGTGATAGGTCGCCACAGCCTTGCGGAACACGTCGGCGCGGCTGTCCGGATAGAGCCGTAAGCGTTCGATCTCGCTTGCGATGGCGGCGTCAACCAGCGGGCTAGGCGGGTACGGGCATTCGTTCGTATTGAGCTTGATCCAGCCGGCTCCCGGAGGCTGCGCCCCTGGGATATAAGGCGTGAGGGACAAAACATGCGGCAATGCAAGGCGCTCGGGAGAAACCATGAAGACCCTGTAGCGTCGAACCGGGCTCCGTGTCGCGGGACAACGCTTGACAGAGCGGGCCGATCCCACCAGGATCGCCAAAACCTTGCCAGAGCGTTTGCAAAATCCCCACGTTGTCCATGTGGTTGTCGCTGGCGATATCGGCGGAGCAGAACGTTTCCTGGTCGACCTCGCGACCCGTCCATCGCAAACCGGCGTCGAGCACTCGGTGGCGCTGATGACGCCGAATCCGAAGCTGGCAGACCTGTTGCGATGTGCCGGACTTCGCCTCCATGACCGAGGACGGGTTCGCGAAAACCCAGTGGCGTATCTTTGGCGTTCTTTGGGGCCTGCCGATGTTCGTTGGCTGGTCGACGTGCTCCGGACGGAACACGCGTCGCTGGCGCACCTCCACACGTTTGCGTCCCATGTCATTGGAACCCGTGCGGCCGCTGCCCTGTCGATCCCGGTGGTGCGCACCGAGCATCACACGCAGTACTTCGTGGACCTGAGCACCTCGATGTTCACGCGCTGGTCGCTGAAGCGAGCCGACGCAGTGGTGGCGATCAGCCAATACGTACGGGACTTCGTCGCCGACACGGCTCCCTATGTCATCGACCGCATGGTGGTGGTGCGAAACGGAGTGGACGCCGACTACTTTGCGATGAGACCGAACGTAGCCGAAGACAGCCGTCCATTTCGCTTCGTAGTGGTGTGCCGCTTAGAGCCTTGGAAAGGCGTGGACCTGGTGATCGAAGCGCTGGTGACGGTCCCGGAGGCGCGGCTCGACGTGGTGGGGGACGGGTCCGAACGAGCACGTCTCGCGCAGTTGGCTCAGGAGCTTGGCGTAGGCGACCGAGTACGTTTCTTGGGTTACGAGTCGGACCCTCGCGCGGCCCTAGCGCAGGGCGATGTGGCGATCAACAGCTCGCTTGACGAGCCACTCGGGTTGTCGGTGTTAGAGGCGCTCGCCACGGGTCGTCCCGTGCTCGCCTTTGCTGGGGGGGGGATTCCCGAGGTGGTGGTTGACGGCGAAACGGGCTGGCTGGTCTACGAGCGGTCGGCAGGGGCGCTTGCGGGAAGGATGCGTCAAGCGGCACTGTCTCGCGGGCGCGCCGTGGAGATGGGACGTCGTGGGCGAGGGTTCGTAGATTCCGAGTGTCGAATCGAGACCATGTGCGACGGCTACCGTCGCGTGTACGAACGCCTTCTGCACCAGGGCGACGAAACAGAACCCCCGAAGGCCAGAGAGTCCATGTAGGCTCATGGAAGCCGGACGGTCCGGACCTAACGGAAGATCAAAGGAGCTTTACGATGAATGCACAGACCAAGGTTACGCGCAGGGAGCTTATTCGCGGCACCGTGTCGCTCGGTGTAGCCGTAGCGGGCGTCGCGGTCCTTTCCTCTGCCTGCAAAGAGACCCCCAAGGGGCTAAGTTGCAGCGACACGGCGGGACTAGTCCCGGCCGACATCAAGACCCGCACCGACAACGTGTACGTCGAGAAGAGCACCGATGCGGCGAAGAACTGCACCAACTGCAGCATGTTCAAAGCGGGAGCCGCCGGCGCATGCGGCGCCTGTGTCCTGGTCAAAGGCCCCATCAACCCCGGCGGCAACTGCAAAGCCTGGGCAGCCAAACCAACTTAACCCCCTGCGGGGGGGCAAAACAGGGGCTTCGCCCCTACGCTCCCGTTGGTCGCTACCCCTTCCTGCGGGAAGGTCCTGAAGACTTGCCTCTTGCTTGCCTTTGAACTCCAGATCCCTCACGGACACCTCGTTGGATGGGCCCTTCCTGGCCCCGAGACCCCAGTTTCTTTTTTTGCCGGACTGCACCCCGATGAGGCCTCGTTCGCCCAATCCCTTGCCCCTCGACGACGTATCCCTTGGATCGGAGGTCGCCTTGCCTTGCGCGCGGCCATCGGCTGTCCTGGGCTTGCACCGATCGGAACGACCCCTCGCGGAGGCCCGTTGCTTCCAGCGGGTTGGACCGGATCGATCAGCCACAAGGACACGATTGCCGTCGGCCTTGCTAGCCCTTCTAAGTCGCACACAGTGGGGGTGGACGTCGAGGTCGACCGCCCGCTTGTTCACGACATCGCACGGTTGATCCTTACAGCCCGCGAGTTGGAGGAGATAGCACCGTTGGCTCCAGAGCCCCGGGCTCGTGAGGTGCTGCTTCGGTTTTCCGCAAAAGAGTCCATCTATAAGGCACTCGACCCGTACGTGGGACGTTACGTGGGGTTTGCCGAGGCCGAGGTCACCCCCCTCGCCGACGGCACCGCCAAGGTTGCATTGCTACTTCGAGACGACGAGGACCCGTCGAAGCGAGAAGGCCCCTTTGAAGTCGATGTTCGCTGGTTTCGGCGCGATGGGTTGATCCTGACAAGCGCTCGGATCCTTCGCTCGGAGCTCCTGTAAGCTGGGATGGCAGACGCAACTCGACTCGAGCTGACCTGGGTTGGCAAGGACAATCCGGTTTGCCCAGAGCGTCGGTTCTTGTTGGAAGACTCCACACTTTCGCACCATGCGGATGGATGTACTTCGACCTCCGACCTCTTGGACAACCGCCTCATTCACGCAGACAACCTGCTCGCCCTCCACGCCCTCGAACAGGAGTTCACCAACGCCATCAAGTGTGTGTACATCGACCCGCCGTTCAATACGGGGCAAGCGCTCCGGCACTACGACGACGGTGTCGAACACTCGCGTTGGCTGTCGCTGATGCGCGATCGGCTTGTTCTACTGCATCGTCTGCTCAGAAACGATGGCGCACTGTTCGTGGAGATCGACGACACGGAGAGCAGCTACCTTCAGGTGGTTCTCGACGAGATATTTGGACGCAGCAATCGCGTTCTCACCGTTGTCGTGCGTCGGAGCGCAGCAACCGGCCACAAGGCGATCAATCGAACTCCAGTCAACGTCTCCGAGTATATCCACATCTACGCAAAGAACAGGGCTGCTTGGAAATACAAGCCCACGTATGTCCGTCGGGGAGACTACGATTGGGCCTACTCTACGCGCCTGGTCAATCCGCACGATGGACATGAACAGTGGAGATTCGAACCCTTGGGGGAGCTCGTAGCCAAGACGCTTGGGTACAAGTCAACAAGGGACGCGAGGAAGGCTCTTGGGAAAAAGCCGTTTGACGAGCGCGTGGTGGCCTACGCACTGAAGCACTCCGAGGAGGTCGTTCGCTACGCGCAGCCAAAGATCGAGGCTGTCAGCAAGGCGGCCCGCGAGCTCATTGGCCAGTCGGAGAGGGACGCGGGTCGAGTCTTTTGCCTTAGGCGCGATGCCTTCAGCGACATGTATTTCAAGGACGGTAACCGGATCCTGTTTCTAAGGGACAAGGTCCGCAATGGCGAAGAGGGCGGTCTGGTCGAGCCTCTCACCAACTGGTGGGATGATATCCCATGGCAGGGGATTGCTCGCGAAGGCGGGGTAGTCTTTCCAAAGGGCAAGAAGCCGGAAAAGCTAATTCGGCGTATCCTCGAGATGAGCACGGACCCCGGAGACTGGGTTCTCGACGCATTTGCAGGAAGCGGCACAACTGGTGCGGTTTCCCACAAGATGCGGCGACAGTGGATCATGATTGAGGCGGGCGACCACTGTCAGACCCATGTGTTGCCCAGACTGAGACGAGTGGTCGCCGGTGAGGATCCGACGGGCATCACGGTCGCTGAAGGCTGGACCGGTGGAGGCGGATTCCGGTATTTCCGCCTGGCGCCGTAGCATGACCAACCGCATCTTGAAAACCGCAGGTTTCCTGCTCGCAGACCTCACCCCCCCCGCCCCCCTCTCCCTCGACATTTTCCTTGCCCGTTCGGGCAAGGAAAATCGTCTTCGAGCGAGGGGGGAGCAGAGCCACTTGTACCGCGGTTCCGAGCCCCCCTCGCTCGAAGACAATCTTGCTTGCCCGAATGGGCAAGCAGAATGTCGAGGGAGAGGGGGGTTGGGGGGTGAG
>CAITRH010000502.1 GCA_903894755.1 uncultured delta proteobacterium
TGACGGGGCGGCTACCCCTGGCGGGGTCAAAACCGGTTTGGTGGCTGCAGTGACAGCTCCAGTGCCAGCAGTGCCGGTGCAGGGGTAGCCGCCCCGTCACCCGCGTTCTAGAGGTGTCCGGGCCACCTAGGCCCCCATCGCAGGACCCCCAGACTTCTTGCTCGCAGTGGTCCACGAAGTCCTCGCCACCGAGCCGGAGCTCGAAACCATCGCCGTCGCCGTCGCAACTCCAGGCGGACCCGGCGCGCTCCACCACGCCATCACGTGCACTCTCGAGCCGGGCCAGGCGCTTCTCACCTCCAGCTTCTACTGGGGCCCGTACCACACGAGCGGGTGTCGCCGGTGTCGCGGCTCAAACCTGCGGTTTTCAAGATGGGGTTGGTTTACCACGGCTCACGGTGAACCCGAAGTCCGCTGCCAAAGCTCGTGATCCACACCTCCTTTGTATCGTAGGGGTTGTAAAAAATCCGCACTGGGTGCCGAAATGGATAACCCTCCACCGGAACCAACGTAGGACGCTCCTTAGTGAGCTCGCGCGTCACCAGCAAGCCTTCACTTTCTGTGGAAACATACGCCTGCTCGCTATCCGCTGGACTGATGCTGATAGACTCCACCTGGACAACACCGGTCAGCCTTGTCCAGGTGCGCCCTCGATCCCGTGTTCGGTACAGTCCTCCCGACGGGTCTCCCGCTGAAAATACCCCGGCGTACCAGGTGTCCTGTCGAGGATCGTGGGGATCTACCACGAGATCCTTGGTCCAACGACGCATCTCCTGTGGAGTTCGGTCCTCCCATGTCAACCCCTCGTCGGTCGAAACGAACACACCGGAGCTCTCTGTAAAGGTCCCTCGCTTCCCACGTGTCCCCTCCCGACGCGCCGAGTAGCTTGCCACCAAAGACCGATCCGCCAGCACTTGCACCGTCGCTGGATGCCCCTGTGTCCTCGGTGGCGCGGCAAGACGCTTTGCTCGCTCGCCGGTGCGTAGATCCTTGCGGTAGATTCCGCCGTCTTGCGAATGTACCACACTGGCATACAGGATTGTCCCCGCCCCCTCGAGCGCCAAATACACGACAGGATGTCCAAAGTCCTCCAGCATCGTAAAGTGCCGTCCCGCATCGGTAGACTGCATGACCGCCCCCGTTGCTCGATCCATGGTATCGTCCGTCAGATACGGTGACTGGTAAAGGTCGTGAACCGAGGATGTCGCAACAAAAACCTGACCGCGGGTGTTCGTGACCGCATGATAAGTTGTATTCAAGGTCAGTCCCGTGTCGCCGCCACGGATCCAACTCCAGCCGCCGTCGTCACTCCAGGCGCTGGTGATGTCCGTAAACGACGCAAACAGGGTATTTCTACCAGTCCACGTGAGCGACCAGACGCTCGTTGGTTCCATCCCGACACTTGCAGTTCGCTTCGCCTTGGGGGTACTTCGACCTGGCGCGGTTTCGGTCGAGGGGGAAACATACGCTTGGTGCCAGGTGTGTCCCATGTCCGAGGTCACATGGGCAAAGCCTAGGTCCGTGATCACCGCTCGACTGGAGTCCCCTTGCCTGACCGCAAGGCCTAAAACATATTCGCCATACTCCCAGTCCTTGGCTCCTCCATCTCCGCTCCATCCGGTGGCGATGTTTTTATTGTGAGCTGTTTGAAACACTCGTTCCCAGCTCTCTCCCCTGTTGGTGGTGAGCAATACGAGCGGATGGTTGCTTCGGCGATCTCCGCCTGCGGCATAGGCGATTGTCGGATCGTCTCCGGCGCTGGCAACGAACGATAGTTTGACTGCGTTTGGAAGTTCCACACGTTTCCAGGGTCTTGGTGGCTCGCGCAGGTACAGTCCGGCAAACGCGTCGAGCTCTCCTCCCGTGCGCTCGGGTTTTGCGCGGGCACGACGCCAAGTGACCGCAAAGTGGCGGACTGTGGTCCCCTTTGCCGCTGCAGTGAAGGAAACCATGGCCTCATCGTCGGGAATGCCAATAGGAGGCTCCAATGCGAAGGTCTCCCCGCCATCTCTGGAACCCAGCAGGCCAACACTCGTTGCGGCCACGATGTGGTCGGATTGGAACACCGCACCTGCTAGCACATGTTCAGGGGCCTCGAAGACCTCTCGAAAGCTGCTGGCGCCGTCGGACGAGAAGTACACACGGGATCCGTCGCTTGCGAGCAATCGGTCGACAGATGCAGGGTCGACGTAGAGCGCCCATAGTTTACGTTTACTTGGCTGGGCCACGGAAGCTCGCCACGTTGCACCGCTGTCGTCACTTTTCACGAGGAGCTGGGCTGCATCGATCGCATAGAGGATAGCTGGAGACGCGCAATACCGCACCTGGGTGTGCGAGTCTCCCTCGAGACGGCGAAAGGGGAGGGTTTCCCATGATCGACCGAAGGTCTTGGTGACAAGCATGCTTCCCATGTCGCTGGCGAGGAAAATCTCGCTTGCATCGTGGGGGCTGATCTCTGGTGCAAACAGCGCCCCCCCTCCGCCGGGACCGCGGCTGGCCCACACTTCGTGCATCTCGACGTCGAGCCGCTGCGAAGCGATAGGCTGGGACACGGGACGTCTTTGGTCCCGCAGCCACACGATGAAAGTAAGTCCAATGAGGACTCCGAGGGTCATCCATGCTCGTAGAAACCGGCGGTCTTGGGTGCGTCTAAAGGTTTGTGTCGTCAGCACGCAACTTTGCGCCGCGAGCTTCGATGATCGGTGCATGGGAATTCTCTCCTGGTGGACTCTTGGAACCGACCTTTTGGGCGAGCTCGTGTCGCCGTCCCTCTGTGCGGCGTGCGACGTGTCCATTTCGATGCATACGGTGTTTTGCGGGGCATGTGCAGGAACGGTGGAACGTGTGGAGCCGACCGAGTCGGGTCCGTTTGCAGCTTTTGCGTACGGAGGAGCGCTAGCGCAGGCCATTCAGCGCTGCAAGTACGAGAAGCGCCCCGACCTGGCCCGTCCCCTCGCCAGCCTTCTTCGCAGTGGCCTAGGATCGCTCGTTGGGTCGCCGCCGGACCTGGTGATCCCTGTACCGCTTCATCCGAGCCGCCTCGTGGACCGTGGCTACAACCAAGCGGCTCTCCTGGCGTCGCATGTTGCTCGCGGCTTCGGGTCGAGGTTCGCGCCTAGGACTCTCGAACGCGTCCGAGCGACAACCCCACAAGCGTCGCTCGATCAACGAGGGCGTCAGGGAAATGTGGCGGGAGCCTTCGCGCTTCGAGCAGGTTCGCAGGTGAGTGGGGCCTATGTGTTACTGATCGACGATGTCTCGACCACGGGGGCCACGCTGGGTGTGTGTGCCGAAGTATTGCGAGCCGCTGGGGTGAGGCGCGTCGAAAGCGCCGTGGTGGCCATCGCGCTCGACAGGCGGGCTCCCCCCATGGATGCAGGAAGTAGTGGGGTGGGGGGAGAATAGACGCGCTACTTGCCAGCCACCGCCCGAACCAGTTGACGCTGCACCAGCGCAAAAAGAACAAGTACCGGCGCCGATAGCAGTACGTTGCCCGCCATCACGATGTGCCAACGCACTCCTGTCCCCTGCTCACGCAAAAGGGCTATCCCAAGAGGCAACGTCCGCACAGACTCGTCGGTCGTCATCACCAACGGCCAAAAGTAGTCGTTGTAGTGGAACACAAAGCTGACGAGAAAGAGCGAAACGAGCGTTGGACGCAGCAACGGGCCGAGGATCCGGTACACCACAGTCACTTCGGAAGCGCCATCCATCCGTGCTGCCTCGATCAGCTCGTCGGGGACCGACATCAGCGCCTGACGCACGAGAAACGTTCCTAGGGCGCTCACAGCAAATGGGGTCACCAGTGCCACCATCGTGTTTACTGCGCCTGTTTTTGCGAAGAGTAAAAACACAGGTACGAAGGTCACCTGCGACGGAACGAGCAAACACGCAAGGACCAACACAAACGCCGTGCGCTTCCCTACGAAATGAAGCTTCGCCAGCGCGTAGCCCGCGGGAAGTGCCAAAGCGATCTGCAAGAGCGCTATGAGCGACGCCATCACCACAGTGATGAGCAGCTCGCGTGCAACCGGGATCGCCGCAAACACCTCCGCATAGGCCCGCAACGTGGGTTCCCTCGGCACAAAGGACGTGGGATGGGCCGCGATCTCTTTGAGCGACTTGAGCGACGTTGCCAGCATCCATGCATACGGAGCCAGCCACAACGTTGCGATCCCTAAGGCGAGCAGGATCGCTGTCCACTGCAAAGCCCGCTTCACGACATCCCCCGGGCGCGCCAGGCGCGAAGCTGCAGGGTTGCCAGGGCAAGAAGAAGCGTGAAGAACACCACGGTCAGCGCGCTTGCTTTGCCCACACTGAGGTTCAAGAACACCTGCTCGTAGATGGCGTAGACAAATAGCGTGCTTGCCCGCGCGGGTCCCCCCTGGGTCATGATCCGGACCACGTCGAATGCTTGAAAACTCAAGATCAAGCTGGTCGTGGCCACGAACGCTGTCGTCGGTCCGAGCGTGGGCCAGGTCACATGACGGAACCGGTTCCAATGTCCAGCGCCGTCGAGCGACGCAGCCTCGTGAAGCACCGGTGGGATCGCTTCGAGTCCTGCCAAGAAAAGGATCATTGCGTAGCCTGTCACCTTCCAAACCGTTACAGCAGCCAATGTCGCGAGCACCGTGTCAGGGTCGCCGAGAAACCCGACCCGTCCAAGCCCAAGGGCCCTTAGAACTGCAGCCACGAGTCCTGCGTCGGGATCGAGAAGGCCCATCCAGAGTAGCGCCACGGCCACCCAGCTCACCACGTAGGCGCTGAACACTGCACCACGTACCAGGGCAAAAAGACGCCCGGGACGATGCACGAGAAGTGCGATGGCTAGACCGAGCGTCATGGCTCCAGTGACCACCAAGACGCTGAACCCAAGGGTGCGAAGTGCGACTCCGAGAAGCTCGCCTCCTTCGGCAAGGGCGCGGTAGTTTGCGAGGCCAACGAATTCTGGAGGCGTCAGCAGGTCCCAGGAATACAGGCTTGCCAGCGCGGCGAGTGCAACGGGAAAGACTACGAAGACGGCGAGAAGAAGCAGCGACGGTCCCAAGAGGGCAGCGGGATGCCAAGGTTTACGGGGTCTCATACGGGTCTCCTGGCGGCGGCGCGGGCGCTGTTCATGACGGCATGGGCGTCGAGGTTGCGATGGACCGCGTCTTCGAGGCGTGGTTCGACGATGTCGCGCTGGATGCGAAAGAGGTTTGGAACCCAGGGCCAAGGCTCGACGGCGGAGAGTTGCTCGTAGGCCACGCGGTCGTTGGGGTGCGCGTCGTAGTAGCCCGAGTCGCGAAGCTGCGCGACGGCGGCTTGTGTGACGGGAAGGTAGCCGGTTCGGGTCGCCCAGGAGATGGTCTGTTCGGGTTGGCACATCCAGCGAAGGAAGGTCCATGCGGCTTCCTTTTCTTCGGGGGGGGCAGAGCGCAGGATGACAAAGAAGGTGCCGCCTGTCGGGACCGAGGCACGCAGATCCTTGGGGAGCGGTGCGGCGATGACGGGGAAGCTGGCGGTGTCTTCGAGGTAGCGAAGGAACGCGGTGCTGGTCCAGATGACGGCGGCGCGTCCTGCGAGGAAGTCTTGGTTGGTGACCTGCCACGCGTTGTAGTCGCGTCCTGCGGGCGGACGCATGCTGCGGTCGGTGTGGACGAGGGTTTGCCAGAAGCGCAGGGCGCGTTCGCCGGCGTCGGCGCCGAGGGAAGGGGTACCGTCGGTGTCGATGAGGGTCCCTCCGGCTTGTCCGAGCATGGCGACCCAGAACCACCACGAGATGGGGACTTCGAAGCCCCAACGGGGATCGCCGACGGAGGGTCTAGTGAGACGGCGGGCGGTATCGCGGAGCTCGTCCCAGGTGCTGGGGAGCGTATCGAGGAGGTTGGCGTTGGCGTACATGATGGGGGTAGAGCGGTTGAAGGGGATCGCGACGGTGGGGTGGGTGTGACCGTCGCGGAAGGCGCCTTTTTGGCCGAGTTGGGGGATGAATTCGTCGCAGCGTTCGTAGGAGTCGAGGGGTTCGAGGACCTGGGCGCGAGCGAGGTAGGGGATGACTTCGCCGACGACGTGGCTGAAGGTGGGGGCGACATTGGCGGCGAGGGCGGTACGGAGTTTGGCGAGGGCTTCGAAGTAGTCGCCCTGGAAGGTGGCGCGGATGGCGACGCGGGCCTGGGACGCGTTGAAGCGGGAGACGAGGTCGAGGAGGACCTCGCGGTTTTTGCCGCCGTAGCTAAACCAGAGGGTGGCGACGGTACGTCCTGCTTCACGCGGGAGGGGTGGTCGGCAGGCGGCGCCCACAGCGCCTGCGGCGGAGACGCCTGCGGCGGAGGATGCGGCGGCGGCAGCAAGGTGCAGAAAGGAACGACGTCCCAGGGGTGTTTTTTGGCTTGACGGATTCACGGGAGCAAAGTAGCTAAGAGCTCGCCTGATTGCGAAGGTGGCGGAATTGGCAGACGCGCTGGATTCAGGTTCCAGTGGCCGCAAGGCTGTAGGGGTTCAATTCCCCTCCTTCGCACCCTCCGGTAGACCCGGTAGACCCAAGGGAGACCCAACGCCCCCCAGGCGCCCCACGGCATCCTCCGCGGCCCCTTTCGTTGGGTGAGCATAGATCGCCGTCGTGTTCACGTCGCGATGCCCCAGCATGAATGCCACTCCGCCAAGACTCGCACCGGCGTCCAATGAATGCGTCGCGCACGAGTGCCGAAAATCGTACGCCGCCAATCCCTCAGCATCGAGCCCCAATGCTCCCGCCTCTTTGGCCGCTTTTTCGAGCGCGGCTCGATAATCCCGCGGCGCGAACACGAGCCCCTCCTTCTCTTTTGACTCGCGCCACAGCCATTCGAACCATTCAAGTGCCCGCTTGCTCAGCGGCAAAACTCGACCAAAACGCATCTTGTCGGTCTCGTCCCGAATGACGAGCTCCCCGCGTTTCAAATCGAGGTCTGGCCACTCGAGCCGATCGAGTGTCGACGGGCGCAAACCCGTCTCGTACGAGATCGTGAACCGTGCCTTCGCGGGCAGCTTGCCCCTGGACGTTCTTTCTGGGAGCGCGTCGAGCACCGCTTCGATGGTCTGCGGCGAGAAATCCGGAGCCTTCGCCCGCTGCGGCCCCGCACGAACCCCCAAAACCGTCTTGGGCAGATTCAGCCTGTCCGGGATCGCCTCTTTGCCCAGATACCCTTTCTCGACCGCGAACCGGAAGATCCCGTACAACCCGCTGAGCTCATGCTGCAGCGCGCTCCTGGTGACCTTCCGGATCCTGTCCCGCGAGTAGTCTGCAACCGCTGCGTTCGTGGCTGCCTCCGCCAGCGTCTTCCACCGCGGGCAGAAGTGCTTGCGGGCGTACAACTCGTACGCGTCGATCGTTGTGCCTGCAAGGGTAGCCGCCCCGTCACCCGCGTCATGGCCACAGCGCCTGGCCGAGCACACATTCCTCGCACCGGAAGCCAAATTGGCTGAGGGCACAAGGGAGTCGGACCATGGGAGCAGAGAAGGCAACCGCGGAAGACCTTCGCGCGGCATTAGCCAAGTACCGTCAGAGTGGCAGGTACGTCAGGTACCCGGAGGCACTGCGACACAAAGCACAAGACTATGCACAACAGCGCTATCAGTGGGGTGCATCGGTGGCGACCATCTCCGCCGAGCTTGGCGTGAGCGCGTTCACGGCCAAAGCGTGGGCAACCCCATCAGCTGTCCTCGACGACACCTGGGTAAAGAACTCGGTTGCATGCCGACCGCTGTCTTTCGTTCCGGTGGTGGTCGCCCCTGAGACA
>CAITRH010000503.1 GCA_903894755.1 uncultured delta proteobacterium
CAGCACCACTGCGTGCCAATCTTCGGTGCCCGCGGCTGTCTTTGGCTTCTTTTCCTTGTCCAACAGTGGACGGCCCTCGTCGTCCATGACGGGAATGGCCAGGGACATCGAGACTGGGACAACGACACCATGATACACTGCGTCGTTGTCCTCCTGCGAGCGTCCTGGTCGCCTGCACACTTCCGGCCAATCTTGCACGGGCGTCTGGGTGAGCGCTCGTTCGATGAGCTCATCGTGCAAGTTGAACGTCTTGGGCTTGCGCCATGGCGCTCTGCGGACCCGCCTGCTTGGCGGGTATCTGTTCATCAAGGATCTTGGAAACCTTCATCCTTCGCAGCACCGAAAGGGCCAGGTATCGCGGTTCGGACCGTGGGTCGGACAGGCGGTTCTCAAAATGGGTTTGGTTTAACAAGATCTCACTTGCGTTCTGGCGCCGTTCGGTTGCCTTCTCTCCAATGCTTCCGCTCCTCGATGCTCTCAAGTCGTCGCAACGCCCAGGCCGCGTGGTCGCCTGGACCTTTGGCGCCGTCTCCTTGCTCCTCCTCGGACTCCTCGCTTTCGGCTCGTCGCTCCGGCTCTCCTACGACGCCGGCCTTCGCGCCTACGACATCCGACAGCACGCCAGCGGCCTGGACAACCTGCTCCGCGTAAGCATGAACAACATCGGCCTTGTCCATCGCGAAGCCGAACGGCGCCTCGAGCGCCCCCCGCGCGCCGACCCTCGGCTCGACCCCTGGTTTGCCCAAACTAGCCGTCCACTCCGGAGCTTCGACGGCTTCTCGCCTGATCTCCTCGGCCCCGACCCCGCCAACCTCTTCGCCCTCTCCGACGCCAAAGTCGCCCCTATCGCCAACTACCGTCGATTGGACCCCGTGGCGTTTCGACGGGAAGCCGAGCTCGCCCTCGCTCTCGAGCCCCTTCTTCGTTCCGTCTCAAAGGAAATGGGCAACGTCACCTGGGCCTACTACCAATCCAGACAGGGATTTCTCCTGCTTTACCCTTGGTCGACGTCTGAGACCAACGCGGTGCTCCTCGAACAGACCGCAGACAGCCCGTTCTACGCCGAAGCCCTCCCAGAACGAGGCGGCCCCCGTACCCCCTTCTGGACCGAAGCCTACCTCGACCCCGCTGGCCAAGGCGTCATGGTCACCCTGTCGTCGCCTCTCTACGAAAAAGACCAGTTCCTCGGTACCTTGTCCCTCGACATCACTCTCGACGAGCTCAACACCTTCGTCCGACAGCGTCAGAAAAAGGGCTCCACTCCCTTCGTCGTCAACCGCAAAGGACAGCTCCTCGCCCATCCCACCCTGGTCAAACCAGACCTGACCAAGATCATCCCAGCCACGCAGGCCTTCCCCGAGGCCCTCCGCGAGCTGTTCCCTCAACACATCTGGAACACCACCGAAGGACAAACCCGCACCAACGGTTATCTGGTTACCCACCACGTGCTTACCCATGCCGATTGGGCCGTCATCGAGGTGGTCCCTATCCGCTCCCTCGTCGCCTCCACTGCACACGCCTATTGGCCCATCGCCCTCGGCGTTGTCGTCAGCTACCTCGTGCTCCTCTTCACGAGCCTACGCATCGTCAACGGCATCTTCGCAAGCCGTCTCCGCGCCGAGGAAGCCCTCACCCAACGCTCCCAGGAGCTCGAGGCCGCCAAAGCCGCCGCGGACCAGGCCACACAGACCAAGTCCATGTTCCTCGCCAACATGAGCCACGAGATCCGTACCCCCATGAACGCCGTCATCGGTATGGCCCACCTCGCGCTTCGTACCGAGCTCTCCCCCAGACAACGCGACTACGTCGAGAAAATCCACCGCGCGGCCGTCTCCCTCCTCGGCATCATTAACGACATCTTGGACTTCTCCAAAGTCGAGGCCGGTAAACTCGACATCGAACAGGTCGACTTCTCCCTCGACGATGTCCTCGCCCACGTTGCCACCTTGGTCGCTGACAAAGCCCACGACAAAGGACTCGAGTTCCTCATGGATTGCCCACCACAGGTCCCTCCACACCTCGTGGGGGACCCCCTTCGTGTCGGACAGATCCTCACCAACTTGATCAACAACGCCGTCAAGTTCACCGAACGTGGCGAAGTAGGCGTGACCCTCGAACTGCTCGAACAGACCCACGAGAAAGTCAAGATTGGCTTCTCAATCCACGATAGTGGCATCGGCATGACCCCAGAACAGACCCAACGTTTGTTTCAGGCGTTTACCCAAGCTGATGGCTCCACAACCCGCAAGTACGGTGGTACAGGCCTTGGACTGACCATCAGCAAACGCTTGATCGAACTGATGGGGGGCCAGGTCTGGGTCGAAAGCGAACCAGGCGTGGGGAGCAAGTTCGTGTTCACCGCTTGGTTTGGCGTTGGAACCAAAGCTCGCGGCTCACGTGCCACAATCCCTCCCATCCTCACGGGCATGCGCTTGCTCGTGGTTGACGACAACCCTGGAGCTCGCGAAATATTGACAAGGCTCCTCGAAGAGCTGGGCTTCCAAGTTGACGCTGTCGCGTCCGCCCGAGAAGCCATTGCGGCCGTGCGCCAAGACAGCAAGGCGTATGGAGCCGTGTTCATGGATTGGCGCATGCCAGATATGGACGGCATCGAAGCTACCCGTGTCCTCAAGGCAGAATACAAAACACAACGTGTGATCCTTGTCACTGCGTTCGGTCGGGACGAGGTCCGGCGCGAGGCCGAACGGGCACAAGCCGACGCTTTCTTGGTCAAACCGGTCAGCCCCTCGCACATCGTCGACGCCATGGTCGCACTCTACGCAGAACCTTCCGCACGTGAACATGTTCCTGCAAGCCCAGACCCATGGTCCGCTCCGTCCCTCGAGGGGATGCGGGTCCTACTGGCCGAAGACAACGAGATCAACCAGCAGATCGCGGTCGAACTGCTTGCCAGTGCCGGAGTCCACGTGACTGTTGCCAACCATGGTCGTGAAGCGCTCGAAGTACTCGATACCATAGACCCACTGCCACACCTGGTGCTCATGGATGTCCAGATGCCCGAAATGGATGGCTTCGAAGCTACCCAGGCCATTCGGGCCAACCCACGATTCGCCGAGCTCCCGGTCGTTGCCATGACCGCACACGCCATGGTCGAGGAACGTCAACGATGTCTTGCAGCGGGCATGGTCGATCACGTGTCCAAGCCTATCGACCCCGAAGCGCTATTTGCCACGTTGCGCCGGTTCTACTGGCGAACCGCTGCGTCCCGCCTGTCCCGGATGCCGTCCACGACCGCTGACACGCCTCCGGAATCGGAAGGCATTGCAAAAATAGATGGCGTCGACGTGGTCGCAGGACTGCGGCGGGTGGCTGGCAACAGAACGCTGTACAAGAAACTTCTCCTTCAGCTCGCCGAGCACCATGCCAACGCCCCCGTGGAGATCCGCAACGCTCTTGAAAAGTCCGAAGGCGCCCTTGCCGAACGCCTTGCCCACACCGTGAAAGGTGTGGCTGGCAACGTAGGAGCCCTCGAAGTCCAAAAGGTCGCAGGGGACCTTGAGAAATCCTTGCGTGAGCAAGCGGACAGGTCCGTTGTGGAGCGCGCTCTGCAAACCTTCGAGGAGCGTCTAGGCGAGCTGGTGGGACGTATCCTTGCGACGTCGTCGCCCATCAAGGTGCAACCTGTCGAGCCTCCGGTGGCCGAGGAAATCGACCTTGAAGCGCTTGCTCCCGTGGTCAAGCGCCTAGTGACGCTTCTCGCCGACGCAGACACGGAGGCTGGCGCTCTCGTGGAGGCAGAAAAAGGCCCACTTTCGGCGCTCTTGGGAGACCAATTCGCGACGTTTGCAGCGTCCATCGATGGGTTCGAGTTCGATGACGCCCTGGAACGCCTTCGTAATGCGGCGTCTTCCCACGGCTTGACTTTGGACTAGTAGCTCGCGGCGGAAGTTCTTGGACACTCTGCTGTCAGGCTGCCATGGCGGCCTTCCACAGGTGAAAGCGGTACGGGTGCGCGAGCTTTTCGATAAAGTAGGTCACGAAGGCCACAACCTTGGTTTCTAGCTCCGCAATGGAG
>CAITRH010000504.1 GCA_903894755.1 uncultured delta proteobacterium
GTAACCCTGGGTCGCGGGTGGCGTGGGCTCGGACCCGGTTTGGACCTGCGGTTTTCAAGATGGGTTTGGTTTAACTAACTGGGCGCCAAGGAAGTAGCCGCCCGCTGCGCGCGTTCTTGAGGTGTTCAGGGCGATCGCTAAGCTGGCGCCATCATGACAGCGCTCAGGCGCACGCGAATGCGCCTTGACGACCGCGAATGAGCCATCTAAACTCGGCCTACTTGTGAGATCACGGAGCGAAATATATTTGACGCTGGAAGCACTGAGGATGCCGCTGTGCAACGCAAGGCCGCTATGCAGCTTTTGATCTACTGTTGCGGAGGTTTTGGCCGCGAAGTCATGGACATTGCTCGCCGGCTCAACCAGCGTCACGGACGCTGGGAGGGGATTTCCTTTCTGGACGACGGACCGCAGGAGCCGAGGGTGTACGGTGCCGAGGTTTTGCCACTGGATCGTGCGCTCGATCGATTTGGGGCATCTGGAATGGAGGCGGCGATCGCAAACGGTGAGCCCTTTGTTCGCAAGGCACTTCGCGACAAACTGCAGCAAGCCGGGGTTCGTCTTGCGAGCCTGATCGACGACACCGCAGTGGTCTCCGAGACGGCGAGCATTGGAGCGGGGGTGGTGATCTATCCCCTGTGCTTCGTGTCCGGCATGGCAAACATAGGGAGCAACGTGGCCATGATTGCGGGCGCCATGGTTGGTCACGACACGATCGTTGGGGACAACTGCGTGCTCTCAGGTCATACGAACATCGCCGGTGCTTGCAGGATCGGAAGCGAGAGCTACGTCGGCATGGGCACGCAGATGAAAGAGCTGATAAGCGTGGGGTCGAGCACTATCATCGGGATGGGGTCCGTTGTGTACAGGGACATTCCCGACGAGGTCATTGCTCTGGGGAATCCCTGCCGGCCCATGCGCCCCAATACGGCAAAGCGGGTCTTTGCGTCAGGAAAGAACGACAGTGACAAATAAAGAAAAGTACGACAACGTCTTTATGGAGTGTCTTGGCTTGGGCGCGGCTCAACTCAGTGAGGCGCTGGTATACAACTCGGTAAAGGCGTGGGACTCGGTCGGCCACATGGCGATGATGGCTGCACTGGAGCGCGAGTTCGACATCATGCTGGAGACGGACGACATCATCGATTTCAGCTCCTATCCCAAGGGGATGCAGCTCCTTGCGAAGTACGAGGTCCAGTTCTAGCTGGGGCATGCATGGACTTCTGGTGCGACATGGAGCGATGGGGCGAGGCGACCGCCCTTGCCGCCGAGGATGGCGAGGGCATGACCTATGCGGAGCTCTCGCAGGCCGCGGACGAGCATGTTGTCCATCTTGCAACGCCGGCGGGCCAACGCGGGCTTGCGTTTCTCCTGGCAAAGAACTGCCCCGAAGCCATCCTTGGCTATCTCGGCTTCCTGCGTTCGCGCACGGTGGTAGCATTGCAGCCCGCCGGGTTGCATGGTGAATGGCTCACCAAGCTGCTTGATGCCTATCAACCCCAGTACCTGTGGCTTCCAAAGGAGAGAGCAGGCGAGCTCCCCGGCGCGACGGAGCTCGTCTCGAGGGGCAACTATGTTCTGCTGGCGACCCGCGCGCCGTTCTCACCGATGCATCCGGAGCTCGCGCAGCTTCTGAGCACATCTGGCAGCACTGGGAGCCCCAAGCTGGTTCGCCAGTCGTACGGGAACATCGCTGCCAATGCTGCTTCCATCGCGGAGTACCTAGACATCCGCAGCGCAGACCGACCCATCACCACATTGCCAATGAGCTATGTGTACGGGCTGTCGGTGATCACGTCGCATCTGCTGCGCGGTGCAACCATCGTGTTGACCAACAGGGGGGTCACTGAGAAGGGGTTCTGGGAGACTCTCAAGGCGCGAGAGGCCACGAGTTTTGCGGGGGTCCCCTACACCTTTGAGATGCTGAAGCGATTGCGCTTCGGCCGCATGGAGCTTCCCAGTCTCAATGTGCTGACACAGGCGGGTGGAAAGCTGAGCGCGGAACTGGTCCTTGAGTTTGCGCGCCTATGCCGCGATCAGGGGCGCAAGTTCGTGGTCATGTACGGAGCGGTAGAGGCTACGGCACGCATGTCCTACTTGCCACACTCGGATGCGCTCGAGAAGCCCGCGAGCATCGGCATTCCCATTCCAGGGGGAGACATGTGGCTCGAGGACGAGGATGGCCACCTTGTTGAGGGGGCCGATCGGGTGGGTGAGTTGGTCTACCGCGGCGACAATGTCACCATGGGGTATGCAAGCTGCCGCGAGGACCTGTCACTTGGAGACGACTGGAACGGCGTGCTGCACACCGGCGACATCGCCCGTCGCGACGACGACCGCTACTACTACCTTGTGGGTCGAAAGCGGCGATTTATCAAAGTCTTTGGCAATAGCGTCAACCTCGACGAGGTGGAGCAGCACATTCGCAACCAGGGGATCGATTGCGCTTGCGGCGGGCGCGACGACAGGCTTTGTGTCTATGTCGTGGACGCATCTCGGGCCGGCACCATTGCAGCGTTTGTGCAGGAACTGACTGGGCTCCATCGTTCCGCGTGCGAGGTGAGGGTCATCTCTGAGGTTCCCCGGAACGAATACGGCAAAATCAACTACGCTGCTTTGCCTTGAGGTAGGCGCCAGTCATGTTTCGTCTCGAAGAGGTACTTCAATTGCCCCCGTTTGGAATGGACGCTGTGGTCAAGCGCGAGCTGTATCTACGAGCGCTCGCCGACCTGACGCGGCATCATGGTGAGCGATGCGCCGAGTATGGCAAAATCCTTGCTCTCCTTGGCTATAGGCCAGGCAGCGAGCGGGGCATCGAGGATTTCCCTTTCATCCCGGTGCGCCTGTTCAAGGAGTTCAACCTGCTCAGCATCGACCAGGCGGATATCGTCAAGACCATGACCTCCTCGGGAACGACCGGGCAAGCGGTATCCAGGATCTTTCTCGACAGGGAAACTGCCACCAACCAGACAAAGGTGCTCGTCAAGATTGTCTCCTCCCTCACTGGAAGTAAGCGGCTGCCGTTTCTCGTGGTCGACTGTCCATCGGTGGTGAAAGACAGGAGTCTGTTCTCTGCGAGGGGAGCCGGGATACTCGGCTTTTCCATGCTTGGTCGCGACCCTACCTACTTGCTCACCGAGGACCTAGAGATCGACTACGTTGCTCTGGAGGCATTTCTGAGCCGGCATGCAGGCGAGAAGGTCCTACTCTTTGGCTTCACCTTCATGGTGTGGGAGCACCTATGTGGGGCGCTCGAGCGCGCGGGCCATCGGCTCGCCATTGACGGCGTTCTCATTCACGGAGGGGGATGGAAGAAGCTCGCGTCGCTTGCCATTGACAGCGTACGGTTCCGGAAGACCGTGCACGAGACCACGGGAGTTTCCACGGTCATCAACTATTATGGCATGGTGGAACAAACGGGCTCGATCTTCGTGGAGTGCGAAGAGGGGCAGCTGCATGCCTCGATCTTTTCCGACATCCTGATCCGCGACCCGCGGAGTTTCTTGCCTCTCGGCCCTGGCAACATAGGCTTGGTGCAACTCCTGTCCCTTCTGCCCACCAGCTACCCAGGCCACTCTATCCTCACCGAGGACCTCGGAGAGCTCCTTGGCATCGACGACTGTCCCTGCGGCAGGAAAGGGGCGCGTTTCCGCATCCATGGACGGGTCAAGGATGCGGAGCTTAGGGGCTGCAGCGACGTGCAAGGTGCGGCGAAGGGCAGCGATGGTACCTGAAAGTGTTCCGCGGAGGAACGACGTGCTCCCTCGTCACGACAAGCTTCGCTACGTTGTGGGCAGCCCTGACGGTTTCTGTCCCCAGCCTTTGCCTGTATTTGCCCCCCAGGTTCGTGCTTTCCTCGCGCGGCTCTCCAACCGCCTGATGACGGACCCAGCCTCCAGGGCCTTTGCTGACGTCGTTGCTTTCGCCTGGTGGTGCCGCAAGGCAAACATCGAGCGGCAGGCTGCGGCGTATGCGGACGGTGCGGTGCGTCTTGGCCGGGGCATCGCCTTCCATGTCTCGCCATCCAATGTCCCAGTCAATTATCTGTTCTCGTGGGCCTTCGCACTGCTAGCCGGCAATGCCAGCCTGGTACGTTTGCCTGAACGTTCCTTCCCCCAGACGACAGTAGTCCTTGCGCACATCGAGTCGCTGTTGCAAGAACAGACCTTCGGCGAGCTTCGCGCGATGAACGTCTTTTTGAGCTACGGGCGCGAGGAGGAGCTGAACGCGGCACTGAGCGCAATCGCGGATGTCCGCATCATATGGGGCGGCGACGATACAGTTCGCATCCTTCGCAAGGCCCCTCTGCCGCCGCGGGCCGTTGACGTGGCCTTTGCAGACAGGTACTCGTTCTGCGTCCTCGGAGCGTCGGCGATCCTCGACCTCGACGGGCCAGGGCTGACCCGCCTGGCTGCGGGATTTTACAATGACACCTATGTGATGGACCAGAACGCCTGTTCGTCGCCGCGCCTCGTAGTCTGGCTTGGCCACGCAGAGGACGCACGCGCGGCACAAACGCGGTTCTGGGCTGCTGTGCATGAAGAGGTGACGCGCCGTTTCGAGCTTGCGGCGGTGAGCGCTGTCGACAAGCTCACCCAGGCCTGCAGAGACGCGATCGAGCTGCAGGGGATGCCTACACTGGACAGAATGGACAACGGCATCTACCGGGTCCATCTCGACGCTCTCTTTCCAGGCATCGAGGACCGTCGGTGCAATTGTGGATACTTTTATGAGTACGTTTCAAGCGATCTTGACGAGGTCGCCCCGATTGTCACGAGCAAGTACCAAACGCTCACACGTTTCGGTGTGGACAAGGAACTGCTCGCGTCATTTGTGCTACGCCACCGGTTGACCGGCATCGACAGGATTGTGCCCGTTGGGGCGGCCATGGACATGGGACTCATTTGGGACGGGTATGAGCTGATACGAACACTGTCACGACTTTGCTATGTGGAATAGGGAGGAACGGCCATGCTGCTAAAAGGAAAGACGGCTCTCATCACAGGATGTCTCAAGGGCATTGGCCGATCAGCGATGGAGCTCTTCGCCAAGGAGGGCTGCAACGTATGGGCCTGCGGTCAGCACGAAGACCCAGCATTTGAAGAGGCCACTCGGGTGCTTGCCCAAGAGAGCGGCGTCACGGTCACTCCCCTCTATTTTGACCTTACCGATCCTGAGCAGATCAAGGCTGCCATGAAACGGGTGGTGTCGGCCAAGCAGAGGCTCGATATTCTTCTCAACGTGGCAGGGCTGACTCGTGACTCGCTATTTCACATGACAACCATGGAAAGCATGAAGAGCGTCTTCGAGGTCAACTTCTTCTCGCAGATGCTCATCACGCAGTACGTCACAAAGCTCATGGTGCGACAGAAGTCGGGCAGTGTGATCTTCGTCTCTTCTTTCACGGCCATGGACGGCAACGTGGGGCAAGTTTCTTACAGTGCGTCGAAGGCCGCCCTCATCGGTGCCACCAAGACGCTCGCTGCGGAGATGGCGGAGCACAACATTCGAGTGAACGCTGTCGCTCCTGGCGTCATCAAGACAGACATGACTGCGGTGATTCCACCGGATGCTTTCCAAGCGCTCTGCGCCCGGATCCCTATGGGGCGTGTGGGTCTTCCATCGGAGGTGGGAGGGGTCATGCTGTTTCTCGCCTCCGATCTCTCAAGCTACGTCACCGGGCAGGTGGTTCGTATCGACGGTGGAATGGGCTGATGGCTTTTGAAACGGAGGTTACGCGAATGCTACTCACTGGGAAGAACGCCGTCATTACAGGATGCGCTCGCGGCATCGGCAAGAAGATGGTCGAAGCCTTCGCTGAAAACGGCGCCAACATCTGGGCCTGTTGCAGGACGCCAACAACTGAATACGAGGGGTTCATCGGGGCGCTTGCCAGCGCCAAAGGGGTGCGCATCACGCCGCTCTACTTCGACCTCGCCGACCACGCGAAAATCAAGGAAGCGGTCAGGAGCATCATGGCGTCAAAGACATCGGTGGACATCTTGGTAAACAACGCCGGGGTTACCTACAATGCGCTGTTCCAGATGACCCCACTGGAGAAGATGCGCGAGGTGTTCGAGGTGAACTTCTTTTCCCAGATGGTCCTCACTCAATACATTGTCAAGCTCATGACCCGCCAGAAATCGGGGAGCATCATTAACATCTCATCGACCGCTGCGCTCGATGGAAACGCTGGACGCGCGCTCTACGGCGCCAGCAAGGCGGCCATGATCTGTGTAACCAAGGCCATGGCTCGTGAGCTGGCCGCAACGAACATCCGCGTAAACGCCATTGCACCGGGCCTCACCGACACGGACATGGTCGGCGCCAGCATGACCGAAGCCGTGATTGAGGCGACCATCGCGCAAACCAAGCTCGGACGGATTGGAAAGCCCGAGGAGATCGCGTCTTCGGCCGTCTTCCTCGCCTCTGATCTTGCCTCCTATGTCACCGGGCAGGTCCTGCGCGTCGACGGCGGACTGGAGAGCTAACATACCATCTACCGAAGACAGGACCGCAACACTGGAACGGCTTCGCGCTATGGCCAACCGCATGCGGCGCAATGCCCTTCGAATGGCACTTGGGGCGGGTTCGCTTGGCGCGCACGTTGCACCGGGATTGTCTATTATCGAGATCTGCGCAGTTCTCTACGGAGCTGTGATGAAGCTTCGACCTGGCGAGCCGCAGTGGGAAGACCGCGACCGGTTTTTGCTGAGTAAGGGGCACGGTGTGCTCGGCTACTACACGGCTTTGGCGGAGGCAGGACTGCTCCCAATGGAGGAACTCGATACCTTTGAGGCTCCCGAGAGCGCCCTCACTGGACAACCAGGGATGTGCCTCGAGAAGGGCATCGAGCTCTCCAGCGGAAGTCTAGGCCTCGGGCTTGCCGTCGGAATTGGCGTTGCACTGGCCGCAAAGAAGCGGAAGCGGACCTATACCACTTACGTCCTCATGGGCGACGGCGAGTGCAACGAGGGGACGGTCTGGGAGTCTGCCATGGCGGCTTCCCACTTCCGCCTGGACAATCTCGTTGCAGTCATTGATTCGAACGGCCTTCAGAGCGATGGTCCCTGCGAGGCCATCATGAGCATGGGCAACCAAGTGGCGAAGTGGACCAGCTTCGGGTGGGAAGCCACAGAAGCTCCCGGGCATGACGTGGCTTCGCTCTATGAGATCTTCACTTTACCCCGTCGAGAGCCAGGCAAACCCCTGGTCGTTGTCGCTTCCACGGTCAAGGGCAAGGGGATCTCATTCATGGAGAACAACAATAACTGGCACCATAGCCGGCTCACTCAGGCGCAGTATGATGCGGCCATGACCGAGCTGGCCGATCTCCCGATTGGGGGTGGCTCGTGCTAGCCATCAACGCGGCCAATGCTCGCCTTTGGTCCATTCTTGGGTCGCGGGGGACGTTCGGAGTGGCGATGCTTGACGCTGCTGCGGACGCTGACGATCTGATGCTCCTTACCGCCGACCTTGCCATTACCTCGGGCCTGGAGCGGTTTCGGAACACCTACCCAGACAAGTTCCTCAACGTTGGCATTGCCGAGCAAAACATGATCGGCATCGCAGCTGGCTTTGCCAAAGAGGGGTTCAACACCTTCGCCACGACTTTTGCGACCTTTGCAGCAATGCGTGCCTACGAGACCGTGCGTGTGCATCTCGGCTACATGCAACGCAACGTGAAGGTGATTGGCTTGGCCAGTGGTCTTGCCATGGGACAGTTCGGTAATACCCACTATGGCATCGAGGACGCCGCTCTCATGCGTGCGGTACCCGGTCTAACGGTGATCGCCCCGGCCGATGGAGCGGAGATCGTCAAGACCGTTTATGCACTCATGCACCACGAAGGCCCGGTCTATGTCCGCCTGACGGGCGCGATGAACAATCCGATGGTCTACAAGGACGACTACGACTTCAAGATTGGCAAGGCCGTGCATCTCAGGGAAGGCTCGGATGTGGCTATCTTTGCCACCGGCACGATGGTGCACGAGTCCTTGGTGGCTGCAAGTTCGCTGTCCAAACAAGGGATTTCGGCGTCGGTCACGAACATTCATACGCTCAAGCCCCTCGATACAGACGCTGTGGACAAAGCTTGTGCGGGGGCCAGGCTGCTTGTCACCGTAGAAGAGCACAGCACGATAGGCGGACTCGCTGGCGCGATCGCCGAATACACAGCGCAGCGCGGCGGCGCCCCTCGGCAAATGCCCATCGGCCTCCCCGACAGCTTCGTCAAAAACGGCGATTACAAGTACCTGCTACAGAAACACGGCCTTACCGGCAGCCAGATCGCAGAAAAGATTGCCGCGCGTCTCGAATAGATGGGACTCGACGGCAGCTTTCGACGTGCTCGAGGTGCCCTTCAAAGCTCAGCGACGTGCGGGGCTAGGTAATCCAATGGCGATCCGCCGTGAACGGAATGTTGCGGCGTCGACACAAGGGGCCCAGCACTGCGAAACATCGGGCCCGCGTTTACTGGATCGCCACCAAGCTGCTTTTCAAGTCTTCGTGCGCCTCGAAACGCGACGACCTCAGGGTTCGGCCCGATAACCCCACCAGCGGTGTGGAAGGGCCGTCCCGTTCTCTGGTGGAGGTAACCCACCAGTGGCTTTACCCGTCCGAGTTTCCGAGGATCATGGCGTGCGCTCGAATCAGCGCGAAGCAGCCCTTTTGGATCGCGTGCTTCACCTTGACCGGGCCGCATCCGGCGCTGCCGCTTTTGATCAATGCCCCCTGGATCGCCGACGGTGCTCATTGGAGGTCAGCCTGCCGCAGGCATGACAGACCAGACCGCGCCCTGCATGTTACCGGGGTGTATTCCAGGCGGTCCTGGCATCATCATGGTGGGGGCGCCAACGGTGCTGATCTCGACCTGGCATCATCATGGTGGGGGCGCCAACGGTGCTGATCTCGAACCTTCCGGCTGCGCGGGTTGGCGACATGACCCTCCATGCGGTCTGCGTGGTGCCGATCCCGTCGCCAACGGGGTCCATCATGCCACCGGGCTGTCCGACGGTCATGATCGGCTAGAAAATATGGCCCCGTCACTGCACGTGAAGAAATGCTTCAAGTGCCCGTGCGATGGCCGAACTTCAGTTACAGTGTCGACGCTATGGGACTTAACAAGTCGACGTGCGTCTCTGAAGTCATTCTGTCCGAGTACGCCAAGCTCATCGCAGACTCGGCAGTAGCCGGGCGCATCGACCGTGCCCCGGCGGCGCGTGATGGGCACCGGTATTGGACGTTCACCACGAGGGTCTTTCGGAAGCTGTGCGCGGGCGACATGTCGCCCTCGGCGGTTCTCCGCGAGAACAAGATGTTGCTGACCGCTGCGCAGGAGTGCGCCTATTGCGGCGTGCAGGGCGCACTCCAATGGGAGCACATTGTCCCGAAGGCTCGGGGCGGTCCTGAGACGATCGACAACCTGGTGCTCTCGTGCGCAGCTTGCAACCTTCAGAAGGGCGCGCTGAATCCGATCGACTGGTACCGGAGACGTGATCTTCACCCGAAGCACATCCCGAGACTCGCCATGGGCAAACTCCTAAAGCTCGTCCTCGAGGAGCACCGTCGCCGCGGAACGCTCGGCGCAGCCGAGTTCCCCCCTGGCGCCGGCCTTCGTCTCAGCGAGGTCTGCCGGGTGTTCGAGACCCCCGAGTAACGCGGTGGGAGCAGCGTCAGCGCCGCGCTACCGGCACGATCATGACCTGCGTCGCAGGGCGCCTACGTCGAAATCTATGCCGGTGCGTGATAGGTTGCGACATATGGAACGCAACGCCATGGTCGCCACGCTCTCGCGGATCCTCGCGCCGCGTGCCGACGTCACACTCGCGTTGCTCTTTGGCTCACACGCCCGCGGCGTGGCGGGTAATGCCTCCGACATCGACCTCGCTGTGCTTGGGCGCA
>CAITRH010000505.1 GCA_903894755.1 uncultured delta proteobacterium
GGACCCGGATCCAGAAGGGCGAGGACGTGCGACGCATCCCCGAGTTGGCCAGCGAGCCTGGACTGCACCGCTACGACGTGGAGATCACGGCGCTCGATCCGGCGGCCGATGGCTCCCCGGAGGACAACACCGGCAGTGCCTTCGTGAAGGTGCGCGGGCCCACGATTGCGTTGGTGCTCGACGGGGACGGCAAAGGAGCCCCGACGTCCCGGGGGATCTGGGCGAGCTGGCTGCGTACGATCTGGTGGTGATGGGCGATATCCGCGCAAGCGATCTGGCGACCACCCAGATCGATGCGTTGGCGAGTTACGCCCGCGACGATCGATCGCTGGGTCCTGGGGGGTATGCGCGCACGCCGATCGAGGTCTCGCCGGTGTCGTTCGATCTGAAACAAGAGAAGCGGCGTGCGTCGCGGAATTCCTCCCCACCTGACCGTAGACAGCGCGCGCGCCAGTGGCGTACCTTCGATCTCCGATGGCAAAGAAGACCAAGGGCCCGGAGTTTCTGCACTTTGTCGCGCCGGTCCTCGACACGCTCAAAGACCTAGGTGGCTCTGCGACCGCCGGCGCGGTGACCAACGAGGTCATCAAACGTCTGGCGCTCTCGGAGGACAAGCTGGCAGAAACGACCACGAACGGCCAATCGCGGGTGCGAAACCAGATTGGCTGGGCACGCTTTTATCTCAGCAAAGCCGACATGATCCGGGCTCCGCGACGTGGCGTGTGGACACTCACCCGCAAGGGGCTGGAGACCAAACTCGACGAAGAAGACAAGATCATCGAGCTCTTCAAGGGAGTCCAGGCGCGCTTCAAGAAAGTGGGAGAGGACAACGAAGGCACCGAGCCCATTCCCGACGAAGACGAGGCGGCCGAGCCGGGCGACGAAGACAGCGAGGAGGAGACCGACGAGATCCACGAGCCCTACGATCCCTCCAAAACCCACATCGTCACCAAACCAATGAGTGTCGAGCAGCTCGCAAAGCGCCTCAATTACGACGAGATTGACCTCGCTCCGGGTTTCCAGCGCAAAGCAGACCTGTGGACCGACGACAAAAAGAGCCGCCTCATCGAGTCGATGCTGATCCGGATCCCGCTGCCAGTCTTTTACTTCGACGCCACCGACGACACGAAATGGCTCGTCGTCGACGGCTTGCAACGTCTGTCGACCATCCGGCACTTCATGGTCGAGAGGGACCCGAGCAAGCGGCTTCGACTCCAGGGGCTCGAGTACCTGCGCCAACACGAGGGCCGGACCTTCGACGCGCTCCCTCGCGATTTCCAACGGCGGATCGAGGAGACGCAGGTATTTGCGCACCTGATCCAGCCGGGCACGCCCATCGAGGTCAAGTACAACATCTTCAAGCGGATCAACACGGGCGGACTGGTGCTCACGGCGCAGGAGATCCGCCACGCCCTCTACCAGAAAAATGGCGGCGCTACGCACTTGTTGCGCGAGCTGGCGAACAGCGCGGAGTTCCTCGATGCCACCAACGAGGCGATCGACAAGGAACGCATGCTCGACTGCGAGTTTGTCTTGCGGTTCGTGTCGTTCAGCCTCACACCGTACACACAGTACACTGAGGCAAATATGGACGCGTTCCTGAACCGCCATATGCAACGCCTCAACGATGATGGAGAGTGCGCTGCGCGCGACGACCTGCGCCGCAGGTTCCGTCAGGCGATGCGTGCAGCGCGCCAGCTCTTCGGAGAGGACGCGTTCCGCAAGCGTTTGGCAGCAGGCGACCGACGAAAGCCTATCAACAAAGCTCTTTTCGAGGCATGGTCCGTCGCGCTTGGCAATCTCGACCCCGCCATGATCGAAAAGCTTGTGGCTGCAAAAGAGACTGTGAAGCGCGAGTTCGCTGGGGTCCTCAGCCAAGATCGGGAGTTCGAGGCGGCGGTCACGCAGGGCACACGCGACGTCAAACGCGTGCGCAAGCGCTTCTCGACAGTGGAGAAAATTATCGTGCAGACCCTTGGAGACTCTCCATGACCAGTCTACAGAGCCTTGAGCTGACACGGTTCAAGTGTTTTGCCTTTCAGCGGATTTCCTTGTCGGCGGCGACCGTGCTCACTGGCCTCAACGGCATGGGCAAGTCGACTGTGATCCAAGCGCTGCTGCTGCTGCGTCAGAGCGCACGTGCGGGGCTGCTTCATCCTCCCCAGCCAGCCAGTCCATGGCAACGGCAAGGCCAGAGCGGTCTACTCCTCAATGGCGAGTTCACGCGTCTGGGCACCGCAGGGGACGTTCTCTACGAGGGAGCTGCTGAGGACTCGGTCGGCCTTGCGATCCGCACGAGTGACGATCAGGGGGCGGCATGGCGCTTCAGTGCGCTGCCGAACGCCGATCTTCTCCCCTGGCTCGACGGACCCGAGGTTCCAACTGGGATTGCGCTCTTCGGGCCTCACTTCTACTAACGTCACGATCTTGGGGCCGACGGTGCATTTGCCGTGGCCTACCTCGACGCGCACGGCGATCAGCTGGTCTTGCCGCAGGTCCAGCATATTGCAAGCCCGAGTGCTCGCTTGCTTCCTCAGGTGACAGCGTGGATGGGTGAGATCTCGCCGGGCGTGCGGCTCGAGACCCAGGCGTTCGCCGATCTCAGTCTGGCGCGTCTGTCCTTCTCCTTCGTAGCCGGTGGAGCCACGTCCCGCCCCCTTCGGCCGACCAGCGTGGGCTTCGGACTCAGCTACACATTGCCGGTCGTTGTGGCGCTGCTCTCGGCCCCCGCCGGCAGCTTGGTGCTCGTGGAGAACCCCGAGGCTCACCTTCATCCACGCGGCCAGGCCGCGATGGGCGACCTCGTTGTGCGAGCAGCGGCGGCGGGAGTGCAAGTGATTGTGGAGACGCACAGCGATCACGTACTGAACGGCGTGCGCATTGCTGTGAAGGAGGGGCGGGCTGGGCCCGAGCAGGTGGGGTTTCACTTTTTCCGCAGGGCCACCGAGACGCGCGACGGGGACACGCGTCTCGTACATGTCGTCGACAGCCCGTGCATCGATGCGGACGGACGGATTGACTGCTGGCCTGCGGGTTTCTTTGATCAGTACGACCTGTCGCTGGAGAAGCTCTTGTAATGGAACCGGTGCTGAACGAGCGTTCGCTGGAGCCGGCGCAGCTACCGACAGTGGAGCGTATGAAGTCACTCGTCGATGTGCTGCGGCGGCTGGACACACTGGGGTTTCCGAGGGTTCTTCGCCACGCCCGCAAGACCACCGAGCGCGACGTTGAAGTGGGCACATCGCTGCACACATGGCTGTTCCAGAGGGCGCCGCGAGACCTGAGGCAGTTTCTGGCGGGACGTATGTCGAAGGCGCCGTTTGTCGAGGAACTCCACGGCATGCAGGAAGACTCGCGCGGCTCGCTCCTGCAGGTGTCTGTCGACGATGAGCCAGCAGTTGGGGCAGGCGTCGCGTACCTCACCAACGCGCCTGCCGTTGCACTGCGGGGGCAAGCACGTTGGGAAGTCGATCCGCTGGTGCTGCTGCTGACCAAAGTTGACGAGGAGGACGGCGACTGTGTCGAGAGGCGTACGACCGTGGAGATCGTCCACGTCTGTCGCCCCGAGCAAGTGGACGCGCGCGAGCAACTGCTTCGCGAACGGCTGCTTTGCGAGGTGAGCAGCGGTGACGATCTCTGGCAGCGCCGAAGGGAGTTGTTTCCAAGGTTGGACTTCTGCGCTTCCGTTGAGCGACAGGTCTGCACGCTATCGGGAAAGGAGTTTTACTTCGATCACGTTGTGGCTGTTCTGTCTCGTCTCGACGCAGCTCTCACGAAGTGGGCATCTGGTCCTCTCCATCCCGGGATGGACAGCTCGGGGGAGAGTTCCTCGACATTGACCCATGGCAACTATGGTCCCATGGGCCAATCCGCCCCCGCATTTCTTTGCCCAAGCTTCGCGAGTTGTCTTGGCGCGCTCCCACCCCCTGTGACGCCAAAAAGTAGAGTGGTCTTGTCGCCGATCTACCCTGCGGCGCCGAAAAGTAGGGTGCTTTTGTCGCCGATCCACCCTGTGACGCCAAAAAGTAGGGTGCTCTTGTCGCCGATCTACCCTGCGGCGCAACGAGGTAGGGTGCTTTTGGCGCAGATCGATCCTGCGACGCAACGAAGTAGGGTGCTTTTGGCGCCGCTCGACCCTACGATGCAATGAAGTAGGGAGCTTTTGGCGCAGCTCCACCCTGCGACGCAGCAAGGTAGGGATCCCGCGACCGTACGCGAGCATGAACCGCATCGACCGGGGCCCCCGAGCGTGCGACACTGCCGCGCATGGCAAATACTCAAGAACCTTCAGAAGGAATGGACCGCATGGACCACCACGCCGCAAATGACCAAGTCCTTCCCGTCGCCGATCTCCATGGGCGGATATCGAGGGGATCCCGGCGGCGCGAGCGAAGTAACCTCCGCGGATGATGCGCGTCTTTGCCTCGCTGCGACCGCCAGGAAGCGTCATCATCCAAGAGTTTCGACGAGCCTCTTGACACGGCCCGCCCCTTGGCCTGAACCCGCTAGCGGGCTTACGGCAGTGTTAAAAACGACGGAGTGCGGGTTCGTGCAGGGGGCTGACACCAGGCGGATTGGCACAGGAGGCGGCGGGGATGAATAAGGAGCAGGTCTGGGAGGCGGGGGCGGGGCGGGTATCCTATTCTTCCGTCGTCGAGACTATCCATCAGTGCAAGTCATTTTTGGCGGACAACTACGGTTCGCGCTTCAAGGGGCTGATCCTTTACGGTTCCCTGGCCCGCGACCAGGCCGCCCCGGCCAGCGACATCGATTTGCTCGTCTTGTTGACCCAGCCCGTCGACTACCTCTTGGAGCTGCGTCGTATCGTCGAGCTGTTGTATCCGATCCAGCTCGAATCCGACCGCCTCATCTCCGCCAAGCCGGCACCATTTGACGAGTTCGAAGAGGGAAGCATCCAACTCTACCGCAATGCGAAACGGGAGGGCTTGGCGCAGTGAATTCCTTATACTCAATTGAGATCGCCGCAAATCTCGAGCGTGCTCGGCAATCCGTTCAAGCGGCAATGCAACTGACTGCGAGTGGTTACTTCGACTTTGCGGCTGCGCGGGCCTATTATGCCGCCTTCTATGCTTCGACAGCGGCACTGCTCAACGATGGACTCGACTTCGGCAAGCACAGCGGCGTGATTGCAGCCGTACACCAGCGACTGATCAAAACTGGGAGGCTGGACATTGCACGCGGAAAAGACCTCAACTGGCTTTTCGAACTGCGCAATATTGCTGATTACGGCGTTACCGTGCACGTCTCTCAGCAAGATGCAGAGCTGGCCATCCAGGCCGCCGAGAGTTTCCTGCAAGCCGTACAAACTCTGCTTTCTTAAGACACCGGACGTTCCACATGAAGGCCGGGAGCAAAGGCCGAGGTGTAGGAAATCCAAACGGCATTTTTAGGTGGTGGCAATCAAAAAAACCAACGGGGTTCTGATTCAATCTTCCAAAAGTGGAGAGACCCTTGGACTACTTTGGCGCCGATCCACCCTGTGACACCGAAATGTAGGGTGCTCTTGTTTCCGATCCACCCTGTGCTGCCGAAAAGTAGGCTGCTCTTGTCTCCGATCACCCCTGTGACGCTCCCAAATAGGGTGCTCTTGTCTCCGATCCACCCTGTGACGTTGCAAAGTAGGGTGCTCTTGTCTCCGATCCACCCTGCGACGCCGCAAGGTAGGGTGCTTGTGTCTCCGCTCCACCCTACGACGCAACGAAGTAGGGAGCTTTTGGCGCAGATCGATTCTACGACGCAACGAAGTAGGGTGCTTGTGTCTCCGCTCCACCCTACGACGCAACGAGGTAGGGTGCTTTTGGCGCAGCTCGATCCTGCGACGCAACGAAGTAGGGTGCTTTTGGCGCAGATCGACCCTGCGACGCAACGAAGTAGGGATCCCGCGATCGTGCGCGAGCACGAACCGCATCGATAGGGGAACTCGAGCGTGCTACTCGCGGGCGACGAAAGGAAACTACGGAGCACGGGCTTGATCCCCCGCAAGTCGCCCGTGCGTCACGCGGATCTCAAAGCGCCGACGCGTTCAAAGGCGGTTCAAGGGCATCGCGTAGAGGTGACCGACACGCCTCAGAAGCCCGAGACGTTCCATGCAGTCGCGCAGGTGACAGGATCGAAGGTGACGCTGACGGAGCAGCCGCGGAGAGTTGCGCTGAGCTTTCGGATCGTCGCACTTGGGACCGGGGCAAAGAGAGCCCGCCGAGCGCAATAGTGACCGTTGTGGTGTAAGAACGGCAACCCTCCCCTCCACTTAGCGCGGCGAAATCGGACACCATGCGATGAACCGCATCATGTTTCTAGCTCTCGCCTTAGCGCTCGTCGCTGTGCTGGTGGCGTTCCTGGGACGTCGTCGGCGCGTGCTGGCTGGAGGCGGCTTGCTGGTGGCGCTGGTCGGGGCTCTTCGTAGGATGGCGCGCAAGGCCGATGACCCCAGGGTGCGGCTGGAGAGCGATGCGTCGGGGGGCAGCTTCATGTGGCTTGTGCGGGCGAGATCTCGCGCGGAAGTCGCCGCGGGAGTAACTGATTAGCGGCTCCCTCCTTCCGAAATCCCGGCAAAAACGGGTGCCGACGTTCTCGTAGACCACATTTACGGCCCAATAGGATCGGGAGGAGGATAGAAAACGGCCTACGTTTTACCGCTATTTTCCGCTAATCAGTTACTAAACCAAGCCCATCTTGAAAACCGCAGGTCCGACCAGGGGTCCGAACCGCGACCCCCGCGACCCAGGACCCAGTCCTGGGCTGAATTGTTTCGCCCCTTCGGGGCTGCCAGAGAACGCATGTTGACCTTAGCTGGAACGGACCCCCCGCGTTGATCGTCAGCCCCGAAGGGGCGGCACAATTCAGCCCAGGAC
>CAITRH010000506.1 GCA_903894755.1 uncultured delta proteobacterium
GCCGTGGCGACAGTCGTCTCCTGCGACGCCGTCCGTTCCATCGTCCCCGTCGTTGCGGTCACCTGCGATGCCGCAACACTCGTCTCCTCTGACGACGTCGCTTTGCTCTCAGTCTCCGTTGTCTCCTCCGTTGTCTCCTTCGCTGTTGCGCTGGTCGTCGTCGGAGCCACGACGCGCGCCTCCTCGGCGAATGCCTTGGTCGAGTCGAGATCTAGGCGCCGCACATCGAACAGCTTGCTTGCATCAAACGCGTTGCCCTTGGCGATATGGAACATCGCGCGCGTCAACTTGCGCATCACTGCCACGACTGCCCGTTGCTTGGACCCCTCTGTGTACCCTTTGCGCCGCATGTACCAGGCTCGCACGATCCATCGTCCAAACTCCGGCCAATGGCGCGCCAGCATCGCCTCCAGCCGCCCCTGGCATATCTCCTCGCGACTCTGCTCGTGCTGCCGCAATTCGACCAGTGCGCGTAGACGCACCCGCGACGGTGTCGGCGGCTGCCATTGCATCGACAACCCCATCGCCTGCAGCTTCGCGATCAGCACGGCACTCTTGGCGTCGTGCAGGCTATGGACGTTGTCGAACAGCTCTTGGCTGTCGTGCGTCCGCTTCGGCGACACCATCCACACCGAGACTCCTGTCCCGAGTAGCTGGTGGCGCATTGCGTCGCCGTAGGTTCCCGTCGGCTCCATCGCGACTTTCACGTTATCCGCCCCGAGGGCTTCACGAAGCTCCTTGACGATCGTCAGGAATGCCTCGGTCTCCGTCGGGTGCTCGAATTGAAACAGCTTCACCACCTCGCCCGCAATCGTCGCCAACGCGACCACCATCTTCATCTTTGCTATGTCAAGTGCCACGATGCATCCGGTCGCCAGCAGAGGCAGAAGCTCCGCGACGCGAACTGTTTGCACCTTGACCATTTGGTATGTACGCTTCTTCTTCATCGGGGGGTGACCTCCTATGTAGCCGGTTTCTCGCCGGCACTGCCTTGCCTGAGGCATCCCCGATACTTTAGTACCACTGACTCTAGCCCCTATGGGGGGGTTGGGGGTGAGGTCTGCGCGAAATTGGGTCGCGGGTGTTGCGGTTCGGACCTGCGGTTTTCAAGATGGGTTTGGTTTAGAGGGCCTTTGAAAACAAAATTTGCGTGGTCAGGGCTTGCGTCGACCCTCGCGGTCCCCAACTATCGACCTGCACAGGGAGACAACCCGTCCACCGTCGGTGAAGGCAGCGGAACTACCCGAAGGGGCGTCGTCAGGTCGCTGATGTCATTGGCCACCACCCCACCGTAGGAGATCGAATACAGGTACTGGTCCATGAAAATGCCCCGTCGCACCTCAGGACTAAAGAACCCTCCACAGTACCCGGTCGGGTTGGACACAAACAGTCCCGTGTGGTCCACCGACCCACGACGCGAAATGCCCGCAGTAACATCGATGTCAAACACCTCGAGAGAACTGCGCATCCCGCCGCTTCCGTAAGCAACATAGGGGAACGCCAGCAGCTTCTTCTCGGGAAAATACGTGAACGCCTTATGATCCCAGCTGGCCTCCGATTGACCATACTCGCTGCCGCTGAACACGAACTTATGACGCTGCGTTGGTTTGGCCGGATCGGTCACGTCGAAAACCTGCACAGCTAACCCCAATGTCCGCCCTGTCACCGGATCCGCGTCCTGTCCTATCGTAAGAAGGAACCCGTCCGCCAAAGGATGCATGTACTCGCTAAACCCTGGGATCTGTAGCTCACCAAGAACGGCAGGCTTGGACGGGTCCCGCAAATCGATGGCAAACAGTGGGTCGGTCCTGCGGAACGTCACGACATAGCCAATGTCCCCCAAAAACCGCGTCGAGTAGATCCGCTCCCCAACTCCCAGCCCTCGAAGTGCACCAAGTTGCACGAGAGTCCCATCCCTTGCCGCCAAGGTAAACACGTTCGACGACGTCACCGCCAACCCCGAGCCATCTGTCTTGACCCGTGATTCCGTAGTCGCTAGGCGAAGTACCCCGGCGCGCTCGTCCAGGGAGAAGGAATCCTTGATGCTCCCCGAGACCAACCCCGACGCTACATAGGTGGGAACCGATGGGTCCGTCACCAGATCAAACTTGTGCAGATAGGTCCGCTCCAAGATCACCTCTGGCACCGATTCCGCAAACAGCTTTGTTCCAACTGGAGCCCCTCCCCCCGCGCTCATGGCAAAGCCCACACTCGGCTCCAGCCATCCACGCGCCGCCAAGTACAACGCCCCCTCGTTCGAATACACCGTGTCCACAGCCCCTAGGATCGATGGCCCCCGAGGTGCATCGGCTGTCGCAAGATCAAAGGCCATCACCCGCGTAAGCCCGTACTCTGTGGTCCCCTCCGGCGGTACGTAGAAGTCACCACAGGCGGTCTCCCCCAGTGTGACCCGCTCGCTTTGCTTGAGAAACGTGTAGGGAAGCCAGTCGGTCAGCGTGCTCGAAGCGATCTTTGCAAGGTTTTCCTGGCGCAGTTTCTCCATCGCCGCTTTCCAGTCCGCCTCCGTCGAGAGCGACCCCCAGTCGCTCGGCGTGTAGCTGATCTCAGGCCCATGTCCCCCTCCCACCAGCACCGTGCGGACCTTGGTCCCTACGCGACGCGACGACAGATAGTCCCCCTCGAAGTAATACTCCCGGTCCACCTGCACCGTCTGCTCGAGAAGCGTAAGCACAGTCACCTTGGTAAGCGGATTGCCATACCAACCTCCGGGCATCGGCATCGCGTCGGCGAGCAGCGCCGGACTCATGTATCGATCCGAATAGGTGGGGCGAGCGCTGACTCCTGCTGCCTTATAGATGGGACTTCCATCAACCCGCGAGTAGATCACCGCTTGACTACCGGTCACGTACATCTCGAAAGGCTCCCCCTCGACCGGCGCGCTCTGTAGGATCGCAAGACGCGATGCGGGATAGGCGTCGAGTACAAAAAAGTCCTTGCCATGCAATAGGTAGATCTTCTGCCCGTCGGTCTTCACAATGTCAGCTTCATCCACCCCGGGCACTTGCACGTTGGTGTCGGTGTAGGCCTTCGCACCACCTGATGCCGAGTCCTGGGAAGGGGCCGCTGCCCCAGCATCCCCACGCATCGCGCCCATTGGCACCGGCGACTGGGAACCCAATAGCGCAGCATCAAAGGTCCGGTTTACCTTGGAACGAGCGTCAGCCCGAAGGCTTTCCGCCAAGTCTTCGCACGAACGTGTCCGCCGCAACAGCGCCGTGTTGGTCGCTGTCCCGCCGCCCGTCGACGACCCCCCGCTGCATCCCAACAATCCAAGCGCCGCTAGGGCAAGTCCATACCTCATGACGTAGTCTCCTCAAGTGGACGTTACAGCAGGACCCATGCCACGCGTCTTACGTAGGAAACGCGGCCACGCGCGCTCCAGGCTCGATGCACTCTGTGCCAAAGAGCGCCAGCTAAACCCAGCTACTTTGAAAACCGAAGGTCCGATCCACCAGCCCAGGACCAGCCCAGGGGTGTCGGGAGTGTCCAAGGAATTCTGCCGCGAGCGACGGACGGAGCGAGGTAGGCCTGTTCAGGACACCCCATCGCCTGTTCAAAACAGCCTCGTCTGTCCAAAACGCCAAGGACTTCAACGTCGCCTTTGCGGCATTCCGTGTGCACCGGTCCACATGACGGTGGCGGTCGCTGCCGCCTTGAGGGATACCAACACCATGCACTCCCAGCTCGCGATCCGCAGGCCTCCGAACCCGGGGCCGGCGGAGCTATTTCATCCGGCCGTTTCTCGTTGGCTGCAAAACCGCTTCGGAAAACCTACCGACGTGCAGACCGAAGCCTGGCGAATGGCCTCCCGTCGCCAACATGCGCTCATCGCTGCCCCCACGGGCTCAGGCAAGACCCTCGCCGCTTTCCTGTCGTCCATCAACGATCTCGTTGTCGAAGGCCTTCAACAGGGACTCACCAACCAGGTCCGTGTCCTTTACGTGTCGCCCCTCAAGGCGCTCTCCAACGACATCCAGAAAAACCTCGAAGAACCACTGCTCGGTATCCGCATGCAGCTTGTCGCCCTTGGTCATGGCGACCTCGACATCCGCGACGCAGTCCGCACCGGCGATACCCCCCCCTCGGACCGTGAACGCATGCGCAGAAAGCCGCCGCACATCTTGGTCACGACACCGGAATCCCTGTTCATCTTGCTCACCTCCGACTCGGGTCGCCGCATGCTGGCGTCGGTGCGTACGGTCATCCTGGATGAATTGCACGCAGTCGCTGGCACCAAGCGCGGCGCCCACCTGATGCTCTCATTGGAACGCCTCGATGGTCTATGCAAAGCCCCACCGATTCGACTCGGCCTGTCTGCCACAGTGAAGCCCTTGGACGACATGGCGCGTTTTCTAGTGGGCGGACAGCGCGAGCCTGTCGCCGTGATCGACGGGGGCCACGTGCGAGAGCGCGATCTTGCCCTTGAAGTCCCCAATTCGCCTCTGACCTCGGTCATGGCAACCGAAGTGTGGAGTGAACTCTACGATCGCCTTGTCGAACAGATACACCAGCACCGCACCACGTTGATCTTTGTCAACCAACGTCGCATGGCCGAGCGTGTGGCTCGCCACATCGCCGACCGCATTGGTGAGGAGCACGTGACCTCGCACCATGGAAGTCTAGCCAAAGAGCACCGTTTGCAGGCGGAGCAGCGCCTCAAGGCGGGGACCCTGAAAGCCCTTGTTGCCACAAGCTCGCTGGAACTGGGGATCGACATCGGTCAAATCGACCTTGTCTGTCAGCTAGGCTCTCCTCGCGCCATCAACGCATTTCTTCAGCGTGTCGGTCGCGCCGGACACGCCTTGCATGCGATCCCCAAGGGGAGGCTGTTTCCGTTGTGCCTCAACGACCTGCTTGAATGCAGCGCATTGCTCCATGCCGTAAACCAGGGGGCGCTCGATCGCGTTCGGGGGCCGCAGGCGCCGTTGGACGTGCTGGCGCAGCAGATTGTTGCCGAGACCTCTTGCCGCGAGTGGGATATTGCCGCGCTCTACAATCAGATTCGACGCGCTCAGCCCTATCGCAACCTGCCGTTCCCAGACTTCGAGCAGGTGCTGCAAATGCTCGCCGACGGCTATGCGACGCCACGAGGACGCCGTGGGGCCTACCTATTCTACGATCGTGTCAACCGCGTGGTCCGGGCACGTCGAGGCGCTCGCCTTGCGGCACTCACCAACGGAGGAGTGATCCCAGACCAGTTCGATTACGAGGTCCTTCTGCTCCCCGAGTTGCACCGCATCGGGACTCTCAACGAAGACTTCGCCTTCGAAAGCAGCGTCGGCGACATCTTCCAACTTGGCAACGCCTCGTACCGCGTCACCAAGCTCGAAACAGGCAATGTCTACGTAGAGGACGCAAGAGGACAGCCCCCCACTATTCCGTTTTGGCTCGGCGAGGGGCTGGGGCGCACGGACGAACTTTGCAGCGCGGTCTCCCATCTTTGTGAGCAGGCCAACGAGAAACTAGACGACGGCGTCGACACCTGCCAACGCTGGCTGGTGGCACAGCTCTTTCTGCCTACGGCTGCCTCCCAACAGCTTACCCACTACCTTGCCGCCGCCAAAGCCGCCCTCGGGACCCTTCCCACTCTGCACACCATCATCTTCGAGCGCTTTCTTGACGAGGTCGGAGACAGGCACCTGGTCATCCATTCCCCTTACGGCTCCAGAATAAACCGCGCTTGGGGACTCGCCTTGCGCAAGCGCTTCTGCCGCAAGTTCAACTTCGAGTTGCAAGCTAGCGCGCTTGAAGACAGCATCGTGCTCTCCTTCGGTCCAACCCATAACTTCCAGCTCGATGAAATCCAGGGCTACCTTCATTCCTCCACAGCCCGTGACCTGCTGATCCAGGCGCTCCTCACCGCTCCTATGTTTGCGACCCGTTGGCGCTGGAACGCCAGCGTCGCTCTCGCTGTCAAACGTCGAAACGGCAACAAGCGTGTCCCCCCGCAGTTTCAACGCTCCAATGCCGACGACCTGCTGACCCTGCTGTTCCCCGACCAGGTGGCCTGCGCCGAGAACCTTGTGGGCGATCGCGAGATACCGGATCATCCCTTGGTGAAGCAGACGCTCGACGACTGCTTGCACGAGACCATGGATGTGGACGGCTTCGAGCAGCTCCTGAGACGCATGGAAAGCGGCGAGGTGCGCGTGGTGACGGCCGATCTTCTATCCCCGTCGCCGCTGTCCCATGCGATCCTCAATGCCCGTTCCTATGCTTTTCTCGACAACGGCAAAGGAGAGGAGCGACGTACCCAAGCCGTGCGCACGCAGCCATGGTTGGATCTGGAGTCCGCCGCGGACCTTGCTCGTCTCGATCCGCACGCTGTCGAAAAGGTCCGAAACGACGCTTGGCCCGTGATCACAAGTGCCGACGAGCTCCACGACGCGCTCTCGGTCTACGCGTTCCTGACCCCTCCAGAATTGCACAAGGCTGCCTCGCTGTTGTCAGGCTCAGGCAAGGAAGACGCGCTGCAGGCTTTTGTTCGGCAGCTCCAACGGGAGCGACGTGTCACCACAGTTTGCCCTCCAAGGGGACTTGCCTTGTTGGTGACTGCGGAACGGCTCAATGAGTTTCTCGCGCTCTTTCCAGATGCGTCACCGGTCCCCCGCATAGAGGCCATATCCACTGAAACGCTGACGGCCGACAAGGCTCTGGTGGAGCTTCTACGCAGCCGTCTCGAGCTTCTTGGTCCCGTGACAGAGCAGGAACTTGCCGCGCCGTTTGGTTTTAGTGCCGAGGCGATTCATGCAGCGCTATTGCAACTCGAAGCCGAAGGGAACGTGATGCACGGAGCCTTTACGTCGTTTGGTGCCGCTCAATGGTGCGACCGACGTCTGCTTGCGCGGATGCATCGCAGCAGTCGCGACAGGCTTCGAGCGGAGGTCCAGCCAGCAGCGCCAGCCGAGTTTATGCGCTTTCTTTTCCATTGGCACCGTCTTGCAGACAGCTCCGCGGATGAACGCTACGAAGGGGAGCTTGGCCTGAAGCTGGCGTTACAGCAGCTCGAAGGCTTTGCTGCGCCTGCGGCTGCGTGGGAGGAAGACCTGCTACCTATACGCATCAAGCGCTACGAACCCAATGTCCTCGACAAGCTTTGCTCCGCAGGACGCATCGTGTGGTACCGACCGGCATCACGGAGCAGCGATCAAGCAAAGCGCAAAGCGGGTCCTATCCGCACGACGCCGGTGATGTTGTGCGAGCGTCTGTCACTTGTCCACTGGCAGCAAGTGGGGATCGACCGGCACGAGACGGCTCCTCTTTCGCCCCAGGGACAGAGGACCCTTGAAGTGTTGCAGTCGCACGGAGCGTCGTTCTTCTCCGATCTGGTGCGCGACACGACGCTGCTCAAGACCGAGGTGGAAAAAGCGCTGGGCGAGCTGGTTTGCCAAGGGCTTGTTACTTGCGACTCCTTTGCAGGGTTGCGGGCACTGCTTGTTCCGGAAAGCAAACGCGACCGCCTGTACCGTCGTCCAGGGGGCGGGTTGGATGATGCGGGGCGCTGGTCGCTGACACGGCAGCCTTGCCACAACGAGGAAAGAGCGGGGGCGCTGGCTGCGCCTCATGTGGAACACATCGCACGGGTACTGCTGCGACGCTATGGCGTGGTCTTTCGTAAGCTGCTTGAACGGGAGGACGACCTTCCGCCATGGCGAGACCTCCACTATGTGTACCGTCGTCTTGAAGCCCGCGGCGAAGTGCGGGGGGGACGCTTTGTCTGCGGGTTCTCGGGGGAGCAATTTGCGCTCGCCGAGGCTGCGGCGCTGTTGAAGACAATGGCAAAGAAGGAAGGGACCGAGCGCGTTTCCATTTCCGCGGCCGATCCGCTCAATCTAGCTGGCATCATCACACCGGGGGAGAAGGTGCCTCGACAGTCAGGCAACCGCTTACTGTTTGAAAATGGCGTGCCTGTCGCAGTGCAGACCGGTGGCGATGTGCACTACTTGACCCAGCTTGATGCCAAAGGGCAGTGGGAGCTGAAGACCTTGTTGATTCGGAAGCGCTCCTCGCAGCAAGAGGCTGCGGCTTCCTACCGCGCGAGAGCGTTTCTCGACGCCCGGTTTCCGATGACCGTGGCCCGAAGCGAGCAGTTGGCTCCGTCGTCACCAGCGACTGGCACTCCGTTCTGCAACCTGCTCGTGACCTAAACCAAACCCATTTTGAAAACCGCAGGTTTGAACCGCGACCCCCGCGACCCAGGGTTACCCACCCTGGGCTGATTTGATTCGCCCCTTCGGGGCTGCCAATCAAGCCACGGGCTCCTCGTGGCGTAAGGGCCCCCGCTGGAAAGGACCACGAGCGTTGATCGGCAGCCCCGAAGGTCCAGCGGACGTCCGCGGACGTCCGGTGAACGTCCGCTGGCCCATCTTTCCCCGCACCTGCTTTGCAAGATTTCCCTGTTTGGGCGGCCGGTGTGGAGCTTGCTTAGCGTCGGCTAGGCTACTTGACCAGAGAGGCCAGAGATCCATGTATTTCACACGATTACTTCCGCACCAAGCAGTGTTCGCTCCCAACTCGTCATGGCGCAGGTCCGGGGCAACGTGGAAGGCGAGGAGGTCCAGGGCGAGATGGACGTTTGCAGTGGTGGCGTCGAAATGGATCGAGTCTACGTTGGCAACATGTTAGGTCTGGGGGTATCCATGCGAACTCGCGGGTTTCCGATCGCAGGTGTCACGTCGTTCGACACCGAGTTAGCGCTACTCTTCGCGGACGCGGCCGTGGGGGAAGCACGCGCGTTTGTCCGTGGCAAGGAGCTCGACGCAGAGATCGCCCGGGTCACGAGCGAGCTCGCGTCGGTGCAACAAAACGCCGCCGCTCACCACCGCGGAGCCGAGGACGCCCAGGTGACGGCCCTTGCGGTTGCGAACGAGCCGCGCTCCACGGTCGAAAAGCTGTTTGTCCCCGCCCTAGTCGTTGTGCTGCTCGTTGGCGTCGTCGCCATCGGCTTGGCCGTCACAGACCATTTGGCCATCGCATTCGTTGTCGGCATGGTTGGTCTGGCGGGCATTGTAGGTCTGGGCTACATGCGAAACGAAGCCATCGCGGCGCGCACGCGCAAGCAAGCCGAGCTCACCGCCCATCAGGAGCGGGCCCTGAGCTTGTGGCGCGAGGCCTACCAGGTCGTCGAGCGTCTCGAAGGGCAGCTCGGGTTGTTCCGATCCCAGCGCGCCGCTGTCGTCGCACGCCCTAGGCTGCAGGCGGTTGGACGGGTTCACCTCCCTGTTGTCCTCACCGAGGTAGCCGGGTATCCGGTCTTGGTCGACCAGGGGGGAATCGCTGCGCCGAGCCCCATTGTCCTTCCGGACTTCGCTGTGCAACCAGACGTCATCGCTCGGGTTCGACAGATCGTTTCCCGCGCAAAGGCGATGCCGATGCTGCTCACCCCGACGAGCGCCGAGCATGTGGAAATGGGAACCATCCTGGGCGAAGAGGGGGAGCTGCGCGAAGCTGTGGAGATCTTCTCCGAGATGCTCGATACAGTCCCAACGTTCGAGGAGCGCTTACCCCTTGTGGCTCGCACAGATCCGCTCGCCGAGCTTCTGTCGCGCGACACGGATCCCTGGGGCGACACCAACAGTGGTCCCTGTTTTCTCCTGATGACCGATCCCAGGTCCATGCGGACCTCCATGGAGCGTGTACATGCCCTCACAGGTCGCTTGCGCACCGTCGGCACCAAGGTGCATGCAACCCTTCGCCAGCTGCATGACGAGCTTCACGAGCTCCTTTCCCAATATGGCCAAAGCCGGATCGATGCGCTTTCGCGGCTCCACGGTGCCCTCAGCGATGTCGTCGTCCGAAGCGACCTTGCCAACGTCGTTTACCACTGCCCGCGTTGCAACAGGGTCCCCGCCTACCTCTTTCATCGAATTGGCATCGACGCGAACATGGCCCAGGAGCTCGATCCCAACAGGCTCCTCGATGCGCTCCAGCGCGACGACGAGGCCCGCCAGCGCCTCGTGGCCGACGAAAAACTCGAGCGGGAGATCCTCGACTCACGGCAGGCCATCCAGGAGCTCAAGGCCTCTCTCGCCGATCTTGCAGCCCTGCAGGAGCAGGCCAGTCTGGCCCTTGGCGGCGACCTCCCGACAGCGCGCGCCTTTGAAACGCGCCGCCGAACCTTGCAGTCCCAGCATACCCAATCGGTAGAACAGCTTCGCGCCGCCTTGCGCAAGGCCGTGACCGGAAGTGCCCGTCCGCTCCTCGACTTCTCGACCGCCGCCCGCCTCCACCTCGACCCGATCCAAGGACACTGGACCTGCGCCGCCTGCTCCAATGTGTACGAAGACCCCGCCATCGCGGGCATGGGACGAATGCTCAAGGTAAAAGAGGAGCTCCTGCTGCCTATGTGGAACCACCTCTGGACCGAAAAGGACGACTTCCGCAAGTCAGAGCTCTTTCGCACCAACGAGCAGGTCCAGGGCCTCATCGAAAAAGAGGCGTCCGCAATGCGCGACGTGGCCGAACAGTACCGCGCCGACATGCGTCCCGTTCGCGAAAACCTGATCCTCGCCATGACCGAGGCCGGCACCAAACGCGAACAGCTCGATTCCACTATCCAAGGACTCGTCGCCCTCGGTGCAGTCAACGGGGACGAGGCCCGGGAGTCGGTCGCACGCATCGCTTCTGTCACTGGGGGAGATCTCCAGAACGCAAAGAAGCGCGCCGAGGCCAAGGAGACGCTGCTCAACAGCGAGCCGGAAGCGCAAATGCAGCGGAGGGTCCCTGCTATCGACCCGGTGCACCGGTTCCTGACTCCGGAGGCGCTCTTTCGTATCGAGCCAACGTCCGGAGATACACTGCGCTTGTTGACCTCAGAGACCGAATAGGAGCGTACCATGCCCGATCAAATCATTGTGCAGCCGAGTCCTGAGCTGGCGCTTATCCGCGACGCAGTCGAGCGCATGCACCGAGGTCTTGGGGAGGAAATGCACAACCTGCGTAAGGAGCAGCACGACGCAAACCAGAAGATCCTGGATGCAGAGCAGAGGACCGGAGAGCAACTGCAGGCGACCAACGAGCAGCTCGGCATGCTTCACGCGGACAGCGTCCGAGGTTTCAATCACGTGGCCACGGGCATCGCGGCAGGCGTCGGCGTCGTCTCCGGCGATCTCCATCAGGTGGACGTCAGCGTGCATCAGGTGGACGGCAGCGTGCATCAGGTGGACGGCAGCGTGCAGCACATGTCGCGGGCCATCGTGCAGATGGAGGTCATTCGGCTCATCAACGAAGCCAAAGGACCGCTTGCACGCATGACCGGGTTCACCCAGGAGATTGACGAGCGCTTCCTGAAGGCCGTGGAAAATGTCCACGCAGTGCGCTCCCAGTACGATCACCTGATCGGCACCACGATCGTGGAGTACGACCGCAAGCTGCGGACCATTGGCGACCACATCTACCGCCTCCATGACGAGGACTTCGCCCCCACTCAGCAGGCGCTTACAGCGGCCCCGGAGACGTCCCTCGAGTTTCCAATGTGCGTCGACGACCGTCGGATCCAAGAACGCACCGCGGCACTGGAAGGGAGCCTTGCGGAAACCGGCGAGGAAGTACTGGAGCCTCTTTTGGCGCGTCACCGCGACTTCGAGCACTCCATGGCGTCCAGCTTTGCAGTGGATCTCCCAGGCGTTCCGCAAGAGGAGCCCTTCACGGTCCCTGCAGCGGTCCGGGTCTTCGGAGGGGAGGGCAAACCTGTGGAGGTGATCGTGCGTGGACGGGTTGAACGCGATCGAGGCACTGCGGAGCGGGCGGGGCTAGGTTTCCGCATTGTGCGACAGCCGGACGCCGCCGAGGGGGTTGCGATGGCAATGGGGGGACGAGTGACGGAGTTGCATCAACTAGGCAGGCTTTCCAGGCGACGGCTCACCGAGGTGGAGCTCACGCAGCTCAAGGTGGCTCTGGCGAAGCTTGTCGAAGAGGGGCTTATCGATCGGGCGCTCTTGCCTGGATACCACGCCTACCTCGATCAGTTTGGGCTTGAGATCCTCTGCGGCGTGGAACAGGAGGCGCCATGAGCGAGCGCATGGACGGCGACTGCATCGTTGTGACTGGACGCAGTCCTGGGAGCCATTTTCCGAGGCTCCAGGCACACACGCAGTACCGCTTTCTGGCCGACGGGTTGTCCAAGCTAGGTCCTTTCCTCATTGAAGGCTCGGTATACGGCAAGGCTCCTCGGCTTCGAGGCCCCGGCACCATCATGGGTCCAGTCCTGGGTCGAGGGGATCTGTTTCTCGAGAACCACTCTGATCGCCCCCAGCGCCTGCTTGGGGGGATCTCCGCCACCGGCAGCATAGTCGCCAAGAGCCGAGGCTCGTCCCTGCAGAAGTCGCTGGCCGGGAACGCTGCGGGGGCCGATTATGCAATCCGAGGGGATGTGGTAGGGGAGCACGTGTCGCTGGAGAACGCGCTGGTGTTTGGCAATATCCACGGGCGTCGCGTTCGCCTCGCGCATTGCATTGTCTTTGGGCAAGTGGTGGCCCTCGAGACGGCGACCTTTGCGGCCTCTACGGTCTTTGGGTATGCGGCGCGAGAGGTCTGCTTCGAGGGGCCTGGATGCGTGCTTTTTCCCATTGGTACCAGCGATCGAGCCCCGACCTTCGCCCCATACCGCGATGGAGCGGGAGTGGAATGGCCTTGTGACCTGCGGTTCTACCCGGTGATGCGGCTCGACAAGGGGGTATCGCTTTCAAACCGTCCATGGGACCCAGTTACCGACTCCTACCGTGCGGCGCGACTGCATCCAGTCGACTGGGTGCGGGCGGACGCCGAGCGGGTGTTGCGAGTGATCCGCGAGGGCAAACAGGCGATAGAGCGGAGCGCAACGGAGCGTTATGTACTGTCGATTGCAGGACGGGCGTTGAACTTCAAGGCGCTCGAAGGCCAGCTTGATCACCTCAAGTGGATGCTGCGAACGTCGCTGGAGTTCGATCACTATGCGCCGAGCACACAAAACGAGGTGCGGGACCAATGGAGATCCGTCTGCACGAGGGCGGAGGCAACGGCGCTCGAAGTGGTGACTTCCGCGGAGCTTCCCCCAGCAGGCTTTGTCGCCGAGACCACCGCAGCGCGCCTGCAGACCGCACGACCTGGACCTAGGCGCACTGTTCGTCCACCGCCCGCGCCGGCATTGCCCCCGAGGCGTCCTGTAACTCTACCTCCTGCAGCGCCGCGTCCCCGCGGAGAGTTGGCGGTGGTGATGCTGCAGAACGGCGATGCCATGCGCGGACACGTTGGGGCCGATCCCTTTGCCACGGGCTTTGTGGAACTCGCTGAGACGGACACGTCCCTTCCTTCAGCCCGCATCCCGGTTGCTGACGTAGCGGCCATCATTTTTTTCGTGACTTCGGGTGTAGTTCCAACGTTGCGCGGCGGGAGCCCGGTCAAGGTGGACATCGGAGGTGGGACCACGTTTGTAGGGTCCACTACTGGGTATGCGAGCAACGGCAAGGCCTTTGTGGTGGTACCGGACGAGCCGAGGCAGAACGTGGACCGCATTTGGATCCACCGTGCTGCTGTAAAGTCGATGCAAGCGGGGTGAGCCATGTTCGAATTCTTCAAGAAGGAGACTGCCAAGCTTTTTATCGCCCGTCCGCCCGAGGCTGCCCAGGTGCTTGTCTGGCGCTATCCGGATCAGAGCATTCCCGATGGGGCCAAGCTCACGGTACGCGAGGATGAGTGTGTGGTGTTTTTCCGCCAGGGGCAGTGCATTGGGGTGCTGGGAGCTGGCACCTATCCGGTTTGCTCTTCGAACATCCCTTTCTTGGGCCACTGGGTTGTTTCGCCGCTGACTGGAGACAATCACTACCTGACCGAGCTGTTCTTCATCCGTCGCGCCGAGCACATTCATCAGGCAGGCCCAAGGGAGCTGGGGCAGTACAGCGATGTGGGATCGCGTCATCTTGTCACCCTACATTTCGTGGCGCGGTGCATGCTCCAGGTGACCGATCCGGTGAGGCTCCTCACCAGCGTTGCGGGGATCGACGCGAGTGCATCGCAGCGGGTAGCGGCCTTGGTGGACGAGCGGATCCGGTCGCTGCTTGCACGGTACGTCGGACAGCTTGCGTCAGCGGAACCCATCACTGCGATCGTATCCAACCAATTTGGCGAGGTCATTGGTCAGAAGGTGATTGAGGAGGCAAGGGAGGACTGCGTACGCAGTGGGTTTCAGATCACGCGTTTTCTAGCGCTCGACGTGCGCCTCGATGGGACGTCCGAGGCGCTACTCCGCGACTTTGGACAGAAGATGTCCGAGGTCGAGGTTGCGCGTCAGCCAGGCTATGCGCAGGCGCAGATGCTCCAAGGGCAGCGTGCAATGATGCAGGGGATTGCGGCGGGGGCTGCCCAGGGCCACATCAACATGATGATGCCGATGATGGGCCCGAGCTTCGCAGTTCCCGCACTCGCACCGCTTCCGTCGCCCCGGGCGCTGCTAGCGGACGTGTCGACGGAGCTTGCGCCGCAGGTGTCGCGCACGGGACCTCCACGGTGGTACTTGCGCTCGAACGCTGGGATCGAGGGGCCTTACAGCGCGCGGCAGCTGGTGCTCCGGGCAGGGGCGAACAACTTCGACGCGTCGACTGCGCTGGTGCGACGGGAAGGGGCGAGCGATTGGGAGGAAGCCATCACTGTGGAGGCACTTCGAACAGAGTTTACGCGACGCGACGATGCTGTGGGGAAAAGCCGCGGAGCGCGTCCTGTGGAACGCAACCTAGATGTCTTCGAAGCGTCTTTTGCGACTGCGGTGGCCGACGGCGTGGTGACGACGGACGAGAAGCAAATGCTGGTAGGGCTGGCGGTGCGTCTTGGACTGGTGCAGGACGAGCAGGAGGGCCAACGTTACGTTGTGCAGCGCGCGAAGGCAGTAGGGTGTGCCCTGGGCGAAGGGGCTGCAGCGAGCTCTGCGAAGGGGGGCCCGCCGCTGTTCCTACAGCGTGTGTTCGTGTACACCAACGGAGTGGAGCAAGTTGCGGGGCTTAGCGCGGATGCCGTAGCGGCTCGCGTCCGTGCGATCCCGGATGGCGTGCACATGGTTTGGCGCGAGGGGCTACCGGATTGGCGTCCGGCGACCGAGGACGAGGATGTCAGGCCGCTCCTCGGGGTTCGATAAGGGACTGCCTGTTCGGTGCCGCCGATCAACGTGTGGAGCCGCTGGGATGCGTATTTCTGGGGTGACCTGTGCCGTGAGGGGACCTTTGCACTCGCGCTCCCGCAGCCCTCAACTAGAGGAGGACCCCCATGAACGAACGGGTCTACCAGCACCTTGCCGACGACGTTTTTCGGCGCATTGCGCGAGCTTTCGACCAGCTCGATCCGGACCAAGTCGACTGCGAGGTGGCGGGGGACGTGGTCACGCTGGTGTTTTCTGGGGGACCGAGCGGCCGCGCCCTTCGATGCGTCCTCAACACGCAGCGTCCAACACGTCAGATCTGGCTCGCTGCGGGGGCGCACGCGTGGCACTTCTCGTACGACCTGCCTAACGAGGTCTGGGTGGACGACAAGGGACGGGGCGAGCTTTTCTCGGTGCTGGCGGCGCTTGTTCGGGAGCACGCCGGCGTGGAGCTTCCCCTCGGGCGGCCGTGAAGTTCCTTCGTTCTTTAGGCGTCGTGTTGGGTTTTGCGTTGGCGTCGCCGCCGGCTCGCGCGGTGGAGCCGGGTGAAGCAGACGGCGGGACGGGGCCTTCCGACCAGGGGTTTGGCGAGTACGCACCGGCGCCTGTAGCGACGATCAAGCCGCGCAGTTTCACGCTTGCAGAGTGCCTTGCGCTTGCGGAGCGAAACCATCCAGGTGTCTGGGCGGCGCGCGCGCGGCTTGCCTATGTCCATGGGCAGCTCGATGAAGCGACGTTCGCGCCGTGGTTTCAGTGGAGCGCGACTTCGAACTTCGGTCTTCTTCCCCCCATCACCGGCTCGGTCTACTTCACGGCATCTACGCAAGAATCCCGAAACATCAGCGCGTTTGAGGGGCTGCGTCCGGTCCTCACCTTCGACATCAACGGACTGGTGCCGCTCTACACGTTTGGAAAGATCACCGCGGCCCGCAACGCGGCTCGGGCCAACGTTCGGGTGACCGAATGGGACATGGAGAA
>CAITRH010000507.1 GCA_903894755.1 uncultured delta proteobacterium
ATGGGCAAGGAGGATGTCGAGGGAGAGGGGGTTGGGGGTGAGGTCTGCGCGAAATTGGGGCGCGGAAGCGGTGGATCGGACCTGCGGTTCTCAAGATGGGTTTGGTTTAGACGTAGCGAAGCCGGGCGGTCTCGCCGCCCATCGCAAGGGTCTCCGCGCTCATGCGCATCCTCTCCGCACCTATGGCGATAGTCTCCGCACTTATAGCGATAGTCTCCGCTCCTATGGCGATAGTCTCCGCACTTATAGCGATAGTCTCCGCTCCTATGGCGATGGTCTCCGCACCTATGGCGATGGTCTCCGCACCTATGGCGATGGTCTCCGCACCTATGGCGATGGTCTCCGCCCCTATGGAGATAGTCTCCGCACCTATGGCGATGGTCTCCGCCCCTATGGCGATGGTCTCCGCTCCTATCCGTATACTCTCCGCACCTATGGCGATAGTCTCCGCGCCTATGGCGATAGTCTCCGCGCCTATGGCGATAGTCTCTCGCTCCTATGGCGATAGTCTTCCGGACCTATTGCGTGAGCCTCAGGAACCTGCTTCCATAGGCCAGGTCACCACGTATCAGGAGGTTCCACGCATGAACGACCCGAAAAAGCCCATCCCCGGCGAACTGCACATCGACGCTACCGAAGTACAGCTCACGGACATCACGCCCGACCAGATCAAGAAGCTCACCAAGGTCCGCGATGGCTATGAGGAGGCCGTCGCACAGCTCCTCAATCTCAAGCCCGCGGACGTCGAACGAGCGGGAATCAATCCCGCCGAGATCGCTCGGCTCGGCACCGTTTTCGCCGAGGACCAGCATATCAGCGAATTCATTCCGTCGGCGGACAAGTTGGCCGAGCTCCTTCACGAGGGCCGTCTGCTTCGACGTCACGAGATCGGTACCATCTTGGGCGAGATCGCCTCGCAAGCTCGGAGGCGATCGGAGCGTGTGTCCAACGGTCCCGAGGTCCTTGGCCCGGTCGATCTCTTGATGGACTACCAGTACGGTCCCGGTGCCAAGGGGGCGGCCACCAGGGAGAAGGCCAAGGAAGCGGTGGCGAAGACGAAGACGGGGACTCCGGGGACAGGCGGCACCGGGGTCACTGGTTGACGATATTCGCATCAGGACAGCGTTGATTGGCAGTCCCGAAGGGGCGAGTCAAAACAGCCCAGGTCCTGGAGGCGGTCGGGATGCGGGGAACTCGACGGGAGAAATTTGCGGTTCTCAAGATGGGTTTGGTTTAGCACCTTTCTACTAGTAGTTTCTACCACCACCTCCCCTTTTTTACCACCTGGGTTCTCTCCCTTTCGCGGTACTTTCCCCGTCTTCTGCCCGGGGCACGACGGATGCTATAGGCCTCGCTCCGAACCCACTATGCCCCAGGTCCCCGCGCCCTCTGCCGTTCCCTCCCGCCCTCGTGAGCTATGTCCCTACCTCGACGCGCATCTGGACCGCTGTTACCTGCACAGCATCACGAGCGGCAGCATTCCACGAATACTCCAGTACTGCGGCGGCAACTACGAAGCCTGCGAGGTCTATCAGTCCCTGCAGGACAGTGGTACACCGCCGATTGAACCCACACCCAGCTGCGACGCTTCCGTCGCAGCATCCAGCACCCGCAAGCACCTGGGGTGCGTCTCCACATCAAAGAACAGAGGTTGACCATGCATCTGCGCCCCTCGACGCGACCAGAAGACACACCGCAGAGGGAGCCACACGCTCTCTGGAATTCACGTTCGCAGCGGCTAGGGCAGTGGCTTGGAGCGCTGTTAGTCCTTGCCGCCGTGTTGTTTCTGCCTCTCTCCCTGCCAAGCTGCGGCTCCGACCCCGCGCCCACGACGCCGAGCCTCTACGGCAAAGCCGCTGGCAACGTCGTGGTTCTCGACACGACCACCGAGGCACTGTACTTCGGCATGCGAGGGACCTCCTACACCTTCAGCACCACCGCCAGTAAAATCGCCTCCCTCCAGCCTGGAAACATCATCGTTGGCAGGCTCAAGGGAGGCTTCGCTGCCTGGGTCGACGGGGTCAGCAAGACCGACGTCTACGAGGTGCAGACGCACCCCGCACAACTCACGGACATCTTCCAAGAGGCCGAGATCCACATCTCCCGTCCTGTGTTCACCGCTGGCGGTACGCAGCCACAGAGTCGGGCACTCCGACCCACTGGGCTCCCTCCCTCTTCTCTTTCCCCCCAGTTCACCTGGCCCTGGGACTTGATCGACGCAGGCGTCAACGACAACTTGGTAAGCTCCTTCGCGGTCCAAGAGAAGCTCTGGTCCAGGTTGGTGCAGATCAATCCCAACACCACAGCGCAGGCCAACCTCTGGTTCGTTGCCGGCTACGACCTGATGCCAACGGTAAACCTCGATATCAGCATCAAGGACTTCTCCATCAAGAGTGCCACGGTGATGTTCGCCGGCAGGGCCGATGCCTACATAGGCTTTGAAGCCGACGCCCAGGTTGCCATCACTCCGCCGGACTTGAAGCTGATCAACCACCAGTTCGATCCTATTGCCTTTGAAGTGGGGCCCATCCCCGTGGCGATCGTTCCGAGTCTTGTGGTGACGGCGCACACGGAGGCGACCTTCAATGCCAGCGCCTCGCTCATCGTCTCCAAGGGCTTCGACTTCCAGCTGGGAAGCACCTACGATGGGACCAACTGGAACCATGTGCATTCGATCACGCCCATTCCGTTGGAGTTTACCAAGCGGGCCTCGGTGAATGCTTCGGGTAAGGTCCAGCTCAATGTTGCACTGACCTTGAAGATCTTCCACTCGACGTTGACAGCCACCGTGTCGCCCTACGCCCGGTTCAACTGGGATCCGATCAATATCCCCCACTGGCAGGTCTTTGGCGGCATCTGCGGGGAGGCCTCGGCCAATCTCAGCGTCTTCAGCAAAACGGCGCAGTACCAGTGGGGACCCCAGGGGCCCCTCTGCGACGAGTGGACCCTCTACCAGAGCAACAGCGGGGTCATCATGTCCACCATCACGCCGAGCAGCACCACGGTCAGCACGGGTGGTACGCAGCAGTTCCAGGCGCAGGTGACCAGCGGGTCTGCAGGCGACACCTCCACGGCCTGGACCACGGACTTCGGCACCATCAGCGCCAGCGGGCTCTTCACCGCGCCGACCAGCACTGTCGTCGCGCACATCACCGCAACGTCCAACGCCGACGCGACGCAGACCGCCAGCGCCGTAGTGAACGTCATTGCGCTCCCCACGATCCAGAGCTTCACAGCGGCCAGTAACCCCATCGGCTCTGGGAGCCGCGCGCTGCTCACGCCGGTCTTCACTGGAGGTACAGGCTTCATCGACCAGGGCGTGGGCTCGGTGACCAGCAACACTACGGTGGCAACAGGGGCGCTCACCTCCACCACCACCTTCACCCTCAGCGTCACCAATAATGCAGGGGCGACAGCGCAGCTACCACTTACCGTGAGCACAACGCAAGTTACGGTGCTGGATCCCATCGCCAACCCGACCGCATGGCAGCTCAATGGCAACGCCGCGATCGACACAGTCAACAAGCTGATCATCCTCACCACCAGTGGACCCAACCAGGCCGGCTCGATCTTCTACACGACCCCCATCCCCATGTCGGCCATCACCATCATCTACGATGCGCTGGCAGACCAACCTAGCCAGATCATGTCGCCGCCTTGGAGCCAGGGGGCTGACGGTCTCGCACTGGTGCTCGGGGATACGTTCCGAGGAGCCACATCGACGAGCCTAGGCTACCTGGGCACCGGCTTGGGCATGAGCGGCATCGGCGGCTTTGCCCTGGCCCAGCGGATGTACCAGGGGAGCTGCGGCGAACCCAGCGCCAACTTCATCTACTGGACCGACCCGTCAACCTGGAACGGCACATGTTACACCGTGTCAGGCCAGGTCACTGCAAACCTTCCGGTCTTCCTCGGCAACCTTATCCAATACAAGGTGCAGCTCCAGAATGGACAGCTCACGGTCTGGATCAATGGCAACGTCGTCACCGGCCCCACCGCCGTGCAGGGGATTCCCACCAACGGCCTCCTCGGTTTCTCCGGAGGGACTGGGGGCTCCTACGAGCGTCACACCATTCAGAACCTGTCGGTGACCAGTCCATGAGCTCCACCAGCAAAGGGTACGGGAACATGAATATCTTTTTGGCAGGACTATTACCCTCTCTCCTCATGCTCCAGGGCTGCGACTCCAGCTCCAGTCCGAGCAGCATCTCCAGAGGCCCTGGAGCCACCCTTGTCAGTTCCCAGTGCCTCGGAGGCAAATGGAACGACATGACCCTCCCCGTACGAGGAGGCCACGCCACCGCAGGGCTCACCCGGACCTCGGACGGCGGACTGCTCCTCGTGGGCGGGACCACCTCCAATGACGGCCAGGTATCCGGCAATCACGGCAAGAGCGACGTCTGGGTCGTCAAGCTCGATGCAAGCAACAATATCCAATGGCAGCGGGCCCTCGGGGGGACCGGCAACGACGTTGGCTTCAGTGGTGTGCAGACCAAGGACGGCAACTACGTGATCCTTGGAGTCACCGACAGCGCCGACGGGGATGTCAAGGGGATCCATCCCGTTCTTGCGAGCACCAAGGGGATCAGGACCGCGCAGGACGCGTGGGTCGTGAAGCTCGACCCGTCAGGACAGAACATCCTCTGGCAGCGTTGCATTGGCGGCCGCGCCATCGACACTGCTGGGGCGCTGCTCGAGGGGTCCGACGGTAGCCTGGTGATCGCTGGGGAGACCAGCTCCCACGACGGCGACTTCAAGAGCAATCATGGCATGGGGGACGCCTGGGTAGCCAAGGTCTCTGCCGATGGGACCCTTGCGTGGGCCCAGACCTACGGAGGGAGCGGCAGGGACTTCGCTTCGAGCTTGGCCTTTACAGCAGACGGCGGGCTTCTGGTCTTGGGGTACACGGAGTCTGCGACGCAAAACGGCAGCGCCTGCGGCTACCAAGGAGAAGGGGACGCCCTCTTGCTCCGCCTCGACACAACGGGGAAGATGCTCTGGAGCAAGTGCTATGGGGGAAGCAGGAAGGACCAAGGCAGCTCCATTGTCCGCACGAGCACGGGGTTTCTCGTCGCGGCTCAGACGAGCTCGACGGACGGCCATAGCACGGGCAATGCGTACAACCTATCCAGTTGGCTGGCCAGGATCGACGAGGCCGGCAACGTGCAGGTGAGCAAGTCCTTCGGCGGCACCGGGGTGCAGCTTGTACACAACGTGATCGAGACCTCGGCAGGGGGCCTGGCGTTCGTGGGAGCGTCCGACTCCAAGGACGGGGACATTTGGGGTGGAGCCCGAGGCGGGCTCGACGTGTGGTTCGGAGTCCTTTCGGCGGACTGGAACCTGAAGTTGAGCAAGACCTATGGTGGCAAGCGCGCCGACCTAGGGATCGCGCTGGTGGAGACGCAACCTGGGAAGTACTCCGTGGCAGGGTTTACGTCGTCGACGGACGGGGACGTATCTGGCAACCACGGTCTCAACGACATTTGGCTGATGCAGCTCTCGGAGTAAACGGAGATGACCATGAAACGCACCTTGCGAAACCTCGTACGTCTTTGGATGGCCTTGGCCATCCTGCTAGGCTTGGTCGCCTCCGCCCAGGCCGACATGTCGGTTAAAGTGAACGGCATCGCCACTACACTCCCCTCACCGACGGGGGACCAGTCAACATGGGTTGGCGCCTGGGGAAGGTTGACGCACTTCGACGACGGTGACGACCGCATCTTCGTACAGATTGCCAACTACTCCAACGCGGACTTCCAGTGGGCCTACTACGGCACGCAGGGGACGGATTCAACGAAGCGCGTCGTCAGTGAAGCCAATGGTTCCACCATCTCGACGGGATATCCTTGCAGCGTCGATTCGGACTGCAAGCGCTCCTACGAGGTATGTGGCGGGCCCATCTTGGGCTGCACGGACATCAGCCGTTGGCAGGCTTCTCCATACAGTTGCGCCGTCGATACAGACTGCCCGACGAACTTCGGCTGCAGGTCCGGAACGTTGAACTCCGGTTCTTCCACCATGGCGTGCATGTGCAACAACAACGCCGCATGTGGGCCCGACAGATATTGCTACGAAGGGACGTGCTTCAGTAACCAGGATTTCCAAGGGCCATTCTCCAAGGGCTCTACTTGCCCGACTAGTACCACCCCCTTCAACGACTATTGCGCCGGCCCCTCTTGCAGCACCGACTCGGACTGCAGTGCGTGGCGGGTCGTTCCTTCGTGCAACACGACGGCCTATGCACCGGCTGGTATCTGCAATTGCTCCAAGGATACAGACTGCGCAGGCATGGGGTTCAATACGCCGAAGTGCCAGCAGATTCCCTACATGGGGACGCTAAGCCATTGCGTCGAAGGGGGCTCCGCCCCTACGACGGAGGTTTACTCCCCGTGGGGCAACCAGCCGTGGGAAAACACCATGCTCGCAACGAGGGCGAACTCCCCCCCAAGCGCCCTAAGCGCGATCTTCTCCTTCAACCACACGGACTCCTATTACAACCCATCCATCCACCTCGGCTTCACTCCGGTCTTTCACAACGACGATGGAACTACGAGCCAAGGATCACCCCTCGAGCTCCAGATCTGGGTCAAAGCGGCCCCCTCCGCTCTTCTCAACGACATCAAGATGGCCTTCGACATCCTCAAGCTCACCGTCAGCGCCATCGTAGCTCCGGAGATGGACGTCAAAGAAGCGCTGAAGTTCATCTACGACAGCCTGGATGAGGCGGACAAAATTACCCAGTTGGCCGGCAGCATCGACATGTCCAGCGGGGCGGACTCGAACCACTTCAACGCGGGCATCGTCGCTCCGGGGGACGGTCTCGATTCGACCTCGCAGTTCCCCAGCTACTCACAGATGGCCTCCAGCCCCACCAACCGCATCGATGTCATCGTCTACCACCCCAACTTCCCAGAAGGTTCGGTGGGCGCGCATGCACATGCTCAGTACATCCAGATCTACACCGTCATGGACGACTGCGACCAAATGAGTAGTGCGTACTGCCAACAGGAGTTCTACGACTGTCTTCCGAATTCGCCTAACAGTCACCCCACTTATGGCGGCAACAACGCAGCGTGTAATGCGTACTTCACCGATCCAGACAGTGGGGTCCTCGTTGTCAACAAGCTGGTGATGAACATCCACAGCTACGCGCAGTTCGCGGCGTACTTCGCCACATACTGACCTCACCCCCACACGTTTCATAGCGATCACATCGCCCCCTCCCCATCGATGGGGAGGGGGACATGGTGCAAGTGCCGAATCCTTTGGGGGTGAGGTCCGCGATGGATCGCTACGCCCGAAGGACCACCACATCGTAACCGCTGGGCGTTTTCTGCCGAATTGCGGTCGTGCGTTGCGCAATCCTGGGCTGCCCCGCCCGCCGGTCGAAGATCACCAGCCACCCGGTCTGCAGTCCCAGCCCTGCAAGGTACCCGTCCAGTTGCTCCAGTCCTTCTCCCGTCGGATCGCCTTCACCGTCACGATGAACTTTCAGCTCCATGGCCAAGGTGACATCGCCGTAGCGCAGGCAGAGATCCATGCGGCCACGTCCGATGGCGTATTCACGCTCCAGGGTCCCCCCGCCGTTGACGACCCGGTGAAGGAAGGCCATGAGCACGAGATGGGGGGCGATCTCGTGGTACGGAGCCGAGCCGAGCAGCGGTTCGCCGTGCCGTCGCCAGAACGCGAGGAACGCGTCGAGCAGCTTGTCGATGTCGAGGCGCCCCTCGGTCGTAAGCCAGTTGGGAGCAATTTGTGGCAGGGACGCCCGCGGTACATAGGCTAGGGCGGTCGGGATCACCTCGGCATAAATGGGGTTGGAGACGGCGAGGCCTCCCTCTGAGGTCTTGCGGACAAGGCCCAAATCGATAGCAAAACGGATGTCGTCTTGCGGGACCTGGGGGAGCATGGTCCCCGCAAGCATCGGCTCGAGGAGCCTTTGAATCCGAGGCTCCCGCAGTCGTTCGACCAGCGAGTCGAGGTGCGTGTCCTGGCGATCGATGAGGATTTCTTTGGCTGCGTCGATGTCGGTAGGTCCAATAGGCTTGCTGCGGTCTGTCACCAGGACATCGACGACTTGACGGGCCAGGGCGTTGACCAGCCAAGGTTGACCGCGGGTGAGCTCGAAGGCCCGGGCCAAGGCTTCCGGGGTGAAGACCTGTCCCGTGTCCGAGGTGTGCTGGGTGTAGAGGGCCTCGACCTCCTGTTGGGTGAAGTCGAGCAGTCTCAGGGAGTCGTCTTTGACGTTGAACGGGCTGGCCGTGCCCAGTTGGCTCGAGCCGCCGGAAGCGACTTTGTAGTCGCG
>CAITRH010000508.1 GCA_903894755.1 uncultured delta proteobacterium
GGCATCGAGGTCGGCGAGCGCAACGCCTTGGCCGCGGCAGTTCTCCGCGTACTGCACGCCCGAGCCATCCCGGTGACCGACGAAACCCGCACTGCGATCCTCGCTTGCGACGATCGCCCCCGCCTCGAAGGCTGGGTAGAACGCGCCGTTTCTGTCCCCCGCGCCGAAGACCTGTTGGCCGAAGCCCGCTGACCGTGTCAACCAAACCTACTTTGAGAACCGCAGGGACCCGCGCGTGAGCAAACGGTGGTAACACCCGCCTTGCGCAAAGCAGCGACAACGAAAGGCGCAAACAATGGTTATCCAACGAGCTTGCCTGATGACCGCCGCACTGGTGCTCTCGTTCGCCTGGGGAGCACACGACGCGCGTGGGGAATAGCCAAACAAGAGACCCGCTCTGCAGCCCGCCCCTCCGCCCCAACGTGCTCCGCCTCTCACGGTGATCCCATGTCCCTCGGCCCCCGACATGCTCGCCATCCCTGCCGGTACCTTCCGAATGGGAGCCAACGATGTCGGCGACGACGCGAAGCCCGTGCATGCCGTGTCCGTTGCAGCGTTCTGCATGGACCCGACCGAGGTGACCGTCGCTGCATACAAGGGGTGCACCTCCTGCAGCGCGCCCAGTACCAGTGGGGCCTGCAACTGGGGAGTAGCTGGTCGCGACAATCATCCGATCAACTGCGTAGACTGGAACCAAGCGACCGCCTTTTGCTCTGCGGTCGGCAAGCGGCTTCCCACAGAAGAAGAATGGGAGTACGCTGCCCGTGGCACCCCAGCATGGAAGTTCCCATGGGGCAACACCCCACCGTCGAACCAGTTGTGCTGGGACGGCGAAGGAAACGACCTCGGCACAGGCAACCCCCCTTCGGATTAAACGACATGGCAGGCAACGTTCGGGAGTGGACAAGCTCCCCCTACTGCCCCTATACTGACCCAGCCATCTCCAATACAGCCCGTGTCGGCCGCGGCGGGTGCTGGAACAACGTCAACGCCACGCTCGTCCGCGGGGCGTACCGCAACATCTTCGTGCCTGGGTTCCGCCGCATCATCCTCGGGTTTCGCTGCGCCCGGTAGAATTTCCGTATACCTTTGAGCCTGTTTCCCTTGATCCCGAGTCAAGGCGGACGGGATCGAAGGTCTGAGAGGGAGCGCGCGAAGCGCGCCGAAAAATTTTTCATACACTCTATGTAGTGGAGGGACAGGGATCGGTCAAGCGGTTTCTGTTGTGAAAGGTGCTTTTTTGTTGCGTGCGTGTTGGGCCAGGACGGGCCAGTCACCGCAGCGCTTCTCAGGACCGTTGCCACACACACAAGGAAGGCTCCCCCCGTGGAGTGCGACGCGAACTCAAAGGAAACCAAAGAAGCTCCGCACAAGGGAGCCTCCGATGGGGGGACATTGGGCCTCGCGTCGATAGAGGGGTGACCTGGTTCCTACAGGAGCGAGCCTCCCCTCGAATGCTCCTGGGCCTCGCATCGATCGGGGATCGCCTCGGACGTTTCGAGGTTGGGTCTCACTGCTGGCAATCGGTGCCTCGAACGTTTCGAGCTTCGACACGTTTGCATCGATCCGACCCTCGGATCGATCGATCCTGGGCATCGGAGGAACCGACGGCGGCAACCTCGGTGGCTCTGCGACCGCCGGCTTCCGTTTTTCCCTTGCCGGAGCACCTCGTAAGAGCTACCCATTTTCCGATGTTTCGCCGGGATGGTATTCAACCAACCCCTGACCAAAAGGAGCAAGCATGAACCACCGGCCCTTTTCGCTAGCCCTGTCAAATGGGCTCAAATCGGCGGCTTTGGTTATTCTCGTGACTGCGCTGGGATGCTCATCGAGCAGCGATACGACTTCATCGGTAGATGCAGGGGCGGACGTATCGGTGGATTCGGCGGCAGATGCACCGGGCGATCTCAGTGCCTTTGGGACCTTCTGCACTGGCACTTTATTGAAACAATCGGATATCATGAGCGCGCAGCCTCCCGCAGGCTGGAGCGGCAATGGACAGTCAGTCCCCGCTGGCACTACAGTGCTTATCGGCGCGAGCTTCAACATGTGGAATGCCTTTGGGTTTCTCTCCAACGGCACGGTCTTCGAAGTGTCCGCGCCTTTCGCGACTGGCCTCGTCAAGGATACCGATTTCGCCTCGGACTGCGCGACTGCGAGCAAGCTCAGCTTCGTGGGAACGTCCATACTTCTCCTCGATGCCACATTCTATGCAACCCAGGACCTCACCGGTACGCCCTGCCCCCTGAAGAAAGGTACCGTTCTCACCTCACTGAGTTATATTACGGGGTCCCCTGCGTCGGTTGGGTCCGACGAGATTCAATCCACTTGCAAGCTCAGCACGGCCTATTCGAACGACATCATGTATGGCTCGCTTATCGTCAAGTGATCGGCGCTCCCTCCATGGAGCGCGACGCGAACTCAAAGGAAACCAAAGAAGCTCCGCACAAGGGAGCCTCCGATGGGGTGCCATTGGGCCTCGCATCGATCGAGGGGTGACCTGGTGCCTACAGGAGCGAGCCTCCCCTCGAATGGTCCTTGGCCTCGCATCGATAGAGGGTTGACGTCATTCCTATCGGAGCGAGCCTCCCCTCGAATGCTCCTTGGCCTCGCGTCGATAGAGGGTTGACGTCGTTCCTATCGGAGCGAGCCTCCCCTCGAATGGTCCTTGGCCTCGCATCGATAGAGGATTGAC
>CAITRH010000509.1 GCA_903894755.1 uncultured delta proteobacterium
GCTCACGTACTTTAAATACGCTGCGCGGGCTCCTCGGCCAAATACTCGTCTGGCAGAAATGGCGGGTCTCGATCTGGACGCGGTTGAACCGTCGCGCTCGGTCGAGGACGACGTTATTTTCCCCATCTTACGCTCCTTTACCAAAGCTCCCGCAGGGAGACCATGCTAAAGGAAAGCGCCGTTGCCCTTAATATGCGCCAAGCCGCCGCCCCATATTCAAGGATCGTGAACCATGCGTGCCGGCCACTTCGTCCAGCAATCTACTGGTTACGTCGCCTTCGATCCGAGTCCGTTGCCGCCCGATCCACCAGTCCGACTCGAAGGGGAACTCCTCTTCGTCGCGATGTATGTCCGCCAGGAAGCCGTCCTCAGCTCTCAAATCGAAGGGACGCAAGCGTCGCTGACTGACGTGCTCCAGTTCGAGGCCGGCGAGCGTGAGGACAGCAAACTCCGCGATATTCAGTAGGTCGTGAATTACGTGGGCGCGATGAACTACGGGATTGAGCAAACGGCGCTCCCGATGTCGCTTCGGCTGATCCGGGAAATCCACGCCCGCCTTATGCAGGGAGTGCGCGGAGAGCATCTCGAGCCTGGAGAGTTCCGAAGGAGCCAGAACTGGATCGGCCCTGCTGGCTGCACGCTGAGCACCGCGAGCTTTGTGCCCCCACCAACACAACTCTTGCTCCAGCTCATGGGCGACCTCGAACGTTTTCTCTACGACGAGACCCTACCTCCGCTGATCCACGCGGGCCTCGCACATGCCCAATTCGAGACCATCCACCCGTTTCTTGACGGAAATGGCAGGGTCGGTCGCCTCCTCATCACGTTCTTGCTGTGACAGCAGGGCGTTCTTTCTCGGCCTTTGCTGTACATCAGTCACTTCTTGAAGAAGAATCGTGGCGAATATTACGATCGCCTCCAAGCTGTCCGGATGCGGGGGGCGTGGGAGGAGTGGCTCACGTTCTTCGTCCAGGGCGTGCGAGAGGTGGCGACCCAAGCCCACGAGACGGCCCGCAAGATCCTCGATCTGCGCACGCGCGCACAGAGCCAACTGCAGACTGAGGGGAAGACCGGCGTGACTCTGCTCCGAGCCCTCGACGTCCTCTTTGCGCAGCCTGTGCTGACCGATACCTGGTTTCGATGTTAAAATAACCCCATTTTGAGAACCGCAGGTCCGAACCGCGCCACCCGCGACCGCCAGGTGGCCCCGGCCGCCCCGGGGCTCCCACAGATCCGGACGTGCGGAATTCCCGCATCCGGCTCCTCAGAACATGGGCTCGCTACATAACGGAGCGGTGCACGATGCGCGGAGCTCGCGTGAGCGCGTAGAAAGCCACTCACGATCGCCTTGATATAAGCAAGATACATGCCGCGCGGACGGTCGGATAGCGCTCCTGCAAACATGTGCTCGTAGGAATAGGCATATCTGGTTTTCGCCATTTCCCGGCGACGAAGAGCGACTCTGTCCCCCGGAGTGCTGGGCAATTGCCCTCTTCAGTCGGCAACGACGCATCTTCAGTCGGCAACGACGCATCTTCAGTCGGCAACGACGCATCTTCAGTCGGCAACGACGCATCTTCAGTCGGCAACGACGCATCTTCGGTCGGCAACGACGCATCTTCAGTCGGCAACGACGCATCTTCAGTCGGCAACGACGCATCTTCGGTCGGCAACGACGCATCTTCGGTCGGCAACGACGCATCTTCGGTCGGCAACGACGCATCTTCGGTCGGCAACGACGCATCTTCCGCCCTCATCCGCAAGCCCAGCGTCTCACGCTTCCTGGGAAGCTTCGACCTCACCCCAACGCACAGAGCGCACTTTCGGCCCGGAGTCCTTTAACCCAAGCCGATCTTGAAAACCCCCGCAGGTCCGAACCCTCGACCGACCGCCACCTGGGGCCCAGGCTGAATTGTGTCGCCCCTTCGGGGCTGCCAATCCACGCATGTCGCCCTACCAGCACACGCATCACGCCAGTGGAAAAGAGCCCGAGCGTTGGTCGTCAGCCCCGTAGGGGCGGCACAATTCAGCCTGGGGCTGGGCCCCAGGTCGTGGGCGCCGATCAGGGCGAGGGCGACGCGAGGAGTGGAAGTTGCGGTTTTCAAGATGGGCTTGGTTTAGCTCTCGCTTGGCAAGCTCCAGATCCTTTGCGGGCTGATCGTCGACCCTTCTGTGCGGTTCTTCGCGAGTGACGGGCTCCATGCCTCTCATCTCATGGCGAGCTCGAACTCTGCGCCACCCGCAGCCCCCCCGCCGCGTTGGGCCCCCGAACTCCTCGGGCGTAATCCCACGGGTTGCGCAACGCCCGCGGCCTAGGTGTGCCCAGAAATGCCGTGAAATCGCGAGGGCAGGCTCGCATGTTTGAGGCACCGCTTGACGTAGTATTCGTCGACAGCAAGCAGACTGGGGGGGCGTGAAAGGGCTCGATGGCGGTCGGCCCTTTGGAGCTTGACTTGGGCTCGCTACCCAGGGAACTTCCCGTAAACAGAATGCGAAGTCAAGCGTTTGGGCAGAGGACATCAACAATCGAGCCACCTCACCCCTGACTGCAACTCAACGGTTCACCTTGATTTCTGTTGTGAGGGAATTCCCCAGGGCTACTCCGCGCTGGGCTGGTGTTTTGATTCACCCGACCGCGATCCCACCCAGAAATGCCGTGAAATAGGGAGGCATTATCGAAGAGTTGCTGCCCCAACCATCGACCGTCACGATCCCTCAGGAAATTGGCCCTACGCGAGAACGCCTACATGGCCGCGGGCGTTGCGCAACCCCGTGGGAGAGGGTGGGATCGCGGTCGGTCCTCAGAGTTTAACGATGTCCCGTGACTTAGCGGGCCGTAGAAAAGATTTGCTGCGGCAGCCGACCTCGGTTAGAAAATATCCATCGGACTCGCCCGATCATTGCGCGAGACCACTAAGATGCGCGCGCTTGCCTATGGGAAAACCGAAGAATACCGTAATTTGTTTGACGCGGACACACGCCGACGAGGAATCCCTCGCTGCTGGTCTCGTGCGGCGGTTGGTGGACCTCGATTTCCAGAGTGTCGCGCTTCGCCTCGAACACCCAAACGATACGATGACGCTGACGCAACTCGCGGAGGCTGGCCAAATCGTAGGGTTCGTCAGTGTCGATGCGGTGGGCACGGAGATCGGCGACGGTCGCTCGCTCTTCGATTTGCTACGTACGCCCCTTTGCACCTTTCTACTGGACCGTCCGTGGTATTTTTACTCTCTGCTTGCGACGGCGCGTGCGTGGGTCATTCCGGTCATACGCTGGCCGTTCGAGAAAGACGTGCTTGACCGGGTGTTTCGGTGGCGTAGCCCGAACGCTCAGCTCGAAATGGAGCCGCTTGCCTCGAGGGTGGTGGGGGAAGGGGTGACCAAAAAGGTGATTCTTACCGAAGGTCTGACGCCTTCCGAGTCGAACCGCAGCAACTTCACGCCCGCCGTGCGTACGCTTTTGGACCGCGCCTGTGAGAATGGGAAAAGGCTCGGACGATGTGGGGGGGACCTGCTTATCGAAACGATGGTCGCGGCCATGGGCACGACGGACGTGCGCCTCGATTGGCTTAGCCAGTGCGCCCGTAGTGCCGATCGCTGGAGGGCAACGGAGGTATTTCGCCAAGAACTGGCCATGCCGCGGGATGGCGAGCTGGTCATTGCCACACGCGACCCTGGGAGTCTCCCGGAGACGGGCGACGCTACCGTTGTCGATCTTCGCACGGCCCCACTTGAGGCGGTGCTGAAGGACGCACGTACGGTGGTGTGCCCACGTCCTGTGGGGCACATGGCGGAGCGTGTGGCCTTCAAGGCGCCGTGGGATACGCTCGTTCGTCAGGATTTTCTGTCGTTGTTTGCCAGCGCTGCACCGAGCGGGGGATTCCGTGGAAACTATTGAAGCGGGTCCGCTCGACCCGCGTTTGGAGGTCTTTGAAGAGGGGCTGTTTCGGGGGTGCCACAGCGTTGGGATCATCACGGGTCAGAGCCGCTACAACGCCCTTATCCGCGTTTCGCGCAGCTTTGCCGATTTGCTCGCGTCGCTCGGCGTGGGCTCGACCATGTATTCGCTCCTCGAGCCGAGTGATGTGGAAGCCATGTTCGAGGCGCTCCAAGCGCGACGCCACGCGTTCTACGTCTCAATGCAAGCGTGGGGCTACCACTTTCAGCACCAGGGAACTTCCGTGTTCGCCCTGGCGCGGGCTCCTCTCATATCGGCGCTGGGAGACCCTCCGGGTTATCACCGAGACCGGCTCCGCGAGGTTCCCAAGGGCATGGCCATCGGCGTACAAAAGTCCGACGATATCGAACCGGCGCGACAGTTTCTCACAAACCCCACCCCAGTTATCTCTTGGAGCCTGAGCTCCGCTCCAGGTCCTGCGGCCGTCCGACCTTGGAGTGAGCGCCCATACCCGTTCGCTTTTTTAGGTAGCGCCCCCGACGTCGGTGGCGTGACCGCCAAGCGCATGGAACTCTCGGCAACGCATGGAAGTATTTTCGATGAGGCTTTGGAAATCGTTGAATCGAGCCCAAGCCGTGACACCCGGGAGGTCGTTCGCGAAGCCTTTGAGCGCCGCTCCATGGGGGGGACCGAGGTGGGGTTAGCGGTCACGACACTCACGTCTTTGGTCGAAGTCTGGATGCGTAACGCCAAACGCGCTCGCATCGTCCGTCGCATTCGGCGACGTCCTCTGTGGCTCTTTGGAGATGGCTGGGGAAAAGAGTTCGGCAACCAGTCGAACTTGAGGATTATAGAGGCAAATTATCCAACGGGTTTCGAGGGGATGGAACAGGTACAGGTGGCACTAAATATTTTTCCGACGAACCATGACCTGGGTCATGATCGGCTGGAACTGGCCTTTATGGCCGGCGCCACATTGGTGTCCGATCGCGCGCCTGGTCTGGCTGGGTTCGAGCAGGCGCGCATGGCTTTTGGTTTCGACGCCCGCGACGAGAAACTGGACGACGTGCTGGACGCGATTTTCGCCGACCCAGCTGAGCTTGAGGCTACTGCGCTTCGCGGCTCCCGGTGGAACACAGGCCCAAGTCTATACACCTATGAGTGCCTTCTTCCAATATTTGATGCCGCGCTGCTTATTTTGGCACGGACAGATCTTGGCGCATTATAAAACAAAAGAACGCGACCGCGAACGGGCGATTGGAACGCAATATGCGGCTCGCAGAAATTGGCGAGTGCGTGGGTAGCCCCAGTCGAGGTACGAATGAGACGGTAGCGATCTTCCGCACAGTTGTCTACGATCGTGTCAACGGCGTTATCGCTGAAACAAGAGACCGACTTGCCTTCGCCACCCTAGTGGTCGTGGGGCACGCGGATGATCGCTCTCGCCTCGACCCCGAAATCGCTGCAGCGTGCGGATGGATCCAGACCGCGGGCCAACGTTTCTCACTTGTCGAAGGGGGGATAGCGACGGCTCGGGAGCTGCGCAGACGACGCGTCGGGCGCGCCGTCATTCCGGTGCGCGTGGAATCTCGTAGCGAAGCCGTAGCGGACTACGCAAACGTCCTGGCGATTTGCGCCGTTGCCCGTATCCGCGCGATCACATTCCGGACCCATGGAGGGGAGTGGATCGACTGCGGTTGGGGCTCCATTGTTGTCGAACTGGTTCGGGCCCTCGCCCTTTGCGCGCTTGCCCCCCTGCTCGTCCTCGCGGGGCTAATACGCATCGCATGCGCGGCGAGCCCTCGGGGAGACCCCATTGTGTCCTTCAGTGGTGAGCCGAACGATTGGAACTGCCACCTCGCAAAAGCCAACTGGGCACGGCGCACCGGGCATTTCGGCGTATCCTTCCAGTGCTACCTTGGCAACCCTTACTCGCTCACCTACCCACCCCTCTCGATCGGGCTCGTGCGCTGGCTAGGCGTCAAGGGGATCACCCTCGCCGTCCTGCTCGGCTACGTCGGTGTGGTCGCAGCCTTCGCCGTACTGGACCGCAACATCGTGACCGCAGCCGCAGGGGCATACCTTTTGGGTAGTCCAATCTTTCGAAGCGCACTCTTGCGTTTCGGACGCCCAGAAGTACTCGGGTGGCTGTTCGCGCTCGGTGCGGCACTGTTTGCAGGTCATGGACAGCCGGTCCCGATGGCCGCGATGCTCCTGCTAGCGCTCTACACGCACCAGTTCTCAGGAACCCTTGGAGTCGTGGCAACGGCGCTCATGGCGCTGCAAAAAGGGGTTCCGATGGCGCCAATTCTCACGGGACTCGCGACGGCTGGAATGCTCGCGCTCCCATGGTGGGTCCCCTTTTTTTACCATAGCAGCAAGCTTGGGTTTTGGCGCTTTCGTCAGGCGGTTCCGGAATTCGGGCTGCGCAAGCAGGATCTCTCGCTTGCAACGGCTATCTGGGTAGCCTTTGGCTTCGCGTCGGTGCTACTCGCACAGAAACTGACGACGCTGCATCTTGGCCTGGTGTTCGTCGCGACCCTCGGCGGATATATGCTCGTGCGAGGCCGGTACCTTGTGCACCCATTTTCCGTCGAACTAGCCCTCGCCCACCTCGCACTGCTCGTTGTGAGCGTGGCGCCCGGGTGGCCCGTTTGCGCGGCGTTTGTGATTGCGCTCTTCGGCGTGGCAACATACGGGTCACGCGCCGGCTTCGCCGTACGTCCGACGTACGTTGGGGATTCGGTAAGGGGCGCGCTCGAACTGGTTGGGCATCTTCCTGAAGGAGCCCGAGTGGCGTTCGAGTTCGCCGAGGGATGGAACGTGGAGACGGACTGGGGGTGGCTCCTGGGCTACGCGCTTAGCCACCAGGACCGCGTAGAGATGCTCTCCGGGGTGGCGATGGATCAGGTGGAGGCCGTGCTCCCGCTGGAATACGAGTGCACCGTGAACCTGAAGGACGGGCTGGACCGCCTGCACGCCCGAATGCAACGCGTTGGCGTGACCCACGTCGCGGCCTTCACGGCAGCTATGAAGGATGGTCTCCGGAGATCCGAATGGATGTGGGTGCACAGTACATCCATTCCGGGGGCTGCCAGGCGTGGGCCACGGACCTACGATTTGTATGAGGTACCCGGGGCCGTTGGGGTAATGACGCCAGCGGCAGAGGTCAGTCGCGGGAAAAACTGCATCGAGTTCAAACTGCCGAGAGGAGAGTACCTGCTTCGCTACGCGTACGTTTCGGCCTGGACGGCGCGAGACGAGCTGGGGCACCCGGTGAAGATCGAGGACGCCGAGCCGGGGATGCGAATGAACGTGAGAGGAGGGCGCATTAGGCTTCAGTGGACGATGTGGTAGGCAAGTGTAACGGAGTACCACAGCGGGCATTTGAAAGAAGAATCCCCGCGTCACGTAAAAATGTCCCGAACGAACTCGATGACTTACGGAACGGTGTGTGCTGGGAGTCGACGTAGTGAGACAATTTCAGTGGGACACGGGGAATTCCGATAATCCCTGA
>CAITRH010000510.1 GCA_903894755.1 uncultured delta proteobacterium
ACGAAGTACGGGAACGATCGCAGGAACACTCGCCGGACGCCTGCAGGGAGTCCTGGGCGCGCCCAAGGTGCGCACGACAATGCGGCAGAATCGATCCGGGCGAAGGCTGACGCCACCTCATCAACGAAGCGCAGTCCAAGACCCTCCGCGCGAAGCTCGTACCACGCAGCACTCTCTCGCATCTCCTCGGCCGCGTCTTGAAGGACCCTAGCCACGACACCTAGCGACGTGTGCTCTCGCATCTGCAAGCGCTTGTGCGGCGTCGCAAGTGTTCGCCTCACCACGCGCTACCGCACCAAGCCGCTCGGCAACCTCATTCGCCCAAGCAGATTCGGTGTCCGCATCATAGTCTTCGTCGAGGCTTTCAGCGAGGTGCAGTACGAGGGCGGCCCGTTCCCGCGCGGGCAGGGCGAGAGCCTCCTGGGCAACGCTGTCGGAAGAACGCATAAGTCTTCGGTAGCACGCTGGATCCGTCCCGTCGATGGCCGACAGACGCCATCGCTCAACCCCGAGTTTGTGCAACCTCGCTGCCGGCGGTGGTCGATGGTGGCCGATCAGGAGGCGATGGCGACGGATCGGGAGACGTGGTCGCCCCTTCGCGTGGTATACGGGCGGGGGTGTCCAACAACAATCCCCACGATGCGCTCGTCCGGACCGTGTTTTCCGACCCGAGAACGCGGTCGGAGAGCTTCGCGCCGTGCTGCCCGCGGCGCTGGTCAAGCAGGGCAAAGCGAGGGCGCAAAGGGCGGCATCGAGCTGAGTCCGCCCACTCGGACCTGTCCCGCGTTCGCGGCCTCGAGGTCCCCGAGGCTGCGCGCAAGCGTATCCTCGCGGAAAAGGATCGGGAACGCCTCGAGATGTGGCACGAACGCGCGATCCTCGCCTCGTCCATCGTGGACGTGCTCGACGCGCCGAGCTGAGCACCAAGCCGATCGGCGACCTCCTTCGGTGTCCGCATCGGAGTCTTCGTCGAGGCTTTCAGCGAGGCGCCGCACGAGGGTTTGGAGGCGGGGGGGGCTCGACGGCGTCGGTGGCCAATCCGTCTACGTCTTCACCTTCCGACACGCATCAAGGAACGCGGCCCGCACTCTGCGCTTCTGATCGGACGACAGCGGGGAGCCGCCTGTCGCCTGGGTGCCCCCCACGAGAAGTTGACGATCGATCTGCGATGGCACGGAGCCCCCGACGGAGTCTTTGAGGACCGCATCCATCTCCTCAGCGTTCAGTTCGCTCGCAACCTTCTGCGCGGCCGCTTCCAGTGTCGCGGCGGCGAGGCCCGGAGCCGTGGTCGATGGCATCGCAGTTACCAGCGGCGCAGAAAGGGCGTCCACGGCAACTGCGGAACGCGACAAGAACGATTGGACCTCGCTGAGAACGATCTCGCGAACGCTATCAGCCTCCTGAACAAGGAATCCGGACTGGTTCTCCCGTGCGGGCACGATGCCGAGCAGGTGCACGCGTACGCCGAACTCCTGCGCCTGTTGGACGCCGACCCGAATGTCCTCGTCGCCCGTGAGAAGCAAGGCGTCAGCCATCGCTCGATTCCTGGCCAAGTTGATCAAGTCGGTGACCACCAGCGAGTCGACGCCCTTCTGCTGCCCCTGCTGGTTCACAAAACCAAGGCGAAGTTTTACGCTCGGCCGGTAGGCAAGAGCAAGTTGCTGCGGAGTCGGGCCTGTCGCAGTGACGTCGTACCAGTAGATCCGAAGCAGGGGCAGGCCCGTGAGTTCGGCTGTCAAGCTGACGAACAGTTTTAGAACGGCGTCATAGTCGAGGTGCAGCTCGCCGCGGGGGAGTTTCTCGTTGGCGATAACTTTGGAGCCAGCAGCGAAAAGATAGCCGGCATCGACGAAGACAGCGGTACGGTCCATGGTCCACCCTAAAAAAAACAACGGCCCGCTAAGTCACGGGGGGTCCGACCGCGACACCCGCTACCCAGGGTGGGTAACCCTGGGTAGCCGGGTGTCGCGGTCAACCCTCGGAGTTTGCGAGACCCCGGAACTTAGCGGGCCATTGAAAAAAGGCCCCGGATCACGGGGCCTTCCACTATACGCCGTCCCATTTCTCGAAAGTCGGGGCGACGGGAATAAGATGCTCCCCGCTCACCGTTCCGTCAAGGGTTTCGAGTCCTTTCTATTGGGAGCAGTGAAGATGTCGCAAAAGGGAGGCGATTGCCGTCCGTCGCGGTGGGGGCCGTCCCGGTCAACGGTACGGTGAGTCAACAAAACATCGAGCTCAACCCCCCTACGGATTGATCTTCGCGCTCACCATGGTCCCGACCGGCCCACAGTCATTCGCTCGGTTCACCCATCGCACCAGCCAGTACGCAGTCTTCCCCACATCGGCCACGTCGAACTCGTACAGGTACGGTGACGCCGTATCCCG
>CAITRH010000511.1 GCA_903894755.1 uncultured delta proteobacterium
CGGGATACGGCGTCACCGTACCTGTACGAGTTCGACGTGGCCGATGTGGGGAAGACTGCGTACTGGCTGGTGCGATGGGTGAACCGAGCGAATGACTGTGGGCCGGTCGGGACCATGGTGAGCGCGAAGATCAATCCGTAGCGGAAAGCCTCGACGAAGACTGACTCCGATGCGGACACCGAAGCGGCTTGGGCGAATGAAGTCGTTTGGTGCTCAGCTCGGCTCGTCGAGCACGTCGACGATGGACGAGGCGAGGATCGCGCGTTCGTGCCACATCTCGAGCCGTTCCCGATCCTTTTCCGCGAGGATACGCTTGCGCGCAGCATCGGGGACCTCGAGGCCGCGAACGCGGAGCACGGTCAGCACGGACCGGGCAGCTTCCTCGGCACGCGCTCTCTCCCAGGTATTTTGCATGATCACGATGAACTCCTGTTCTTCGGGGGTCCGGCTCGGCTTCTGGCCGACGGCATGATGGCAGTGTAGCAAAACTTGATCGGCCACCGCATGCTCGTGCGCCTCGGGAGGCAAGGCGGCCAGGTCCTCGATGGCCTGTCGAAGAAGCGGACCTGCCGCCATCAGCACGACACGAAGGACCTCATCTCCAAAGAAGTAAACCCCCTTCGGGCATCCGGACGCCCGCACCAGCCGAAGTTGGCTCCGAAGCCCCGTCGGAGAGCTCGCGGCCACCATCAAGAGGTGCGGCTCGACGAATGCCTCGGCAGGCTTCTCCAACCGCTTGGCCTCCTCTGCTTGTTTCTCGTGCTTCCGAGCGCACTGACGTCAGTACGCGAGCTGCTTGCTCAGACAGGCTCGAAAGTCCTCGGCGGTGGGCACCCTTGCGTAAATCTCGATGAGACTGGGGACGTTCGCCATTTGCCCCAGAAGGCCCAGTCGCATTCGTTCGGATTCGTGTGCGGGGTCGGGCTCGTAGCAGAGGTCGGCGTATTGGGTCTCCGGCGATATTTCGTACTGGGCTACGGTGCTCCCACAGGAGCCGAGGGCTTCCTTGCCGATCTGCTTGCCGAGTTGGTCGAAATGGTTGCGCACGGGTCGGTGAAACGCACGAGGACCCGGTCGCCGTCTGGCTGGCTGGCTAGCGGGGACCGCCCCAATACCCAGGGCGCCGACGCGGGTGCGCGAACGCGACAACGTGTACCGCATCCCTGCGCACAACGAAGACGATCGCATGCGGGAAGCGCCCCGTCGCGGGCGCCTGCCGGACGTCGCGTTGGTCCGGCGCAAACGGGTAACTCTCCGGTGCGGCAAGTACCTCTGCGACCCGACGCTCCATCTCCGCGACGAAGCCCGCCACGAGGTCGCGCCCCACCCGTGCATACCAGTTCACCGCGGCGTCGAAGTCCTTCGCCGCACCGGGCTCAATCACAAGCCTCACGTCGCAAGCTTCGTCCGGGCTCGTGCGAGTACGCTTTCCCACGACTCGCCGCGCGTCTCGCCCGCGTCCAGGGCCGCGACGCGCCGTGCGATCTCCGCGTCCCACGCGGCCGCACTCTCCTCCGGGGACAACGCTTCCTCCAGCACGGCAAGCGCCTCCGCCATCACGCGCCCTTCGCTCTTCCCAAGGCGCGCAGCGAGCGCGGCAAGGTGGATTCGTGTGGGCTCGTCAACGTTGATCGCGTGTCTCATGCCAAGAGGATGCAATGCGCGCCGAAGGACAGCAAGGGCGTGCACCAACCGTCTCCTCACCCGGGACCGCCGATCGGTCACCGTCGACTCCCGATGCGTCGCGATCGACTCCCGATGCGTCGCCGTCGACTCCCGATCCGTCACCGTCGACTCTTTGATAGGCGTCTGCCCCTCGAAAAAGAGTCTCGCTCGACTCTTGAAGAGTCGACGCCGACGAACGGAGCGTCTCCGTCGTCGGAAATGGCGTCGTGCACTCTTCGGAAAGAGTTGCGGTCGACGCTCCTTCCGTTTCCCGTATCGCCTGGGGGGCTTGACGACGCCTCAGTAGCGCGTGGTGAGACGAACCCTTGCGACGCCGCACAAGCGCTTGCAGATGCGAGTGCGCACGTCGTCAGGTCCTTCAAGCCGCTGCTGCGGAGAGCGCGGTCCGTCGCGGTGGGTCCGGCGCGGTCTAAGGTCGGCCGGCAGAGCCGGAACGTGTCCACATCATTGCAAAGCTGCGATGCATGTTAGCACGGCTTGTTGTTGTGCAACCGCACATGGCGTCACAAGACCTGCAAAGCACGTATCCCAATTGGGTACTCCAGCGCAAACGTTCAAGTTAGCATGACACTCCGCACTGTCCTTTGCAGCCCGGAGGAGCCGATTGTAACACTCTGAATATTTCTGATCACAGGGGGAAGACCACCCTTCTTTTGGTACACTGTCCATACACTTTTTCCCACTGAACGAGGCATTTGTTTCACATGTGGACTTCGCCTGCATACAATCATGATCGCAAACGGCCTCTGCATAAGGATCAGGATCATTGTGAAGCGAGTCACAGCCCGCCCAACACGACAGGTCCGTTATCCAGCAGCCGAACCATGCTGCATCATACTTCTGGCAGTTTGCCCAGTCTGTGCATGAGATAACTCCTGCGTCAGTGACCGCATCTACCACTGCATCGGCCCCCGCATCCACGGGCGTACAGGCCGGGGCGTTTGTTGGCGTCCACCCCGGGTCATTGCACTTGTAGCTACCCGCGCCGTTATTGGCGCTCAAGTTGATCTCCTCCGCGTGGCAATAGCCTCGAAAATCGCAGGACTCACTCCCCTGTCCGCCATCCGCAAAGAAGTCCGTTGTGCATGTCCATGTGCCGTTATCGCCATACTTTGGGCTAGTCGGAGATGTGACAACATCGCCATACAATCTTCGGTAAGCCTCGGCGGTGGCGGCGACACACCCATCTCCCTGGCACTTGTCCTCGCCTAAACAATCGGCCATCGCTTTGATAATTTTGTTAACGAGATACTCGGGCGCTGTTGGCGATGGTGTTATTTCAACCAATGGGCTTACCGAGTTCACAGTTAGGCCCGACTGTGCCGTTGAAAGTGCCACAAGGGCCTTGTTGTAAGGCGGGTCAGACGCGAGGGTGTCCCGCGTCTGTCCGGTCCAGTGCATGTTTCGGAGATACTGCCGCTCCTCGATGGTCAGCGTCTGGTTCAAGATCCCCATAGCCCGTCGAGTCGCGGCATCTGGATTCCCAAGGATCGCCTGTTTCACGGACGCGACGCCTTGGGCAATCTGCTGTGCGCTGGCGCCTGAATCCGCAACGCCACTGTCCGTCGACGTTCCAGAGGGGCTCGAGGAGCTGCTGCTGGAACCACAAGCCCCGATGGCCACGAGTGCCGACGCGCAGAAAACAACTTGACCAACTCTTCTTGAAAACAACGTATTCATTGATGTCCTCCAACTGTTGAAAAGTCACGTACCAATAGACTCACTTCAGCTCCAACGGTACGGACCAGGAAAGCCGCAGTCCAAATTCGGCGGCCATGGAAAATTCACCTTTCGAGCGCCAGTTGGTCCCCATCCGCTCCGCAAGGACCCAGGAGGCCGAAGCTCCAGCGACAACGGAGACCATCCACTGCTGGAGCGCCCATCCCAGGCCAAGTCCTAGCGCGCCGTTGAGCCCCGAGCGATTGAAGGCAAGACTGCCGTTGCCGGGAAGGCTTCGCGCCAAGAGAAAGCCTGCGCGCCCATCAGGGATGAAGACCAGCGGTAGGGCCCCCAACTTGACCCGGTAATGGATGGCAGCACCCGCCTCCGTATAGCTCCAGGGTTTCGCATCGGAGCTCGTATTGGGGCCCGTGCGGAAAAACAGCCCGTAGAAGGCAACCCCCCGGTGGACAACTCCAGCTTCAAAGTACCACGGCCAGATGCGTCCCGGCCCCTCGGACGAACCTGGAACAATTCCATAGGTTGGACGATAGCCAATCTCCAGGGCGTACGAATGCGGCGCTTCGCATGGGCACGTGCTCGAGGAGCTCGCGTCTTGGTGCGGTGTGGCCCCTTCCTGTCCCCCACGCGCAGCGGCCATCGATGTCGCAAGTAGGAGGGTAATCGCCAACAAGGCTGTCAGGGAAATGCGGCTCATGGCTTCTTCCCAGTGCCGATGCCGATGGCAGTTCGGAATGCATTGACCGGTTGCAAGGCAAGGGTGAGCGTCCAGCTCGTCGCGATGAGCGCGTTGCGCTCGTAGGTCGGATCGATACTTCCGTCGGCTGCGCCGCCGTTTCGCAGCTCGTCGCGATCGAAGGCGAGCCAGGCGGTGTCGTATAAGAAGCCAATGGCAAACCCCGGATAAGGACGGCGCAGATTGCTCGAGGGATAGGTAAACGCCGACCCTGGAATGCGGACCGAGGTGTCGCTGAGCGGCTTGCTCAGGTAGATGGATAGACTGAAAAGGTCACGGAAAAACCAGACGCGCAACCCTGCGGCTAGGTCGATGCGAAGGTCGTGACTGTTGACGTAGTCCGACAAGGCACCGGAACCGAGGCTGAAGCTCTTTCCGATGGGAAGCTCCAAGAGCGGCTCAATGCCGAGCCAGTACTTCTCGCCTCCATTGTGGAAGCAAATGGCGGTGTTGCAGCGCGCGCGGAGCAGCGTGTCGACAAGCGCGCTTCCGGTGACCGGCTCCAAAGCAGCGACTTGCCTGCGCGTCGTTTCGAGGTTTCCCTCCACGACCAGGAGTGCATCGCGCACATCCTGTGCTTGCCGCAGCGCCGCCTTCGCGTGGTCCACGGCAGCGGCCGCAGCCTCCTGGAAGGAACAAGATGCTGCCTTTGCTCCAGCCGCTGTGGCAGCTGAACCCGCTGTTGCCGCGTCCTGTGCTTCCCGTGCAGCAGAAGACGAGGCTGTTGCCGAGTCGGCGACAGACGTTTCTGTGCGACCCGCATCCGTGACTTCGCTGGCGGCGACCGCAGGTGTGGTGGATGCGGTCTCAAGCCAACGGCGCGCTTCTCGAGCTTCCTGTTCGGCCTTGTCGGCTTTGTCTTTGGCCCCTTTTGCGGAGTCTTCGGTGACGCGCGCTGTCTTCAGTGCCTCCTGGCCAGCTTTCAGATCGACGCTGGTGGCCAGACGCTTTTGGACGGCTTCGCACTCCTCGGTTGCCTTGACCAGGACAGCACGGGTGAGCTCCTGGGTCCGCCTAACCTGTGTTTCGGCTTCCTCGACAACGCTTCGCGCGTC
>CAITRH010000512.1 GCA_903894755.1 uncultured delta proteobacterium
CGCCGTAGGATCTATTACCTTGCGGCCTACCATGGCTCCTCCGAGGATACCCGAACCCTGGCCGACTTGGTTTACTGAAAGTATGCGGGCCATGTCTCTCGTCATGTCCACTTGCTCGAAGCGCTCGTTCAGCGCTTGGTTGAAGTGGAGCTCGAGTCCTCCGTTCGCGCGGAACGGTAAGCTACCCGTTGACAGGGGGTCGATCGATGCGGCAGGCTCCCGCAACTTCGCGCCACGCGCGTAACTTTTCCCCAGGAAATGCCTCATGCACCTCATTCACCGAAAGACGTGTCCCATTGCGTCCAAGAAAGCACGGTCCGCTTGGCTTCCCCGAAGAATGGTTATCCTTTCCTCCTGAAGCTTCAACTTGTCGTAGATATCCATGCCAAAGATATGCCCGCTTGGAAATACTCCTTCCACTGGCCGCCCAAACTTGGGTCCTCGTATCCGCCGACGCCGATCTCTAGCAACCTGACAGGTTCGTGGCGAAACCGTTCTAGGTGCTGCTCATAGTGGCACGTATAAAAATGAGTGCTATTTTTGTCCGTTCCATGTTTCAGTGCTAACTCTGACAGGTTAGGAGTAATCATTGTAATTTGTAATTCCTCTAACAAAACCCGGGAGGTGTCTTACGAACGGCTTCGGGCGCGGACTCCTGGCTCTCAATATTTCTGGCATCGTATGTCTTTCGAGATTGTAGGAACGTTATTGAAGGCGTCATTTGGTACGATCTGCCAAATGAAGTGCGTCGAAGTACGCAATCGTCGCCTTCAATCCATCAATAAGCTGGGTCTTTGGTTCCCACCCCAGAACAGATCGCGCCAGCGTGATATCGGGTTTGCGCTGCCGAGGGTCATCCGCTGGAAGAGGGAGAAAGACCAGCTCCGAACGCGAGCCGGTCAGCTCGATAATTTGCTCAGCAAGTGCCCGAATGGTGAATTCCACGGGATTGCCCATGTTCATGGGTCCCGTCACATCGTCCGGTGTTGCCATAAGCCGGACGATGCCGTCAATGAGATCATCCATATAGCAAAAGGAACGGGTCTGGGTTCCGTCGCCATAAATGCTGATGGGCAGTCCTCTGAGCGCTTGAACGATGAAGTTCGAGACCACGCGACCGTCGTTGGGATGCATTCGCGGGCCATAAGTGTTGAAGATGCGGGCGACCTTAATCCTGAGTTTGTGCTGCCGATAGTAATCAAAAAAGAGGGTCTCAGCGCATCGCTTTCCCTCGTCGTAGCACGAGCGCAGGCCTATCGGATTGACGTGACCCCAATAGTCCTCGCATTGCGGGTGGACCTGCGGGTCGCCGTACACCTCGCTCGTTGAGGCCTGAAAAATGCGAGCTTTGACACGCTTTGCCAGGCCCAACATGTTGATGGCGCCGTGCACGCTGGTCTTGGTCGTCTGTACGGGATCGGCTTGGTAGTGAACCGGCGAGGCGGGACAAGCCAGGTTGTAGATTTCGTCGACCTCGACGTACAACGGGAAGGTCACGTCGTGACGCAGGACCTCGAAATGCGGGTTCGACAAGAGATGCAGGATATTGTTTTTCGATCCGGTGAAGTAGTTGTCCACGCAGAGCACCTCGCAACCGTCTTTGAGGAGCCTCTCGCAGAGATGCGAGCCAAGAAACCCGGCGCCCCCGGTGACCAACACGCGCTTATTTATCGAATCTGCCATGATGATGACCTATTTTACCACATCGACGTTGAGGTTTGCAAATTTCGTGAGTAGTCTTGGCAAGCTTGACACGTCTGCCGACGGGAGCGACGGGGCTAACTTGTGGGCATTTATCGGCGGGGCGGTGTAGTTAGTGCTACCCTTATTGAGAAACTAACTTTGGTTTCGACGCCTCGAGAATCATCGTTTCGAATCGATTGTCTTGGTCCGCGCGGGTCTCAAGCCCACGGAGGTGCATCTCGTCGCTTTCACTCGTCCGACAGAATCGAACGTTGCAAAAACCGCAACTCTCGATCGCTGACTGCAGTGTCTCCGCGTCGTACACGAACTCGTGGCCATTGTGCACCATATAGTTTAGTACGAAGCACTCATGCCGGACACCAAGTTTCGGCAGGGAGTTGTCGAGCATGGATTGAATGTACCGCCTCTGCTCCGACGTCTTTTCCGCGGCGAAGAGACCTACAATAACGCGAAGATCCGGCGTGGCGATGCGGATCCGCCCAGCGGGTCGGAGCACACGAAAGCACTCTCGCAGCATGAAAATACCGTTATTGTACGAAAGGTGCTCAATCATATGCTCGCTGTAGATGTAATGAAACGTCTCAGCGGAAAACGGGAATGGCTTGGTGATATCCAGTGGCACGACGGACAAAGAAATCGGCGCGAAATCCGTATTCAGCCAGCCTTTGAGCGATTTTCCTCCCGCGCCTACATGCAACTTCCGAATCTCGTGGGTGCGGAGATATGTACCCAGTTCGAGCGGGCGAAGCGGAATGCGCAGGCGTTGAATGACACGAAGAGCGTTGGCCTTACGCCTAGTAGCTCACGGAAGTCCTTGAACACTTGTTTCCAGGGCAAACCGGTGGCGAGCTCGGCTACCGGAGTGTCCAAGGACTTCCGCCGCGAGCTACTAGTGGATAGCGGCATTTCTCAACGCCACGGGAGTCCTTCTCAAGGACTTCGCTGATTACTTATCCCACCTGTCCGATCGCGTCAAGAAGCCCCGAACGCAAATGAAGTTAAGTCTAACGTTGCACTCCAAACAAACCATCGTGTTACCCTCTGGCCCCTCTAGCTGACCTGCCGCCAGGGATCACCGAACATGATATCGGTCGCTCATTCGCTTTGATGCGTAACCCAGTAGTACTCGGCGGGCTTGGCGACCAGGCTCTGCTAGTCAAGCGTTGAGACCGCCTCTAACAGATACAGGGTCCATGCCTCGATGCCATGAAAGCGCAAGTAGTGATTCCGAAACTCCGTTGCGATGGCATTACGCGCATCGAGGTTGACCTCAGAGAGCTTCTCCGGGAGTTCTTCTGCGCGTTCGAAGTAAATGATGTTTTTCATGTCGGTGAAGTCATTGGGGATGTCAATGGAATATTTTTCCACGACGGGACAACTCCCCGCGTAAGCGATCTCCCGAAACCGATTGCAGTATTCGCCTGCGCCGTGAATGCACAATGAGAAACGGGAATGGGAAATAAACTTAATGTGCTCGCTGTAGGGGAGGCTGTAAACCCAAAGTTTCGAGCCAAGCTTCGTCCGCAGAGCGTCCAGCTTGCGCCCACGGTTCGATCCGATCGCCCCTCCGAAAGATAGGATATATGGAAGCTCGGCTTCGCTTCTCCGAATCGGGATAAAAGATTCTTCTGGGATCGATGGCACGAGGTCTTGGAAGATTACGCGCGCATAAAAGGCGGGTCGGAAGCTTCTTTCGAAGTTCGTGAGGTAGTATGAATCTGGATATCTAGGAAACAAGAACGGAAACGGTATCGTCGGTGCAGCATAGGTGACATCGGATTTTTTCTCGCGCTTGAACACCATCTCAACGTTCAGCCCTGGGACGAGATCAATCAGGATTGGCACGGGGTCTGCGAAAGAGTCGGACAAATCCACGAGGGTCAGCCCACCTTGGGAGATCCCCATGTAGGCAGAAAGAATCCGTCTGTAGTCCTCTGTATTGCGCTGAAGTGCCGGATGCCCTTCCCGCAGATGGTCCGAGAAATAGTCGAAAATCACCCAATGACGGGGATTCGGCGAGGTCGATAACAAGCTCGCGCACCGCGACCGTCGGAGTGCCGCAATCACCACGTAGTCGAGGGAGGCACAAAGAACATCCCCAATTTGAACGGTATAGTGCGGGAAAAGCAGCCTTCGCACGGACTGCGCTCCGTGCCGAACGCCAACATATGCTCTTGTTCCGGCTTTCATCGAGAGTGCTCCAAATCAATATAAGGTTCTATAGCACGACCTAAGGCCAAATCGTCCCAGCTATTCAGACATAACACGCTTGGCCCGGCGAGTTAATCCAATCCCAACGCTAAGCGCTTTGCTCCAAATATCGCCGCGCGTTGCACGTTCTGCAAGGCGTACCTTCATACCTCCCCATCCAGCGAAGAAGCTCCTATTGTGAGGATGAGGAGGGAGGCCGCCAGGCTCGTTATTGTTGCCCTTCTGTACGAGTGCTAAGTTATGATAGAATGCGATGCTTACGACTTCGCGCTCCACTTGCGTTGGCTGATACCCCACGATATCGAATTCAGCGTAGTTGAGGCCATTTGCAAGTCTAAAAAGTAGATCCATGGTGCTTCCGGGTCCGATACCCGTGCGAGACCCGCCCATCGTCTTTCGGTAAGACGTCTGCAGGTCCTCAATTGCATAGACCCCACCTGAACACAAATATGGCCAAAGGCCCGTAAACCCAGCAATCACATGCTCGCATACGTGGCTACCGTCATCTACGATTATGTCAAACGGTCCGTGCTTCGTCCCAATTGCGTCCAAGAAAGCACGGTCCGCTTGGCTTCCCCGAAGAATGGTTATCCTTTCCTCCAGAAGCTTCGACTTGTCGTAGATATCCATGCCAAAGATATGCCCGCTTGGAAAATACTCCTTCCACATGCGGAGCGACTGGCCGCCCAAACTTGGGTCCTCGTATCCGCCGACGCCGATCTCTAGCAACCTGACAGGTTCGTGGCGAAACCGTTCTAGGTGCTGCTCATAGTGGCACGTATAATAATGAGTGCTATTTTTGTCCGTTCCATGTTTCAGTGCTAACTCTGACAGGTTAGGAGTAATCATTGTAATTCCTCTAAAAAAGCCCGAGAGGTGTCTTACTGCATCACCTTCGGGACCTATAGCACGGACGCGCGCGCAGAAGGCGCTCTTTCTCGCCACTCATTTCAAGAAGATGCGCTTCGATTTCCCAGTGCAGCAAGACTGGAAGACGGCCTGAAGAACAGGAAATTATAGGTGTTCTCCGGGGTGCGGCCCTCGGTCCACCAGCGTTCGACCACTTCGGGCGTTACGGGCGCGGGTTGACATTGAGCCGTGGTCGCAAGGTAACCTCGGGAAAAAAATTCCTGGAAAGTCTCCCGAAATTGGGGATTTCTTCCCGCAGGATGATGATGCTCAAGGCATATCTCGATGTACCACGTGACATCTTGGCAAGTATCAAGAAACTGGGTGGCCCCTCTAAGAACGGCAAGCTCCGCCCCCTCCACGTCCATTTTTATGATAACCCTCCGATCCTTGAAGCGGTTTCCCAAGAGCCCATCAAAGGTATGTGTAGGCACGTGAAGCTGCATGGATGGAGGCGCGCCAGCCCAACCCTCGATCAGCGAGGCCCCCGTTCCTCCGCCATGAAGAGTAGCAATGCCAGTGCGATCAGACAGGGCAACAGGGAAAACTTCACACTCCCACCCATTGGAGTGAATATTCCTTAGAAGGTAGCGAACGTTATTTGGCAGGGGCTCGAACGCGAAGACGCGACACTTTTCTTGGAGAGCAATACATGTATAAAGTCCGACATTGGCTCCGATATCGATAAAAACGTCACCGGTGGCAGCGAGCTTACGAAGCAGCGTTATCTGCTCCGCATCAGGGCCTCCAGCGTCAACCGGTGGCACGAAAGAGAAGCCCAGATACGAGGCTTGTTCCCTCGTTCGACAGAACGATAAGTGGTCTCTCAATACTCGGTAGGTGGATGCAACCAACGGTAGGGTCTCGGCCGCAGAGCGAAGTTGATGAGCCAAGGGCTGAAAGCTGGGAAGGAACGTCATGTGTAGCTCTGTACATAGGAGCTATAGAGAGCATCATCAAGGCCTAAGAAATCGACGACCTCGCATGTCCGTCCTGAACGAAGGGCATGTTTAAAAAGCTCCCTAGGTTTCGCATTCGTGATAGTGTCCCGGTGGAGCCAAGACGCGCGGACCTGGAGGAGAGCATGGCATGAAAGTAACAAAAGGAAAGAACACGATGGTATGCACGATCAAGGAAGTGGTATACAATGTTACGGATCTTAGGCGAAGCATAACCGCCCATCTTGGGGTAGCGATCGGCCGCGCCATTACCGCACTTCCTAACTGGGAAACAAGGGTTCGGGTGACCGGCGCGAATAAAGGGCCGCTTTTTCTCATTTCGTCAACTTTACGCCCGTCGCAAGCCCCTCTCAGCTATTCGAGCGTACGGAGCAGATTTAGTCCGACCGAACGTCTGCAGCAGACCGTAGCGTCCATCGAGAGTATCCGAACACGCGTAGATGGTGCACGCATTTGGCTGCTCGAAAACTCCCCGACTGAGGCAAACGACGTCAGTGCACTCACGGAAGCCGGGATGGATGTCTTCGTAGATTTTTCCCACGACCCGGTCGCGGTCCGTCTTCGGGATTGTCCGCACAAGGGGGCAGCGGAAGTCTACATGATTCGCTGGGCCCTTAAAAGTCTTCAGTACGACGGTTTTGCAGGACCAATTTTTAAACTTAGCGGGAGGTACCGGCTTTCGGATGCCTTCAGCATCAACCGTTTTCCCGCGGACAGGTATGGTTTTCAACATCATGAGGGCGGGGTGGTGAGTACCGTTCTGTATTCCGTCCCGGCGAGCAGAATTGGGGAGATGGCTCATGTTCTTACCGGTGTTCTGGTCGCTGCGGTTGGAGGCATGAGCATTGAGGCCATTCTTCCACGTTGCATCCCGCCTGCGCACATCGGAAACGTGAGCAGACTGGGAGTTTATGGATTAGGTAGCGTCGGTGGAGAAGTCCACGAGCAATGAATAGCGCTTTCCAATTGGTGGCAAATAACAGAAACGCTAGGGAGCTGTTCATCCCATAGGAGGACAAACACTAATGCTATCCGTTCTTAATCAGCCTGTCCGGGAGGGGGCGCTTCTCGGTATCGAATACTTCATCAAGCGCGGACAGCGAATCGTGTCCCGCATGAGGGGGGCGCATATCCCTAGATATACGGGGCACGCCGCCGTCACACGCAGCATCGTCGAGGGACTCCAAAAGCTCCATGCCGACTTCAACTACAATCCGTCGCATCTTGGAGAACTTGGCAGCCACGTGTTCGTGCCTGGAGGACATCTGGCGCTGAGACAAGCGATACGACTGCGACGTCGAGGCGTTATTCGCCGGCTCCTGGTCGGACCAAATATCTGCATTCTTCCATCCGACATGCCAAAGCTCGTGGGAGCGCCAGAAATCGATTTGTTTTTGTGCAATAGCCCATGGACTCGCGACATGTACGTTGAGGATTTGCCATCCCTCGCAGGGCGCTGCGGCATATGGCCGGCGGGTGTCGACACGGATTTCTGGGCTCCCTCGGGATCGAAACCGGAAAAGCTCCGTGCGCTTTTTTTCAGAAAGCGGCCTCCTGTGACCCTCTTTGATGAATGCGTCCAGCGTGCCCAAAGGGCGGGATTCGAGGTAGAAGTCCTCGTAACGGGGAAATACAATCTGGACGGCTATCGGAATGCTCTGCACAGATCGAATTTGCTCGTCCACTTCGTGGAACAGGAGTCGCAGGGAATCTCCCTGGCAGAGTCTTGGGCCTCGGATACGCCAACGCTCGTATGGAATCCAGAATGGTTTCACTGGCAAGGCAAGAACTTCCCCACATCCTCTGCACCGTATCTCACGAAACGAACTGGGCTATTTTTTCGAACGGCAGTAGCGTTTTCGCGGGTCCTGGAAGAAGCTAGGCATTCCACTCAGTTCGCTCCACGCGCTTGGGTATTGGAGAACATGTCCGACGAAGCATGCGCTCAAAGGCTCCTCGATTTGATGTTTGGAGTCAACCCGGCTAAGCTTGACGATGTCATCACCGAGATCAGCGCAGGTTTCTTTTTATAAAAGACATGACTCTTGACTCAGCACTGCTCTTTTGGTAGCCGACCGCTATGCTCCGTGGCCTCCGTCGGTATCCAAAGTTCAAGCCGCATTTGATTCGGATGGCTCAAATCGTAATACTGAACAGGGGATTCAATCCGGTCTCGGTCCTCCGCTCTTGCCGGGCTCTTCCCGCGTTTCTTCGGGACGCGCGTACCTACGACCAAACTGGTGATGATCGATTCCCTTTCGAACTCGGGACTCTCCTGGCGGTACTCACCGATCGACCGGAGGCGGCTGGTACCATCGGCGGCCACTCCTGTCAACCGTGGTCAGCATCGAGGTCAGTTGGGTGCTACGCGGCGCGACAGGCTCGATGCACGACAGTTGCACGAGAGCCACGTCGCCTCCTCATCGGCATCGCCGGGCCCTGGCGCGATGAAAGCGTGGTCCCGTCTTTGGCCCTTCGAGCGCAGACCGTATCTAGAGCAAGAGGGGATCGACTTCGACGAACGGCTTCTGGATGTCCGCATGCGGGGGACCATCTACCTCGATGGGCTCTGGCAAAGCGAGCGGTACTTCAAAGACATCGAGGCGACCCTTCGAAAAGATCTGCGCATCCGTTCGCCCCATGACGTGCCGAATCGAGCGATGGCTCGGGAGATCGATCGCCACCTTGCGGTTGCGATGCACGTGCGCTGGTTCGATGTCCCAGGCAGCCCGACCCAGACTAGCCGTTCCCGAAGGACGAAGCACATTCGTTTCCCACAATGTCGGAGACGCGATGGCGTTCGCCGATTTGTGGCTCATGACTCGGTGCCGTCATTACGTCACCGCCAACAGCACATTCAGTTGGTGGGGCGCCTGGCTGGGAGAGTCCCCCGGACAAGATCGTGGTGACCCCGGACCACACGGTCGTTGGTGATACCGCGTGGGGCTTCAAAGGGCTCATTCCGGCGGCGTGGCAGAGGCTCTGATTCGCGCGGACATGCTACCTAATAGTAACCCCGCATTCGAAAATGGCACATGTCCGTCCCAGATTTCACGGTTGTCTATAGGAACGGTTACACGTTACCCGCCTTTTGCGCCGAGCTTGAAACCCACCGTTCCGCCATACTTCCTTTTGGCCTGCGGTGCCTGCTCACGTAGTTCGCACAAGACGATGGGTCTTGCACAGATTTTTGCCCGGTCCGGTGAATCGGATGCAACTGGTTGAAACTGTATGACAAGCGAACGGACGGGTTCAGATTTGCTCATGGTCGAAGTCACTGCGTTTCTGATGGAAACTTGACTCGGGCCCGCTCTCTCGGTAGCCGAGCGCGATGATCCATGGGCTGCGTCGGTATCCGAAGTGCAAGCAACATTTGATTCGCCTGGCTCAAATCGTCAACCTGAACACGGGGGTCAATCCCGTCTCGGTCCTCCGCTCTCTGCGCACCCTCCCCGCGTTTCTTCGAGACGCTCGCACCTACCAGCACGCTTGTGATGGCCGATTCCCTCTCGACCTCGGGACCCTGCTGCCCGTACTAACCGATCGCTCGGAGGCGGCTGGTACCATCGGCGGCCACTATTTCCACCAAGATCTCTGGGCCGCCCGACGCATCTTCGCGCGCCGTCCGGACGCACATCTCGACATAGGCTCGCGGATCGACGGTTTTATCGCGCATCTGCTCGTTTTCATGCCGGTTACCGTGATCGATGTGCGGGCGCTCTACTTTTCCGTCCCCGTGGGGCGCGAGCGGCTCGAGTTCAACGCCCATCGTGTCTTCGACCCGCATACCGTTCTGGAGGAGTTTTCGACACTGCAGCTCCTGTCGTTCAGCGTTGTCGACGACCACGGCGCACTTCGGGAAAACGTCGAGCCTGCGTTGTGCACCGGCCTGCAGTTCGGCTGCGGCTTGTTCGAGTTCACCCGCAATGGCTAAGGAACTCCCTCGATCCTCCGATCCCTTCGATTGCCCGATCTAAGGAACGGTGCGTTCGATTTGTTGACAGACCTGTTCCCAGTGGTTTAGCATCACATCGAGCTAGAATGAAAAATGTAGTAGGAAGCGCAATGCAATCGCTGTTCGACGTAAATCAGTCAGTCTGTGCGAGACGCGGCGGTAGCGCCGTGGGCCGCGGCACTGACTCCTGGCTCGAAGGTCCTTGATGTTGGATCTGGGAACTGTTGCTACGCTGCGCTCTTTTCCCATTGTCAGTACATTGCCCAAGATCATCCTGACGTCGATTACGATATTGCCGGAATAGTGCAGGTGCGAAGTGATCTGACCAATGTGCCATTGGAAATTGGAAACGGGGAGTCTCAATGCGCTTCTGTGCACGGAGGTCTTGGAGCATGTTGAGGAGCCTCTTCGAGCGATCTCCGAGTTTGCGCGTCTGTTACGTCCCGGGGGCAAGATGTTTCTTTCGGTCCCTTCGGCTTGTCGAGTGCATCGGGTGCCAACGCACTATTGGACAAAGCCGCTACGCGGCAGTGGTCACGACGGGTGAACGGTGCTATGGTTTGTAGCGTGCGGATGGGGTTGATGTTGAGCCACCCCGAAAAGGCCGGCAAAAGCTTTTTTCTCCATAGGCTGCCGGCGGCGTCTGTCCCAAACGGTTGAGCGTCGGCTCCCTGCGGGGCGGCTTCGCCCAAATGACGATTGCGCGACTGCGCCCCGACCGGCCTTGACGCAGTGCGCAACCTTTGACGCGGCGCACTCACGCAATCGCCTGTATATTATGCGATCCTCTTTTTTACTCCAAGACCAAAGCATACCCGGAAGTGACTGCTTTTTCGAGGGAGTAGCGCAAACGATGGCCTCTCGCGAAATCTGA
>CAITRH010000513.1 GCA_903894755.1 uncultured delta proteobacterium
AAATTTCTCGCGGCCGGCGATCGCGACAAAGTTTCCGTATGCCAAATGTTGGCGGCGCGAGTCCCCGCCGTTTCTGCCAGATGAGGCTTTGACCGAGGAGCGTACTCCCCGTACGTGAGCGGCACCGCAGCACCAAACGGAGCATTGCGGGAACGGCGGATTTCGAGAGGGGCGTGGTTTCGCCCGGCTCTCTCCGCGCGCCCCTTGCCACAGCTCCGAAGTTTTACTATTGTTTTCCCTTTCGCGGCGGCATATGAGGAGCGACGTACAAAACATGTCTGCAGACCAGGCAAGGTCCGCGCGCCCGCCCATCGGAGATCGGAGCCTATGGACATCCTAAAGTTCGTTAATATGCAGGTCCTGGATCGATTGGGCATGAAAGTCCGCTACTCCAATCTTCAGCACCACCGGCGTCGTAGGAAGTTCTCCTATTTTGGCGAAGAGGAGATCATCCAGGAGCTAGCCCGCGAGATTCCGTCGATCCAGCGATGGTACGTGGACATCGGCGCCATGGACGGATTCTTCAGTTCGAATACCGCCGGTCTCGCCGTCGACGGCTGGGCGGGCGTCTGCTTCGAATACGCCGCGCGGAGCGCGTTCGCCCACCTCGCCAGCCTGTATCAGGACCTCCCGAAGGTCCTCCTCTGCAACGTGAAGATTACGCCCGACAACATCTGCGCCTTCCTCCAGGCCTACGGCGTACCGAAGGACTTCGGGGTGCTCAGTCTCGACATCGACTCCTACGATTTCTTCGTGCTGGGCTCACTGCTCGCCCACTACCGCCCGTCAATCATCGTCGCCGAGATCAACGAGAAGATCCCGCCTCCGGTGGCTTTCACCGTCAAGTACTCGCCGGAGTGGGACAGCCGCGATTCCAAGGGGATCTTCTTCGGCCAGAGCCTCGAAAAGCTTATGGAACTCGCCGCACTGCACGACTACACGCTCGATCGGCTCGAGTACAACAACGCGTTCCTGGTCCCTCGCGAGCGCAGTCCGCGGTCGGGCCAGTCGGCGCGTGAGGCCTACAATCTGGGCTATGCCCAAAGGCCGGATCGGGCCCGACGTTTTCCGTACAACGCTGAGTTCGACCCCCTCATGCAGCAGGAGCCCGAGGCCGTGCTGAAATGGCTCAAGATGCGCTTCGCTGAATTTGATGGCCATTTCGAGCTGTATGTTCGTCGCTGACGGTCCTTGCTCCGCTCAGCGCACTGGATCCCGCGTAAGGGGCTTCGAACAGGCGAGCATTGAGGACGAGGAGACCGAGACGATGAAGGCGCACTTGCGCGACGTCTCGGTGGTCATCGATGTGGGGGCCAACGCTGGCTTCTACAGCTGTCTCGCGAAGTCGCTGGGCAAAACGGTCGTCGCCGTGGAGCCGAGCCGCCGCAACCTGCGGGTGCTCTACCAGAACCTGGACGAGAACAAGTGGAAGGACGTGGAGGTTTTCCCTATGGCGTTGGCGGCGCAACCGGGCGTCGCCTCGCTGTTTGGATCGGGAGTGGCCGCCTCGCTCTTGCCGGGCTGGAACAGGGCGTCGTTGTTCGAACGTGAGTTTGTTGCGGTCACCACCCTGGACACGTTGATCGGGGGACGCTTCCAAGGGCAGGCGATGGCCATTAAGATTGACGTAGAAGGTGCCGAACTCGAGGTCCTGAAGGGGGCGGCAGCCTGTCTACGGCACACGCCCAGGCCGGTCTGGTTCATCGAAATCATTGGCCGTGGCCCCTTCAGCGAGCCGTTCAACCGGAACTACGTGGAGACATTCGAGCTGTTCTTCTCCACGGGATACCGATGCTTCACTTGGAACAAGGCGTTTCGGGAGATCGGCCTCGACGAGGTGAGGCAGTGGGCGCGCGCGGGGGGCGATGTGATCGCGGGCCACAATTTCGTATTTCGGGAGGCGAGGTGATGACTCGGCAGCCCTGCGGCGGAAGTACGCGGCGCGGTCAACCCGGGACGCGGCGAGAGGGACGGCATTCTTCCTTGGCTTTGCGACGTGCATACGCCAGACGGGACGCGGGCGTGGGGTAACGTCGCTGGAACCAGCGAATGAGGGAAATGAGGTTCTCGTATTCCTCGCCGTCGAGCTCGGCGAGCGCCAAGCGGAGGCGACGAGCGAACTCAGTTTCTTCGAGAGGCTCGTTCCAGAGGGCGTCTATGGCGGGATCACCCGCAGGACGTTTCAGGATGTTGTCGGGGGTGCATCGCGCGCTGGCCGTGAGGCCGTCAGGAGAGGTCCGCGGCGAAGACCTCGTTGATGGAATTCGCGGTCACTGCACGCACCAACCAGCGCTCGAGCGTGGGGAGGTCGCGGCAGGCGAGGACTCGCTCGCGCGTGCCGTCATCTACGGTCAGCGCACGCGCGCGGAAGATCGTGAGCACATCTTCCGCTCGCCCCTCCGCTCGCCCCTCCGCTCGCCCCTTCGTCTCCCCCTCCGTTCGCCCCTCTGCCTTCCAGATTTCTACGTATGTCACGAACACCTCCTCGGCCTTCGGCCCCAACTCCTTGAGAAGCTTGTTTCTGAGCGTCTCAGGCGCCGGAGCAGCAGCCACGTAAGAACAGTAGCGTAAAAGGATCTCCAACGCCTTCAGTCCCGTCGGATGCGCCAACAGCTCGATAAATACCGATGCCCAAGCCTGCCAGTGATCCAGTAGCGTCCCCTCGCGCGCATCGCGAAGAAACCATAGCGCCAAACGCGCAAATGGCGTCATGGCCCGCCCC
>CAITRH010000514.1 GCA_903894755.1 uncultured delta proteobacterium
GCGGTGCTGGACAAGAAGAAGGGCAATGCACGGACGTTTGGAGTGGAGCTGAAGAGGCTTATCAAGGAGTCCATCCAGCTCTGGAAGGACTACCGTGCAGGAAAGCAGGAGGGATATAAGGAAAGCGCAGCGAAGCTCAAGGAGCAGGTGAACCATCATCTGCGTCCGCGCAAGTTTGCCGACCCTGACAATCGGCGCTTGCTCAAAGAGTTGGGATGGCACCATGGTCGGGGAAACTCGGTCCGCTATCTCGAGGATCCCACAATCGAGCCTACCAACACCCACAATCGAGCCTACCAACAACCGCGCCGAGCGAGCCATACGGCCCGCAGTGAAGATGCTCAAGGGAGAGCGCAAAATGCTCCTGCTGATGCTGCGGGCCCGGTTTGGGAACCTACCATCCGCAATCGATGCGCGCGTTCAGGCCGCGGGATCGGAGCTCTTGGATCAGTGGGTGACACGGGTGCTCGGAGCCAAGACCCTTGAGGACGTATTCGCAAACCCGTAGCGATGGGTCGTGCGGAGCAATGGCGACAATTCCCCCCCCTCAATTGCAATCCCTAGACGCTCCCGCAGTGCACCGTACGCTTCTCCCACTGAAAACAGCAGCAGCGCCTTCACCCGCTCCGCAGCCCCCTCCGACGGCTCCCGCCCCCCCTCCAACGCTGTCGCCAAGTCGTGTGCCAATAGAAACCCCGCCCGATCCGCCGTCGCCTCCACCGCGTTGGACCACTTCTTCAAATCGATCGCTTTCCCCGACTGCAGAAGCTTTGCTACCGGACTCGCCAACGCCTCACGCGATGCAGGCGCCTGCGCAAGCGCCCCCCTCGCTTCCTCCACGGGCCCCTGAAGCTCCGGTGCCACCGGAAAAGCAGGCACGCTCGCCCGTATCGCTGCAAAGAGCCACGCCCGTAGCCCTGTCCCGGTTGGCACTAGCTTCGATGCCATAAACCCAGGATATAGCCCCGCTAGCAGCCGTCCCGCCACAAACGCCATGCTCGGTGTCGACGCCCTCGATCCTACCCCTCGCGCCCCTATCACCAGAGCAGGCGGACGTGCCACCAGCAACATCACCCCTGGCTCGGCTACGTCCCCTACCGCCTGAAACACAGGTGGTACCGCAACCCCTAACACCCCCAACGCATAACACAACGTCTGACACATCGGATACGGTAGACGCGCCAGGTCTAGAGCGTACCTGCGCTCGTAACCATGCGTGTCCAGCGCCGACGCCCGTGTCTTCAACAACACCGGCACAAGACGCGCGAAGATCTCCGTCAGCAGCGGGTCAAGATCCGCATGCGCCAATAGCCGCCAGTCATCCTCGTCAAGCGCTCGTCGCACAGGAGCCGCGTTGTCCGCCCGATGGTCGTTGTAAAACCGCGTCTCGTCCGGATCCGCTGCCCCCAATACCACCAGCGCCTGACACAACCTCCATGCCCCGTCCCCACGCCTCGCCTGCGTGTACAGTCGACGCAATACCCGGTAGCCCTCTGGGTCCTCGGGATGCCGTCGAATACGTTCGTATTGCACCGTTACAGCACGCTCCCAATGGGTCGCCAGATCGCTCGAGTAAAGGCTTACCAGCGTCGCTCCCCTTGCGTCGTTCTCTGGGTCGAACGCATGCGCCGCTTCGTACGCGTCAAGTGCAAGCTCCCTGTCAGGCCCGGCGTAGAACGCCCCGAGCGCGTCGAGCCCCTCCACCATCGCCCGACGATCTCCAGACGCCTTCGCCTGCTCGAGACGCCGATTGAGCAGCCGCTCCTCAGTCTCGTGATCGCCCCGCAACTGCGCAACCTCCAGAGCCTGCTCGACCCCAGCGGACGGGTCCAGTCCAAGCGCCTCCTCCAGAAACCTCGCCGCTCGACCCAGGTCTCCTAAAGACCGCCACGAAACCAATGCCGCCGTCTGCAGGTACTTCGCCCGCTGCAAAGGGTCCTCGAGGAGTGCCGCAAACTCTCCCACGGCATCCACTACCGTCGGCCAGTCTTCGAGGGCGGTCCCCAGCTCCACCAGTTTGGTCAGCACCCCGCGGTCCGTGGGACGCGCCTGATGCGCAGTCAGCAGCGTGTCCAAGGCCCCAGGGCGATCCTCAAGACGCAGCAGCTGCAGTTCGGCCAGTGCCACCAGGTGCTCGAAACGCTCTGGGCCTTCGACGTGTCCCAGACGCAGCCGCGCCAGTCGAGACAGCTCCTCCCAGGAGCCCGCATCTTCGTGAAGACGTACCAGGGAGGCGTACGCATCGCGTTGGCTCGGTTCGAGCTCCAGAGCCTCTTGAAGCGCGGTCCGTGCTGCGTCGACCTCACCTAGGATACGTTGTGCTTCGCCTAGCTCCGCAAGACGCGCCGCGCGCTCCCCTGGAGTCATTGCGTCGCCAAACTGCGCCAGGAGCCGACTCAGCACGACAGCAGCATGGGCCGAATTCTTCAGACTCACCAAGGCGCGTCCTAGGCGTTCCAGCACTGTGCGGTCCGAGGTGTCAAAAAGGAGCTCCGACGCTGTCGCTACCTTGCCGACTGGAGCGGTCTCGGGGGACGCCGCACACGCTTCGATGAACCGCACCAGCGTCTCGACGGCTTCAGGTCCCGCTTCGGGTCCAGAGATCGCTCCAAGATAGGGCAGGACCGCGTCGTATGCCCGCGCGGCCTCGCCCATGCGCCCCTCGTCGAAGGCAAGATGACCTCGAAGCAGCAGGGCTTCCACGTTGCTGGGGTCGAGTGCAAGGGCCTGCAGGACCAGGTCCTTGGCGCGCTCTGGCTCGCCGCGTCGCAGCCGTGCAAGCGACGCGTAAAGCTTTGCCTTGGCCGGTTTCGATTGTGTCTGTGCAAGCTCGGTTTCGAGGAGAGCCACCAGGTTCACCGTGTCGCCTGCTGCAGCATAGGTCGCCTTGAGCCCTTCAAGAGCCTGGACATCCCCCGGATCGACTTCGAGCGCCTTCTTGTAGCGCACCAAGGCGCCGTCGCGGTCTCCAGCGGATTCCAAGAGACGCGCCGTCCGGGTCCACAACGACGCGCGCTGCGCACGGTTGTCAGCCCCTTCGCCAAAACGAGGCACTCGGGCGACAAGAGCCTCCACAACGGCTAGGGCGTCTTCGGGCCTCTCGCGTTCGAGCAGACGTACCCTGGATAGCTGCAACGCCATGTACTCGGTGTCATCGGACACCAGTGCGGCGTGCTGCGCAAGGACTCGTTCAAGCGAGTCCCAACGTTGCAGGGCTCGCAGGTGCGTTGCAAGCCGCGTGAGAAAGGACTCGGAACGTGGGTCGAGTGCCACCAGCGCTTCCAGACTGCGGGCCGCTCGGGCGTCGTCGAGGAACTCCTCGGCGTAGAGCGACGCCAGACGCTCGTGGACTGCTTTGCCTTGACGCGGCGTGGTGGCCACCGGCAGCTGCCGTTCGAGAAGTGCAACCAGGGTACGGGTGTCGCCGACGTCCTCGGCAGCGGCGAGTCCTTCTTTGCAGGCCTGTTCCGCGCGTTCGGCGTGGGCCAGCTTGACCTCATACCAACGCGACATGCGAAGAAGAAGCGGGGCGCGTTCTGCAGGAACAAGCGCAGGAGCCGCGTCTTGAAGCACGCTGAGCGCCTCCTCCCAGAAGGACTCGTTACTGGCCGCAAGGCGTTCGATCTCGGCAGCGACCTCGTCGGACCCTGGAACCTCGACGAGCGCGCGGGCAAACGCAGCGAGCGCTTGCTCTGGATCGTCAAGGTCGTCGGCAAAGAGCCGTCCCAGTTCGGCAAGCACGGCGCCGCGAGGCTCGCCCCGAGGCGCGTTGGAGCTCGCCAGAAGAAGCCGTTCGACCCGCGCTTCATAGGTGCCTTCCGTTCGCTCGCTGCCGGCGACGAGCGCATCGGCAAGCTGGAGAACCGCCCTCGCGTCAGGGGGCCGTCCCGCGGGATCTTTTGCAAGAAGACTCAGCACGAACCGATCGACCTCGGGCGAGATGGACTCAGTCCACGCGCTCGGAGGAACTGGAGTTGCCGTGAGATGGCCCAGTGCACACGCCAGGGGATCTGTTTCATCGAACGGCGGCCGTCCAGTGAGCATGCGGTAAAGCCACACGCCGAGCAGGTAGACATCGGTGGCGGGGGTTGCATGCTCCCCGCGGAAAAGCTCGGGGGCAGGAGCAGCGTCGAGGGCGACGATCTGACGCGGCGTGGCGGTGAGGCGATCCCGTGCGAAGTCGTCTAGGAACACGCGGGACGGGTCCGTTGGGTCGACGAACACGCGGGCCAAGCCTCCATGGGCCATCTGGGCGTCGTGGAGCACGGTCAGGGTGTCGAGCACGGGCCGAAGGGGAAGTACGTCGAACGCATGGGGGCCCGAGATCAGGAGGAGATCTGCGGACACGCGCGTTTCGGTCCCTTCGCAACGGGCCGTGACTCCTGGGATAGAAAGCGTTGCGAGGCGTTGATGGGCGGCGGACCAGTTTTGGAGAGCTAGCGGGTCTCGAAGGGCGGCAGCAGACAGCGAGGAGCGCGAGACCTTGCCCTCGATGCGGTCTTTGTGGCGAAGGGGATCCTCGGGCAAGGTCATGGGATGCGGTTTTGCACGACTCCGTGCTTACGGCCAAGAACGTGATTCGGATCCCAGCCTCTGCGCCAGGTCCACTGGCAGAAGCGCCCTAGTAGCTCGCGGCGGAATTCCTTGGACACTCCGGGCAGCCCAATAGGGGCGAATCAGAACAGCCCAGCAACCACTGGGTAGTGGGCGTCGTGGGCTCGGCTGCCCGGGACTCCGTCGGGAGGCCTTCCGACGCGCTCGGGAGCTTCCGACGCGGGTGACGGAAGGCATTTTTCCCTTGGTTTAGAGGCTCCCATGTAACCGAGTAGCTCACGGGGGCGCGTCGAAGGCCCTTTTTGTCGCGTCGAAGTCTCACCCCCCCGCGATTACGTGCATTCACGAGGTGCAGGCCGTGCTGCACGTCCCGCTCGCCGCCGTGCACGCGAGCTGCCGCTAGCCACGCTCTGCAAGCCTTCCATGGGCAATCGACAATGAAACGGGACGTCCAAGCCAAGGTGAGGTACCCTCCCGTCCATGCCCCGCCACTTCAATACCGCCGGCCCCTGCGAAGCAGACCACCATTACATGGTCCCCGCTGTTGAACGCCTTCCGGAGGCGCGACCGCTCATCGAACAACGAGGCTACTTCGTCCTGCATGCCCCA
>CAITRH010000515.1 GCA_903894755.1 uncultured delta proteobacterium
ACAGCGCCCCCTCCCCATCGATGGGGAGGGGGACCTTGTGAACGCGCCAGATCGTGCGGGGGTGAGGTCCTCGGGATCGCCGGCGACGAAGTTGCGGTTCTCAAGATGGGTTTGGTTTAGAGCACAACGGCCTGGTAGAACTGTTCCGCGCGAATCCGTCCATTGCGCCACAGTTTATCGAGTCCCTCTTCAACATGAAGGTGCCTACCTACACCTCAGTGACCGTCGTGGAGGCCGCTCAGGACCAGATGCTCCCCATCGAGTTCCGAGCGGACCTTGTCCTGGAGCTTCGCAATGCCGCGGGCGAGCTCGTGCTCGCGGTAGTCATTGAAGTCCAACGCGTCACGTGGTTCCCGAAGTCACCGATGCGAAGGTGGCAGAGGGCAATACGGAGCTTTCGGTGTTGTCGGGGCTTGTCCATGGCAATGGTCCCAATGGGCTTGCGGCCACCCTCGACACGTGGATCCGCCGGGTCTTCGGCGCGAAGTCCGTCGCAGACGTGCTTTCCTGACGAGCGGTACGCAGAACGCGCCGCGCCTCACATCGGAACCGCAGCGCACTGCGCCGCCGACTTGGTCTACCCTCCCGGGCATGAAACGATGTTTTCTTTTGGTTGTTGCGGCGGCGGTTGTCGGGTGTCCCAAGTCGGAGCCGAAGCCGGAGCCGTCCATCGCGCCTGCAAGTGCGGATGCTGCTGCGTCTAATCTCGTGTTGATGGGGTCGACGGGGACGTCGGTATCGTCGGCCGCCCCCTCGATGGTGCCGTCCTCGAAGCCCCCGTCGGCGTGTGTGGCGCAGGCGCCGGTGGTGATTGCGCGCGGGGCTCGGCAGGACACCGGGCTGACGCGGACCTCGGTCGGACAGAACACGACGGCCATCGGATACGCCACGGGGGATGGGACTCCGCACGTATTCGTGGTGGCTCCGACGGGCAACGCGACCCATGTGGATGTTGACTGGTCGCATCTTCGCGAGCGCGAGGCGAAGAAGGATCCGAAGCTAGTGCGTCGGGTGCACCGGGTGACGCCGCTCGGGTACGCGAAGGTGGGGGGCAAGATGCGGGTGGGGGTGGACCTGGTCGACAGCTCGGTCGAGAAGAACGCGGCGCGGTATCTTCGTTGTGGGCCGGCCGACAGCGATCCGATCACGGTCGACGCGACGCCGCTGATATTTTTCGAGGCGACGGAAGACAGCGTGGGGCAAGCGACGGTGGGGGCGGGGGGGCATTCGGTCGACGTGCGCGAGTGCCGGACGTTTTCCGATGGTGTGCGGGTCTGGACCCTGTCGACGCAGGTGAGGCGGGAGTCGCAGGCCAATCGCAATCTCGTATTCGAGTGGCTGATCGACGATGCCCTTGGGGACGCGACCATCAAGGCCCCCGTGATCGACCGTCATGTCGAGGCACCGAACAAGGACAAGAAGTACGCCTGGATGGATCACTTCGTGACTCCGCTCAGCGTCTACACGGGCCCGTCGGGGTTCATGATGGTGGCGCGCGACGAGGGGCAGATCGTGTTTGCGCATCGCGATAGCGGTCTCGAGCAGCACGGTGCGGCCCAACGGATTTGGCTTGGAGGGGCCACGTTTCCGTCGCTTGCTCACGATGGCGACCGAGTGATTTTCGCGGTGACCGAGGCGCGCAAGCTCGACTTGCTGGCGAGTGCGTTTCCGGTCGCGGGCAAGGTTCCGCAGCCTGTGAAAGTGGCGCTGGTGGATCCCAATCCAGCGACGGAGGGGAGTCGCGAGGGGGTGAGCTTGGCGCCGTCAGGGGCGCTGATGTTTGCGTCGTTTGCGGACGGCAAGGCGCCCAAGCGTCGGGTGCGTTTTGCTGTGCTAGGGGCAGACTTGAAGCCACGTGCGGAGGTGTTTGACGTGACGGGGGAGGACGCGACTCCTTACGAGACGCGTGTCGTGCCGCTGGATGGTGGCAAGGCGTTGGTGCTGATACTGGACATCAAGGGGGATGTGACGGGGGTGGTTGTGTCGTGCAAAGTTTGAGGTTTACGGTGTAGTGCAACATCCATCCGGGCAAGGAGTGGTATCGGACGGTGGGGTTCAAGGAGCTGTCGATCGTGAGCGGGACGCTGGACACTTCGTACCGAAAGACCACGGATTGGTTGCTCCAACGACAAATGGGGACGCTGGTCTGCTGGGTGCCTTTGGCATGCCTGGGAATATAGGCAACGCGGGATCAACAGGGTGTCAAGTTGCTCCCCGTGGACATCAAGAAATGATCAAGACGATTTCGTTGCTAAACCAACCCGTTTTGAAAACCGCAGGTTTGAACCGCGACACCCACGACCCAGGACCCGCGACCCAGTCCTGGGCTGTTTTGTGCCGCCACTTCGGGGCTGACAATCAACGCTCGGGCTCTTTTCCACCGGCGTGATGCGCGTGCCGGTAGGGCGATCTGCGTTCTCTGGCAGCCCCGAAGGGGCGACACAAAACAGCCTGGGACTGGGTCCCAGGACGCGGTCGGACGCGCGCTCGGACCTGCGGTTCTCAAATTGGGTTTGGTACAGTAATACCGGTTGGAACGCACGCGGACCACCGCTAGGGTGGAACGATGCAAATCGGAACCTTGACAATGCTGCTGGTGCTGCTCGTTCCCAGCTCCGTGCTTGCGCAGCCCGAGGAACGCATCGCCTATGTCCAGGCCCTTGCCCGAGCCCGTATCGCTGCCCCTGATATCGCAGTCGCGCACCGACGCGAAGAGCTGGCCCAGGCCGAAGTCGGTGTCGCTGGTGTCTATGCAAACCCTGTATTTCTCGCAGGGACCGCGACACAGACTGCGCGCGTATCGCTTGGCGTCTCCCTGCCGCTCGTTGTTTTTGGTCAACGCGGCGCCTCCATCCGCGCAAGCGAAGCCGACCTCGCCACCGTCCGAGTCGATTCAGAGGTCACCTGGAAAGATGTCCGCGCCTCGACTGCCCATGCCTTCGTCTTCCTATGGGCCGTAGAGCAACTGGCTATCGTCCGTACGGAAGCCTCTGGGCTCGCTCAACGGCTTGAGACTGCCGTCGTTGGACGGGTCGAGGTCGGTGCTGCCCCCGAAGTCGAAGCGCTGCGGGTCCGCGCGGAACGATTGCGGGCCGAAGCGGACGCTGCAGAAGCCGCCCAGCTCGTTGCGGCTGCCGCTGCCGATCTTGGTCACTGGCTGGGCCACCCCCGAACCGAGGGGCTGCGAGCTGCCGGCGAACCCTCGGTCCCCTTGGCAATCCCGCAGCTGGCCGAACTGGTCGGACGCATTGCAACCAACCCTTCGGTGCGCCGTGAGAACGCTGACGCGCGAGCCTTCGAGGCCCACGCGGAACGTGAAAAGGCGCTGGTCCGGCCCAATCTTGTCCTCGATCTCGGCGCCGATGTGGGCGACCCAACGCTTCCTGCTACCAACTACCGGGCGCAAATCGCTGTCGACGTCCCCCTGTTCCACCAGCGAGGCGCTTACGTTCAGCGCGGGCCATCTCCGCCCTCGAGGTCTCCTACCGCACCTTCGTCGCTGCCTCGGGACGCGTCAAAGCACTGTCCACCGGCGTCGTTCCCGCTGCAGAAGCTGCAGATCGTGCAACCACTGAGTCGTACAGCCTAGGCCGCGCCCCGCTTGTTTCCGTCCTCGAGGCAGAAAAAAACCGACTCGACGCAAAAATCGCACTGCTCGAAGGCAAGACCATACGGGCCAACGCCTGGTCGCGACGTCGAGCGCGCTATGGGAATGCCATGAGACGTGCCCTTCTGTTCCTTGGCGCCCTTGCCTGCCACCACGAAGGCAAGGAGGAAACCGCCTCGCCTATCCAAGTCCACTGCGTCCATCCAACCATGGAGACCATCGAAGAGACCGTGTCTCTCCGCGGTCGCACCGAGCCTCCCCCTGGGGGCGACTTGCCCGTCGCTTCGCAGGTAGCTGGACGCATTGTGTCCGTTGCAGTCTCCGAAGGACAGCGCATCTCCGCCGGCAACGTGGTTGCAACTGTCGATGAGGGACCGTCCCGCGATGCCCTTCGACAAGTCCGGGTGGCTCTCCGGCTCCATCTTCGAGGGGACCGTGCGCGCTCGGTCCAGCGATCTCGATCCTGCAACGGGATTGGGGGTGGTCCGCATTACCTTGACCAAGGTCCACAGTGTCCCCGTGCGGACCTACGGACGTGGCGTCATCACCACTGCGATCATGGCAAAGCGGTCATCCGCGCGATCAACGTTGGATGGCGCGATGCAGACCGCGTCGAAGTCACCGGCGGGCTCGGAGCCGAGGACACTGTAGCAGTCGATCACGTGCTCGGCCTTGACAACGGCACTCCACTGGTGGAAGCGCCATGAGAGCACTTGCATTCCTGCGTCGTCATGCCGTGGTTGTGTGGCTGGCCACAACGCTTCTTGCGGTGCTCGGTGTAGGAGCTGCATTGCGGATGCCGAGCGGGATCTATCCGGAGGTGGAATTTCCCCGCATCGTGGTGGTGGCAAGGACCGGAGGGGCGCCGCCCGAAGTATTCTTGACTGCAGTGACCCGTCCACTCGAACAGGTCTTGACCACGGTGCTGGGAGTCCAGCGCATTCGGTCCAAGACGATCCGAGGGGCTACGGAGATCTCGCTACAGTTTTCCCCAAGCACGGACATGTGGCGGGCGCTGCAACTCGTGGAATCCAGGGTGGCCGAGGTGCGGAAGCGACCGCGGCGCTTCGTCTGACTCCCGCAGACGTTGCAGACCGGGTCCGCACGGGGCTTGGGCTGGTGGCAGTTGGACGAGTGGATCGGGATCGGCAGCTCGTGACGGTTCTGGCCGACGCGTTGCCGCGCAACCTTGCAGACATTCGCGAGATGCCTATCGCTCCAGCACCGAACGGCGGGGTCGTGCCGCTTGCCTCGGTAGCGGAGGTTGTGGAAGGGGCCGAGGACCGCCTTGTTCGTATTGGTGGGCCCAAAGGACACACTGTTGTCGTCAGCGTAGCGCGGCTTCCAGGCGCAAGCACGCCGGAGGACTGTGGAGCCTGTCTACGACCAGGCGACCCTGGTTCGCGAGGCCATGGCAAGTGTCCGCGACGCGATGGCCCTTGGCATAGCCCTTTGTGCTGGAGTCATCGCTCTTTTTTTGCGCGACCTGCGCGCGGGATTGCTCGCCGCACTATGCGTTCCACTCACCCTTGCCATCGGTTTCCTGGCGATGAAGCTCGCTGGCCAGTCGCTCAATCTGATGTCTCTTGGGGGCATGGCTATATCCATTGGGCTGGTGGTCGACGATGCCATTGTAATGATCGAGGCCATAGCCCGCCACCGCGATGGGGGGTGCACGCCAGCAGAGGCTGCGATGCGTGGGACCACGGAGCTGGCTCCTGCGGTGATTGGGACGACCTTGACGACTGTGGTGGTGTTGGTCCCATTGGCATTTCTCGAGGGGATCGTTGGCAGCTTTTTCCGCGCACTTGCCTTTGCCCTCACCGTAGCCGTGCTCGTTTCACTGGCTGTTGCGCTCATCTTGGTGCCACTGGCGGCAGGTCTTGGACTGTCGTCCAAACGCCGAGTGGAACC
>CAITRH010000516.1 GCA_903894755.1 uncultured delta proteobacterium
CCCCCGCGACGAGCAGTCCCGCGCGAAGGCTCCCAAGGGTAAGCAGCAGACAGAGGACTACAATAAGAGCCCCCTCGCCCAGGTTTCGACCGATGGTGGCTAGAACCCGATTGATGAATTCCGCTCGGTCGTAGTACGGTGCCACCTCCACGCCGCGCGGAAGCGACGAGGCGAAGTCGAGGATACTGGCCTTTACTGCAGAAACCACTTCGCGACTGTTCATCCCCTTGAGCATCAGCACGCTTGCGCCGACAATCTCCCCGCGCCCGTCGCTGGTCATCGCCCCCTGCCGCAGTCCTGGCCCCGTGTCCACGTCCCCCAGCATCCCGATTCGAATGGCATGTCCTGCCTCGTCAGTCCGCACAATCGCGGCTGCAATGTCCTCGATGCCGCGAAAGCGCGCGTCTGCCCTGAGGACAATCTGCTCGCCCGCATGCTCCACATAGCCGCCTCCCGACGCGCGATTGTCATTCTCTAGCGCCTTTCGCACCTCGTCTACAGGCATTCGATGCGCTGCAAGACGTGCTGGGTCGAGGGTGATGCGATACTGCTTTAGCGCGCCGCCGAAGCCGACCACTTCGATCACACCAGGAACCTGCCGCAGCTTCGGTGCCACCTGCCACTCGATGATCGTACGCAGCTCCTCTGCCGAGCGCGGCGTCGTCGACCGCAACTCGAACATGTAGATCTCGCCCAGCGCTGTCGAGATGGGTCCGAGCTCGGGGACTCCAACCCCTCGTGGGATCGAATCCCGCACCACAGTCAAGCGCTCACTGACCTGGGCGCGAGCAAAGTACACGTCCACATCGTCACTAAAGATGAGGGTCACAATGGAGATGCCCAGCTTGGTAATGCTGCGCGTCAGCACCAGTCCCGGCGTGCCCGCCACGGCGCGTTCGATGGGCTGGGTGACCTGTCGCTCCACTTCGCTTGCAGAAAGGGCCGGTGCGCGGGTGACCACTTGCACCTGCACATTGGTGACGTCAGGAACCGCGTCGATCGGGAGCCGCGACAAAGCAAACAGCCCGAAGGCTAGGACAGTCGCGACGATCAGCAGCGCAAAGAGGCGGTTCTTGGCCGCCCAACCTACCAGCGCGTTCATTGCTTGGTCACCTCGCCGCGAAGTAGAAACGCCCCGTCCACCACAATGCGCTCGGTCGCAGCGAGTCCCTCGAGGATCTCTGCCACCTGGGACGTGCGCCGTCCCGCTCGCACCGAGCGCACTTCGTAAACACCGGCTTCCATTTCCACGAAGACTACGTCGCCGTCGCCGAGCGGCTGCACAGCCCCACTGGGAACAAGAAGCTTGCCGTCCTCCTGGCCGCCCCGAATGTCGAGGCTTGCACGGACAAACATCCCAGGTCGCAGCGCACCGTCGTCGTTGGGGACCACGATCCGCACGCGCAGCACCCGTGTTTCCCGACCTACCTGCGGCTCCACCAGCGAGACCTTGCCTTTGACAAGGCGACCTGGCAACGCGTCGATGGTGAGCTCGGTGTCCGCGTTGACTGCAAGGTAGGGGAGGTCCGCTTCGTACACGTCGACGCTTGCCCACAAGACCCGCGGGTCGGCAATGACAAACACGGTTTCACTGGGCTGAAGGTAGCGACCGAGGACCGCATCGCGTCGAACCACCACGCCAGCGATGGGAGCCACGAGTGTGAGTGTGCCTGGACCTTGGATGGAGGTAATGTCTGCAACGATCCCCGAACCAAGGACCTGGAGCCTGGCCGATGCCGCGGCAACGTCCGCCTCGGTCTTGAGCTTTTCTGCAAGGGCCACCTCGGCTTCCCGAGCCGTGGTCAGCTGTTTTTCGAGCAGTGCACGCTCACGCTCGGCGTTGGCCTTGGCCAGATGTGCCGCCGCCACCGCAGAGACATAGGCGGCTTGGGCCTGCGCAATGGAGGGGACAATCACTGTCCCAAGGCGTTGACCTTTCTTGACTTGATCGCCAACGCGAGCCGAAATCGATAGAACGCGTCCCTCGACAAGGCTGCCGACCTCGGCGTAGCGTTCTAGGTTGTACTCAAGTGTCCCTGGGAGCCGGAGCTTGTGGCTCTGGCTTGGCGCAGACGCAGGGGCCACGCGCACCCCGAGGCGAGAGAGCGCTGCTGGGTCGAAGCGTACGGTCTTTGGCGAGCTGACCTCTTTCGGCGCAGGGGGCGTTTGCTTGCCAGACCCACATCCTAGGGCTAGTCCGACTGCTGCGAGCAAAAGGAGGTTCCTCATGGCAGTTGTCCTCTCAACGCTGCGATCTCTCCGTAAGCGCGCCAGGCAATGAGCACCAGATCGAGGCGGCGCGAACGGGCCACGGCAAGATCCCGGCGCGCAATGACCACCCGCACAGGATCGACCTTGCCAGCCTTGCGTCCCTCCGTGGCTGCGAGCACCACGCGTTGAGCGGCAGGAAGCGTTGTGGAGTCCACATGCTCGATAGCCGTACGCGCGCCAGCCAGCGTCTCGTAGGCTGCCCTTAGGCGCACGGTGATCGTTGCACGCAATGCCCCCTCGAGGTCCGTCACCCTCGTGTGTTCGGCCTCTGCACGGGCCGCCTCGCCCTGATTGCGGCGCGTGATGGGAAAGGTCCAGGCGACTGCGCCACCCGCGCGCGTTTCTCCATAGTCGCCTCGATTGAGGGAAAGCACGAAGTTGAGTGGCGCGTAGGCTTCCGCAACAGTCCTCTTGCGGTTTGCCTCCCAGTAGACGGCTTCTGCAGCGAGGAGGCGCACGAGCGGCGACTGCGACACGATCTCGGGACTGCGTACCGCGTCGCCGGGCTGGCGGAGTGTGGGCGCACTGCAGGGGGCTTCCGGTGGACGGTCCATCTGTGGGAGCCCGACAAGGACCTCTAGGCGCGCGCGCGCCTGGACAAGCTCGAGACCTGCTTCCGCACGAAGCTGAGACCAACGTCCAACTTCGGCCTCAGCGAGCCCCTGATCGAAGAGAGTTGCGTCGCCAGCGTCCAGTCGCCCCGACACATAGCGAGCTTCCACGTTGGCTTCGTCCTCACCGCGCTCGGCTTCGGAAAGACGCGCGCTGGCAACTAGCACGGCGCCGTAGCTGTAGACAGCCTCTCCGACAGCGCGAGCCTCAGCGTCGACGAGGCTGCGACCTCGCCAGTCCACCAAGGCATTGGCTTCGTCAATGCGGGCAGGGCGCTGGGTGCCGACCTCGATGGGAAGCCACAGATTGGACTGAAGTTGCACGTCGTGGGTGTAGGCGCCTCGGTCGCCGAAGATTTCGAAATAGGGATTCTGAAGGCGCGACACACGTGCCCCCACGGCTGCGGCTTGTGCGCTGCGCAGAGCCCCGCGGGCGTCCACGGCGATCAGCGCTCGCGAGCGGGCTCTGGCTACGACCAGTTCCAAGGGGGGCCAATTCGCTACGGCATTGCTAGCGCAGCAAAGCACGGTGAGCAGGCATGCCCAGGCGAACAGGACACGACCTCTGCATCGACATGGACGTACTTTGACGTCATGGTTCATTCCAAGTACCTCTTATTCCGATCCGGCGTGGCCGGAGTGCAATCAGATCTTTGTGAAAGGTCCGCGACCTACGACCGTGGAGGTCGTCGCCTCAGAGCCTGCGTGAACAAGCACGGTCAGGATGTGGGCGGTCTTTCGAGTCTGATCGGGTGCTCTTGTACCGGAGGCTGCATGGCGACACGTTGCCCCCGTTGGACGGCAACGGCCCAGACTTGGGGATGCCCCGCGGCTTCGGGAAGCGCGGCGTCGTCGTCGGCGTCATCGCCCTCGGCCTCCTCAGGCTCGTCGGTCTCAGCCTCGCACGGCTCCGGGTAGTCGGCGTTCGAGCTCGAGGACACGACGGCCACGATGGCGGAGCACCGCACCACGGACGCAACAGGCCCAGGGCGCATCCCGAAGAGGAGGATTCCCAGAGACACAGCGTGGAGGAGGATTAGCAAGCGCATGCCGACACGGACCGCCTGTAGCATCGATGCTCGGTGGAGGCGAGAACTCGGAGTACGCGCAAGGAAACCCGTGTAGTCTCGGAACATGATGGTTGCGACTCCTCCCCCTAAAGCAGCTCCTGCCCCTCGGTTTTTCTCGGGCTTCGTGGCGTACTTCGAAGGCCTGGGATTCCTCGCAAAGACCCCTGCGGTGTGGCACCACGCGGTGGTCCCCATGATCGTGGCGATGGCGCTGTTTGGGCTTGCCAGCGCGCTCGGTCTGTGGGGGGCTGTGCGAGCGGAGGGGGCTCTCCTTGGAGCGCACAGCGGAGGGTGGGCCACCGCAGGACATTGGGCGCTGCTTGTCGTCTTTGGAGCCCTTGGACTCGTGGTGGCCCTAGTGGTCTCCTTGTCCCTTGCCCAGCCTCTTTCGGGGTGGGCCCTCGATGGGCTTGTTCGCGGACAAGAACAGGCCCTGGGACTTCCGCCTCGTCCAGAAGAACCCCTGGTTGCGTCAACGTTGAGATCGCTTCGGGTGACCTTTGTTGGACTGGCCTTGGGACTTCCCGTGTTGGCGCTCTTGGCGCTCCTTGGGTTCTTGGTTCCACCTGCCGTGCTGGTGACCGTGCCGCTCAAGGTGCTGGTGGGGGCGCTGATCATTGCGTGGGACTTCCTCGACTATCCTTTTGGCCTTCGCGGAGTGGGAGTCCGGGGCCGTCTACGCTGGATAGGACAACACTTCGGTGCGGTCTTGGGCTTTGGACTTGCGGCCATGTTGGTGCTGGTGGTTCCGTGTGTGAGCCTACTCGTTCTTCCCGTGGGCGTGCTGGGCGCCACCCGGCTCCTGGCTTCTGCCGAGCCGAGATGAAGACGCGGTCCTACTTCTTGCGTCGCTGCAGGATCTGGCGAGCCCCCGCCGCAACAGCGCCCGGGACATTCTTGCTCTTGGCAAGAACCTTCAGCTCGTGCTCGTGCATGTGAGAAAGGAACTTCGACGCAAGCGCGAAAGGACACCGCGGATTGCTCACCAGGTTGTACTTCACTTCGTGCAGCCCAGACCATTTCTTGCTGTTGGCGAGGAGCCGAAGTACCTCCTCAGGGACACTCCGACTTGCACTGATCTGCACGATCTCGCGTTCCTGCATCATCGGACTTCGCACGGCGGCGGTGCAAACCAACTTGTTCGAGTCGCGCACAAGGAGCATGCGTTCGGCGGAGTTGCCAAGCATGGCCCTGCGGATTTTCTGCGAGATGCTCATTTTGCCAATTTGTGCATGAAGGGGCAGTGCACGCTCATTGACCACCTCTTCTCCAGAGGCTTCGTCCACATGATGGACCTCTTCGGGCGCAAGCTCCGTTCGTTCCGCAATGGCGTCGGTCTCCTTGAACAAGATGTCGTCAGGCGTGGGCTCTATGGACGGCTCGGGAATGAGCTCGTTGGCAATGGCCGTTGCGGCCTCTCGGAACGCAGGGATTCCTGTCACCTCGATGCCATTGCGGACCGCAAGCTCGATGAGCCTGTCGGACGTCGACATGCGGGTGGCTTTGTTCATGTACAGTTTCTCGATGATGCGCGGGTTCTTGAGCAAGCGCTCTTCGTTGGTTGCGATGAACTCGGCCAGCGCCTCATCGGCCTTCGACGCCATGTCGGCCACGGTCTCGGGAGCAATGCTGGGAAGCGCCAGGATCTTTTGAGCCAGCAGCGCGTCGTTGACATAACGCAGCGCAAGGAGATCGATGACCCCAGCTGGAAGGTCTCCCGAGAGCGCACCATTCAAGAGGGGCGCAGGAAGCTTGCCCAGGGTCGCCTGGGCCACGGCTGCGATGGCTTCGTCGGGGAACTCGGCAAGGAGCGCAATGACGGTGAGCGTGTCGCCGGGTTTGAGCCCGGGAGCTATGCCACGCGCTGCCATCTGACGGAGCGGTGCGGGGGCTTTGGGGTCGAGAATCCGTTGGGCGGGCGCAGACAGCGTCGTGAGGTCGACTGGGAAATTCACCCCTTTTTTGTACAGGTCGCCGCAAGGAGCTGTAAAGGCCCTGGCGGTAGCGGGCGGCGGTTTCCTAAACCGCGTCCAGATCGAGACCCGCCATTTCTGCCAGACGAGGCTTTGGCCGAGATGGATGCGGTTTATGCGCGCACGCGCCAGTGACCAACCACCACTTTGCCGACGTCGTCGAAGGTCGGGTCCGTGATGATCAGCTCGGGCCGCGCGTTACGGCACATCACCACGGTGTTCTGTCGAAAGACCCGTCCAGCAGCCAGGACCTCCTCTCGGTCCATGTTGTGTACGAGCCACGAAGGCTCGCGCCAGGTCCCTTCCGGCTCTTCTTCGTAGCCCACGCACGCTTCGACCCGGTAGCAGCCGAGGATCAATAGATCGCGCATCACGATGTGCCTCCCCTCGTTCACTTTGCGGGGAAGAAGCATGGAGCGCGGGTTGTAGGCGGTCAGAACGGCAAAGGGACGGGTCAAGAGATCGGGCAGGGTCGCCGGGTCGTTGGGCACGTCGCCATCCATCGACGCCCGCAGAGGGCCTGACCCGGTCGGAAACTCGTAGACCGTCGACAAATAGGCACGTAAGAGTTGCTGGTCCATGGGGAGGCGATTATGGGCAAGCAAGCGCGCGCCGCAAGTCCCCGCGATGCTACTTGGAGGTTCCTGTCATGCCATCTGTCCTCGACGAGCTCGTCAATCTCCTTGCCTTGGAGCGCATCGAAACCAATTTGTTTCGCGGTCAGAGCCAAGACCTCGGCTGGGGGATCGTCTTCGGCGGTCAGGTGCTCGGACAGGCGCTCTCAGCGGCGGTGCAAACGGTCCCTTCCGAGCGCCTTCCTCATTCGCTTCACGCCTACTTCTTGCGCCCCGGTAACGTAAGCAAACCGGTTGTTTACGACGTGGACCGAATCCGCGATGGCGGCTCATTCACCACGCGCCGTGTGGTGGCGATCCAAGATGGCCAGGCGATCTTCAATCTGGCCGCGTCGTTTCAGAAGCCCGAGGAAGGCCTGGACCATCAAGACAAGCTCCCCACAGCCCCGCCGCCCGAGTCGGTCCCCACCGAGCAAGAACGACTGGCAGCGTTCGCCCAGCGTCTTCCCAAGTTTCTGAGGGGACGGGCCCTCGCCGACCGTCCTTTTGAGCTGCGTCCTGTCGACCCCGCCGACGACCCGTTTCTACCGTCGCCACAAGCTCCCCTACGTTCCGTCTGGCTTCGCGCCACGGGCAAGCTCTCGGACGACCCTGCTATGCACCGCTCCTTGCTCGCGTACGCCTCGGATTATTCGTTCTTGACCACCGCGCTCCTTCCGCACGGAGTGACCTGGCTGACCCCTGGAATGCAGGTGGCAAGTCTCGACCATGTCATGTGGTTTCATCGGGAGTTTCGGGTGGACGAGTGGCTGCTGCATGTCATCGACAGTCCATCGGCGCAGGGGGCGAGGGGGCTGGTGCGGGGACGGGTGTTTACGGCAGACGGGCGTTTGGTGGCGTCGACGGCCCAAGAGGGGCTCATTCGGCAGAGGGCGCAGCAGGCGTGATGATGCGCAGGCTTGCTCTTCTGGCCGTTGTGGTTCTGTCGTGCACACGGGAGCGGACCTCCGTGATTGTGGGGCCGCCGCTGACCATTGCGCGGGTTGAAGTTGACGCAGGAGCAGCGCCGCACGAGCCGGTGACGGCAACGTTTGTGGACTTGACGCGGGCGTCGGCTCCAGTGACTGCGCGTGTGTGCGAGCTGGTGGTGGTTTCGGTGGTTTCAGGATGGGCCAAGGCGCTTGGGGAAGACCTTGGCGTGGGCGATGCGCTTGTTGTGGGGGCATCGGGGAAAGCTACGCGTTTCGATTTAGTGGGGGAGGGGGTTGCACTTCTTGCGGCCGTGGAGCCGGTGGGAAAGAGCTGTCCTGCGGAGGGCCATCGGGTGGCGCGTGCTGCAAAGCCGTTGATTTTTGCCAATGGGACCATGCGTGCTTTTCTTGATGGCGAGGGGGTTTCGACGGACGTGTACGTGGGACGTCTCGAGGGGACTGCGTCGGTTCCAGAGCATGTTCATCCGGGGGCCTGGGAGATTCTAGGAGCGGTGGAGGCTTCCGGGGCATTTACTGTCGAGGGAGAAACGAAGCGTTTGAGACCTCGGCAGATTGTGGTGGTGGCTCCTGGAACCAGGCACTCGTGGCAACCGGACCAGGACTCTTCGCTGCGGGCCGTGCAGATGTACGTACCACCTGGGTCCGAGCAACGGTTTCGGGTGCTCGCGCAGGTTCGGGCCAACTGACAGGAGGAATCGATGGGTTCGTTGCGCGGCGACGTCAAATTCATGCGTTTAGCGTCCCTCATGGAGGGGGACGTGCAGCGGATGCTAGCCAGCCAGACGGCGCATGTTGCAGGGCACGACGAGGCCAAGCTGGACGGCCCGCGCGGGGTGGTGGTGTATGCGGCCAAGGGGTCGATCCTTTGGGAGGCGCGCATTGAGGTCATTGGCTCACTGACTCCTGATCTTGGCATGTGGAGGTGGTGGTGGAGCGGACGTATCGGGCAACGTCCCAAAGCCAGCATGGATCTAGCTTTTGCAGAAGGGCAGCGTCACGGGATTGTGTCGCTCACGAGCGAAGGGGTGGCCGTAGCGAACGAAGAGGAGGCGAAGCTGCTAGCACATATTGCAGCGGTCCTTGCGCATGCGGACGGGATGCTTCGATCGCGCTCCAATGGTGGGATCAACTACTTGGCGCTCTTCGAGGTTCCGCAATCCGAGCGTGAGAAGCGAAGCTCGCCACCGGCGTACGGTTCACGCACGGCCTCGTCGGCACCTGGGCGCGGCTCGATGGTTCCTTCCGAGCTTCAGGAGCCACCGTCGTCACGGTTCTCGATTCCGTCAGCAGCAGCAGCACCACTTCGGGAGCGTCAGTTCGAGCCTGAGACGTTCGAACGGCCGTCGTCCATAACGATCGAACGGCCGTCGTCCATACCGCTCGATCCTGGTCTGGACGATCCTTTTGCAGCGGCGGCGCCTGCAGCTCCTACGCAAGGCCCCTCCGTTGTGGATCTACCCGCGCTCGATCCTGGGGACGAGCTCTTTTCCATTGCAGACGAGATTGTGGCGTCCAAAACACCGTTTCCTCCACCGTTGGCGCTTGCGGCAGCTGCCGATGTGCGCGAACCAGCAAGGGAGCTAGTGGCACCGGTTGCCCAGTTGGCGTTGAGTACACTGACGACGGCGCTTCAAGGGGGCTTTCAGCAAGGGCTCTTGGTGCTGCAGATTGAGTATGGCGACGCTGCGCCTCGATTGGCAGTCACGCTGGTAGCGTCGGACGGGGCAGGCACGCTTGCGGCGGTGGATGTTCCCAAGGCGCTGGTAGTCAAGGCGACGGAGATGATTGCGCGCGACATGCGTTCGGGCAATGGGCGCTGGCGACGTCTCACGGTACGTCTTGGGCGGGGGACGCGGGGGATTTTGGTGGACGTGAAGGTACGCGCCTGACTTGGGTCCTGGTGGCCTGGATCGCCGAGTGGTCGGAAGGGGGCAACGTGGTTTCGGTCGCTGCTCTGACGCCAGCCGCTGCCTTGCAACCCCCGGAGCCCACCGCTGCCAAAGGCTCGTCGGCTCCGTGTCCTTCAGGACAACAGCCTCTGTGGTCCGCTCCCTGTCCAGAACAGGGCCTCCGGTGGCCCGGACAGCCTCGATGCGGAAAAAACCGAATGTTCTAGGGGGGGACGGGATGGCACTGGACGTGCTTTTAGATCGCCTGATTCGCGAGATCTCTCCTGCTAGCGGTTTGATCTCGCGATGTCGTTCGAGCTGCCCATCGGGACAGGACGGGTGAGGGCAGGCTCGTCGGACTGGGCATTTGACGGTCCGGCGGGTGTGGGTTCGCGGCGGGAGCGAACGGAGGCGTGGCGCGCAGTAAGGACGCCGTCTCCGGGAGTGCAGTTTTGAGGACCGGTTCTGAAGAAGGGAGCCGCGTTATCAAATGCCGCAAAAAG